>CAXHFH010000007.1:0-36564 GCA_964015995.1 uncultured Alphaproteobacteria bacterium
GATACTCAGACGTCTCGTGGGCTCGGAGATGTGTATAAGAGACAGTCGTTTGATAGATAATAACTTTACGACTCTTCAAAAAGTCGTCGAGAATTTCTTGTGCGGTAACAGAAAGATCACCGGGATCATAATAATCAAGATCAGGGAAATCCAAGCCCGCCAAATGAATGAAACGTCCATCTTCTAATTTTACCGTGATCGGGTTTACAACTTCGGTGACTGTCGCAAGGCCTGTTTTGCGCATCGCCTCAAAGTCACCTTTAGGCAAGATCAAGTCCTGAGCCCCCGCAGGAAAGCTTAAGAATAAGGTGGTAAAAGCAAGAATTATCGTTAAAATCTTTTTCATCAAACCATCAGAACGTGTCGGGGCAATATGATCAAGCGTTTCTTACATATATTTTCAATTCTTGTTTCAGCACATCTGTTGGCGGGGTGTTCAACTAATCCTGCGACTGGTGAAAATCAATTCACCGCCTTTATGTCACCCGCACAAGAGAATCAAATCGGGGCGCAGGAACATGAAAAAGTCATGAAGGAATATGGGCTTTATAAAGATCAGAAGCTACAAAATTACGTGAACAACATTGGTCAGAAAGTTGTTCAAAACACTGAACGGTCTGATGTTCAATATAAGTTTTATCTATTGGATAGCCCGATCGTGAACGCCTTTGCATTGCCGGGGGGCTATATCTATGTGACGCGTGGTGTAATGGCTTTATCGAACAGCGAATCCGAGCTTGCCGCTGTGTTGGGGCATGAGGCCGGGCATATTACAGGGCGTCATTCGGCGGAGCGTTATTCGCGTGGCTTGGCGACAACGATAGGGGCGTCTATCCTATCGGCTGTCATTGATAGCTCTGGCGTAAGTCAGGCTTTGGGCGTGGGGAGTGATCTGTATTTGAAATCATATTCTCGTGGTCAGGAAAGCGAAGCGGATAATCTGGGGATCAGATACCTTAGTCGCAGTGGGTATGCCCCGACAGGTATGACCGGGTTCTTAAAGAGCTTACAGGCGGATAGTGCCTTACAGGCGCGTTTGTCCGGTTCAGGTGCTTCTTCGAGTGCAAACAGCTTCTTCTCAACGCACCCTGCTACAGGAGAGCGTGTAGGGCTAACGATTTCAGAAGCACAGAAATATGCACAGCAAGGTATCGTGAATAGGGATGAGCACCTTCGCATGATCAGCGGTATGATTTACGGCGACAGTGCTGCGCAGGGGTTTGTACGCGGGCAATCTTTCTATCACCCTGATATGGGTTTTAAGTTTTCTGTGCCTGATGGGTATAAGTTAATCAATCAGCCTTCTCAGATTATCGCAAAGGGGCCAAATAACGGCGCGATTATTTTTGACTTTGCAGGTAATAAAGAGAAGTTGGCGCCACTCAGGTTTTTGCGTGATGTGTGGTTGAAAGATCAGCCGTCAGTCGTATCAGAAAATATCACGATTAATGGTATGAAGGCGGCAACAACATCGCTGCAAGGTAGCGCGAATGGTAAAACCGTGAATTTAAGGCTTGTCGCTATTCAGTGGAACGCGACACAAGTTGCGCGTTTCCAAATTGTTATGCCTTCAAATGCCAGCAACGCACATCTTAGTGCGCTTAAATCTGCAACATACAGCTTTGATCGGATAACCAATGCGGAGAAAAATTCTCTGCGGCCATATAGAATTCAAGTGGTAACGAGCAGAGCGGGGGATAGTGTCGCATCATTGTCTAAGCGCATGGCACAAGATGATTATAAGGAAGACCGTTTCCGCGTTCTTAACGGCTTAGGCCCGCGTGAAGAGGTTGTTGCGAACAGGCTTTATAAAGTTGTGGTTGAATAAAGATCAGCATTGCAGGTTATCAATAACATTACCCTGATCATCAAAAACGGCACAAACCAATGTGCCGCCAAAACCACATCCACCATCTATTGTGGCCTTCACACCGTTATACTGAATGCCGTTATGGGTGGGATCATATCCACGTACCACTTTTTGAAACGGATCATACGATTTTTCAATATGATCAAATTTATCATGCGCCCACCAAAAGTTGTCACCTTGATTGGTTAATGGCTTAGCGCAATCAATACCAGCATGCACAAATAACATCGGATAGTCCGATGTTTCCGGCATAAATGCCGCGCGCACCAAATGTGTTGTGAACGCTTCGTGACCTGAATTGTTCTTAAACAGTGTTCTTATTTTGGTTGTCCATTGTGAAATGCCGACAATGCCCTGACGGCAGGCTTCTATCCCGTCATGTGGGCAAAGTCCGTAGGCATAAAGCGTATTCTTAAGACCGTTGCCAAGCATCCAGACGAGTGCCTTTGTCGGGTCGGGTGCGAATTGAAGTTGCAAAAGCTTTTGCCACATTTCTTCCTGACCGCCGCGCAAATAGATTAGATCACTGGGGATCATGCCGCGTTTGGCCAAAACAGCCCGTCTGAATGAGAGCATTTCATCAATCACACCAACAGAGCTTTCGCCATAGCCCATATAGTTACCTGTGTAGATAACGCGGTCACCAACTTGTATGTGCGGAAATATTGTATCGTGAAGATGGGTGAGTTTATCCAATTCACCGTGGATGGCGGATATGGCCAAAATGCGTTTAGCATGGCCTAAAGATGAAAAACGGCTATCGGTTTTTACGTCTATACTCAAAATCAGATACGCGAATAAGTTACTGGGGGGACGAGAGGAATCTCTCTAAGGTACTTATATAGTACATAAAATTAAGGCGTGTAGAAAGAATTACCTTCAATACGCCTTAATAAAAACTTTATATGTTAATCAACTGTGGTTGATTAAGCCGCCTTTGCTGTATCTTCAACATTAGCTGGGGCTTTGATTTTACCCATAATGTCTTCCAGCTTTTCCGTTGCTTTATCTTCTGTGATTTTATCAACAGCAGCAACTTCACGTGCCAATCTTTCCAGTGCAGATTGGTAAATCTGACGTTCACTGTAGGATTGCTCAGCTTCTTCTGTGTTACGCTTTAGGTCACGAAGGACTTCTGCGATCAATACAGGGTCGCCAGAATTAATCTTAAGTTCATATTCCTGTGCGCGGCGGCTCCACATTGTACGGCGTACACGTGAACGGCCTTTCAATGTTTCAAGCGCGTCATCCAGACAATCACTAGAGCTTAGCTTACGAAGACCTGACTCTTCTGCTTTTGCTACTGGAATTTTCAAACGCATGCGGTCTTTTTCAAAACCAACAACATATAGGCTTAGTTCCATACCGGCGATTGTTTGTTTTTCTACGCCTTCAACCTGACCCACACCGTGAGCAGGGTAAACAACGTTGTCGCCTGTTTTAAAATCGAAATTATCATTACCAGCCATAATCTATCACCTTTTTCTTCAATAAGAATTAAATATGCTAACCTAAATTTCAGGATAAAAAATGAGCAACCTGCTATCGTGAAATGGCTGCTCAGCGTGCTTTTTAACCGTTTTCCCTAACTCAACATGTGACGCATTGTATCAAAAAATTCGGAAATTTTCAACTTAATAAGGGCTAAAAATGGAATTATTTACATAATGTTAAATATTTTTTGTATTTTTATGTGATTTTCAGCCAGTTTCATCTATGAAATTCTGTAAAAGCTCTTACTGTAGAGTATTAAAGGTAAGAGACGATGATTGACACAATTTTAAGCCTGCAAAAGCCTTTAGAAGACTACATCGAGGCGTTTGAAAAGCAAAATGCGCGCTCACTCGCGTTGTTTGAGCCTCTCGTTGAGGATGGTTTCATTTTTCAAGATCCCTATCGCAGGGGGCAAGGCGCATCGGGTTTGGCCCATATTATGATGGGGCGCCTTAAGATGTATGAGGGCACGCGGTACAAGGTTTATGACTTTACGTGGGGGCGGCGCGATATGACGGCCTATATGTTTTGGTCGTTTTCATTCCAGGTTAAGAAAAAGGGTTTGATTAAAAGTGAAAAATCGACACATGCGATAGAAGGTATGAGTGAGTTGGTTTTCTCAGGCGATAAAAAACTTCTGTCCCATACTGATTTTTGGGGAGGGCATGAGGCGTTTGACGCGAAAGCCTATAAGGCTCTTGATGAGAGTTAAGCTTTTGTAGCAGCCTCAGATAGTTCAAATGTTTGTTTGTCCGTATCAATAGAGGCTTTCGTACCAATGGGGAAGCTGTATAAATTCGCGCCATGGCCAAAAGGCATATTATATAAGATGGGTATATCGAGCTTTTCAGTATGTTCCTTAATGATATCGTCTATCGTATAGCCAAAGGGGCGGGTAGAATCCTGCAGGGATGTAAATTCACCAAATACCAGAGCCTTAATGTGATCAAATACTTTCAGACGTTTTAAATGCAAAATCATACGGTCAATCCGGCTGACTTCTTCGTTGCAATCTTCCAAGAATAAAATGGCATGCTGGTAAAAATCATTGGGCAGAGTTTGTGGCAGATACTGAAACAGGCTTAAATTACCGCCAATCAGTTTACCTTCGGCCTTACCTTCATTCAGAATATTATCTTTTGTCACCGGATATGTTTCGGTTTGACCGCCTAGTATGTTCAGCAAATGATCTATCTGATCGTATTTATGTAGGTTCTTAAAGACGGGGCCGTGAAATGTGATTGTATCCGTATGGGCATAAATCGCATTCAGTAGAGCGGTTACATCACTGAACCCGACCAAGATCTTCGGCGCGCGCTTTAACGGATCAAACTTTAATGTTTCTAACAGATGCGTGCAGCGGTTGCCGCCGCCTGCCGCCCAGATGGCTTTGATGTCTTCACGCATCCATAATCCCTGAAGGGCGAGTGATTTTTGTAAGTGTGTACCAGCGGATTGGTTTTCACGCTCATAGGTTTGTGGATGAACAAAAACCTTATAGCCGAGCTTTTCGATATGGCTTTTAGATTTCTCAATATCGTCTTTTTCAACCCAACTGGACGGGGCAAAAACGCCGATTGTGTCACCTTTTTGTAATGCGGGCGGTTTGATGCTCATGACTTAAGATGCCTTGCGTTGGTAATATCCGCCGACAACTTCTGCCATGCCGTCACCTTCACCGATGATTTTGAACTTTCTTGTGTAATCATGTTCGAAGTGATCTGGAAAGTTGATCATGATTTCATCGAAATTGGCGAAAATATCTTTGAGCGCTTCGCGAGAGGCTTGTTCGATTTTATCCTCTTTGCCCGTACCGTTAAGCACGAAATTTAATTCCAGATAATTACGCGCTTTTTCTTCACCGTGGCGCACCATGAAATGAATGATCGGGTTGTTCAGTGCCTTGTTCAGTTCATTCACGAAATTATTGAAGAAGGATGCGAAGTACATATAACCATCTGCCCCAATGAGGTAATCAGAATTTTTTCCCTCCAGCGATTTAATCATTTGTGTGCCGTCATCATTGTCTATGACTTGTCCCATATCCTCGATACGGTATCGAATAAGCGGGAAGGCCTTTTGGTGATAGGCGGTGACGAGCATGGAATTATCCGGCCCTTTTTCCAGATAGACATAATCATCAAATACGTCGTAATCAAAACTGCTGCGTGTGTTTTGATGGGCAATCTCACCAAACTCGACCGCGCCATAGGTGCACTGAATGTCACTGTCCGGGAACATAGTTTGGATAAAGTTTTTACTACAGTCTAAGAAAAATTCACCGCTGACATTGATATAGGGCAGTTTTTCAAACGGTGTCATGTTTTCTTTATGCATGATTTCCGCAACACGTTGCAGGACACAAGGGAAGATAACGAGCAGTGTGGATTTGGTATCACGCAAAGACTTTAAAAGATTCTCAACGCTTTCCTTTGTGACTTCTTCAAACGGCACCATCGTAAAGCCAAAGAACCGATTGAGCATTTTTGCGTGATCGGCGTATGTGCTCGTGAAGTAGGATTTCATCGGATAATAAACAACGAAGCTTTCGCCCTGTTTCCAACCATTGAGCTTGAATGAATGCAGGAAGCTTTGTGCGAAGATATTGCAATCTTCATAATCAACCCAGCGATATGTCGGAATGCCGGACGACCCACCTGTCGATAATGTTGTGTAGAAGTCTTTTTTCACGATCATGTGATTTACAAATTCTTTGAAACTAGGCGTATTGCCGTCTTTTAGTAAATCAACTTTGTCGTTTAAATGTTCGGATTTGAAGGCGTCGTTATGATCTTTCAGGTCTTGTTTACCGATAATTGGCAAGTGACTAAAAGCGTAGAAAAACTCTTCGTCTGTTAAGTCTTTTTCACTGTCCAGAAAGGCGTCAAAACGCCCCTTGTAAAAAGGCGTGTGTTTGTTGGCGTGACGAATGACATCCGCAAGCCGCTTGCGGCGTGATGATGTTGTCTTTGCAAGCTTTGAGAGTGCAAAACGAAAGCCTGTGATGTTACGCAAAAGTTTCATAGTGTAATCGCTTTATCCATCGGCATTGATTTTGGCAATCAATTCCTGAAGAACATCTTCCGATTTCAGATTGGTTATTTGGCATGTGCCTGCAGCATGGTGACCGCCGCCGCCATATCCTAGCATGAGTTCACCGATATTTGTCTTGCTTGATCTGTCCAGAATAGATTTACCCGTTGCGAAGACAGTGTTTTGTTTGTTCTTACCCCATAAAATATGAATGGAGATATTACATTGAGGAAACAGCGCGTAAATTACGAAGCGGTTACCCGCCCAAATCGTGTCTTCTTTACGGAGGTCAAGTACAACAAGATTATCATGTACCTCAGCGCAGCGTTCAATCTGTTCGCGGCATTTCATTTGATGTTCGTAATAAAGATCAACACGCTCTTTGACGTCTGGCAGTGCCAGAATTTCGTTAATGTCATTATGCTCACGGCAGAAATCAATGAGCTTCATCATCAGTTGGTAGTTCGAGATATTAAAATCACGGAAACGCCCAAGGCCAGTGCGTGCATCCATCAAAAAGCTCAATAGAACCCAACCATCGGGGGAAAGAATTTCTTCCTTATTAAAATCAGCAGAGTCGGCTTTATCGACTGCGACCATCATCGATTCAGACACACGCGGAAACGCCTTTGCACCACCGAAATAATCATAAACAACGCGTGCGGCAGATGGGGCGTCAACATCAATCACATGGTTATCAGGTGATCCGTCAACACGTGATGCTTCACTGGCGTGGTGATCAAAAGAAAGATACGCGGCCTCGACATAGGGCAGGTTTGTGGTGATGTCTTCGGGGCCTACTTCAATGAGGCCGTCTTGCATATCTTTCGGGTGGGCGAACATGATGTCATCGATAAGATCGAGTTCCTTCAATAGTATGCCACAGACCAAACCATCCATATCACTGCGTGTGATCAGCCTGTATTTTTGTCCAGACTTTGGCATAATTTTATTGGCATTTTTGGTCATCGAAGCAGTCCTTTCCAGATCAACAGCGTAAAAGCAAATTAGAAAAGTACACAGTAGGCGGAATCATAGCGTTTTAAATCATTGAAAGAAAGAGTCTTAATGAAAGCGGGGGTTATTTTTTATAAATATCTTCAATAAAATAGAGAGGTCTTTTCTTGGCTTCTCCGAAGATGCGGCCAATATATTCACCCAAAATACCGATGCAGAGTAGTTGAATACCACTCAGAACCGAGATCATAACGGTCAGGGTTGCCCAACCGGGGACGTCAACGCCTGCAATTAAAGTTTTGAGGATGATGTATGCACCAAAGAGAAACGCCATAATCGATATAAGAAGCCCGAAAAAACTGGCCACTTTTAGGGGCACGGTGCTAAAGCCGGCAATCCCTTCCATGGCGAGATTCCAAAGCCCCGTATAACTCCACTTTGTGTATCCTGCAGCTCTGGGCGCGCGGTTATATTGAAAGGCCACTTGTTTGTAGCCAATCCATGCGAATAATCCCTTCATGAAGCGGTGCTTTTCTCGTAATTGTACCAGTGCATCAATAGAGCGCCTGTTCATCAGGCGGAAATCCCCCGTGTTCTTAGGGATTTCAACGTTGCTCGCGATAAAATTTATGACTTTGTAAAAGCCATTGGCTGAGAATTTCTTAAACCATGTCTCACCTTCACGAATGATGCGTTGCCCATATACTACATCCGCATCGGTGTCCTTCCACATTTTGATCATGTCAGGGATAAGGGCAGGCGGGTCTTGCAAGTCAGCATCCAGAATAATCAGGGCGTCACTGGTAACGTTATCAATGCCGGCCGTCATTGCGGCTTCTTTACCGAAGTTTCTGGATAGGTTTATCACCGTGACGCGCTTATCTTTTTTGCGGATGCTTTGTAGTATATCCAATGTGGAATCCGTACTACCGTCATTGATGTAGATCATCTCAAAATCATAGGCCAGATCATCAACAACCTTTGTGATTTCATCATGACAAAGTTGAATAACGTCTTCTTCATTGTAACAAGGCACAACGATAGAGATGCTTTCTTTTTTCTGTTTTTTTGTCGTTTTGTTCGTAGCTGTCATACGATTGGCCTTTAATGAATTTCTTATAATGAATGATCACGTTTTAAAACAAACACATCATGCGGAATTATTTTATCTGGGTCACTACTTTTTAATGACAGGCTGCTATCAAATAAGACTGTGCTGTCATAAGTATAGTTGTCCATGTTCTTTTTAAATTCTTCGTGCTTCATCAGAAATTCGTAATATTTTTTCGCAGGCTTATTCGTTTCTGGGTCTTTAAATTGCGGTATCGTGACAACGCTTGGTTTGTGCTTTCTCATATCTTCCACAATCATATCGACATATCCAAGCATTTGTTTTTTGATCACTTGTCTTTCGTCATCATCTTGAACTGTTTTTAGTTTCTCAACAAGTCCGTTGAGCGGCCATAACTGCCCAAAGCGCGAGCCGTTTTTTAGGTCTGAAACCTTCGGTATAACAATGATTAGGTTTTTAAAGTCGTAAGTTGCGTAAACATTATTCCACGCTTTCTCATCAATGACATCGACAAGGGGGAGTGCTAGAAATTGCCCCTTCGTCATTTTGGGATCTTTGTAACCGTATGTGAAGCCCGAGAATAATACGATTATAATGACAGCAGCAGCCCATAATCCCAAGTCTTCCTTTTCCGAAATATCTTTTGCAATGCCATAAATAGCGATAAAAAGTGCCACCGAACCAAAACATAAAGTCGGTAGAGCCTGATAGTGGAAACCTTTATCCTGCAATATATAGGGTATGAGACTGAGAGCGCTGAGCGCTGCAAATCCGATTGTGGCGTGTTTTAAGTTTTGATTTGAAGGAGCCTTAAACAGCCAGAATGCCAAAATGAAGCCGACCAGCCCGTAAAGTACGTAGTAATAGCGATAATATAACGGGAATGGCCGTTCAACACTGTAAATGGAAATAATTTCCGGTAAAATTTCAAAAAAGTCGGGTGTAACAGCAAAGACAAAAGCGATATAGGCCAACCCGATTATAAGCAGACCCCAAAAGTCAGGCTTCTTGATACATGTGAAAATAGACTTCGTGGTGTATAGGCGATGTACAAAAAACGCAGCTGCTATGATGCCGTAATGTGGTTTAAGGCAAATGGCTAAGCCGCCTAGAAAAACACTACTTACGGCCGTAAAACGATGAGGGCTTTCTTCGCGGGCTAATCGATATTGGTAAAAGCATAGCGGGATAAGAAATGCCGTGATTAAATGATCTTTAGAGCCGAATGAAATGCCGGAAGCCCACGTTAGAGCCAGTATATATCCAAAAAGAATAACAACGATATCTGTGGCGGTGAATGAGCCTTCTTTCATATGCATGTAAAGGATATAGCTTGAGAAAACTATGTAGAAGTTAACAATGATGAAGACCGAAAATTTGGGATCTAATTCCCAATAAGTATAAAGTGGGTATGCTGGCAAGTAGATAAGAAAGCTTAAGGGGGGATTTGTTTCATAAAAATCGGTTTTGTACGTTCCACCTGCGAGAAAACGATCCAAACATTGCAGAAGCCAAGACGTGTCGACATCTATATGAATATCCATATACAGAGTTGACCATAGCACGACAAATAGAATAAGAATGACAGCTGTAAATGCGGGATGATATTTAAAATTTAATTTTAAATCTTCTAGCAAGCTTGCCCCCTTAGCAGCGAAATGAACCAAAAGTGAATTTATGCGAGATATTCTAAAAAGTCATTACAAAAGTTTTAGCAAGTTCACTGTCGTTGGTGCGATTAATACTGTAATCGATTTTGGCATTTTTTTCATCTTACATGATATTTTTGCGGTTATGTTTGTCGTTGCTCACATATCAGCGTTTTTTGTTGCGCTTGCTAACAGCTTTTACTTCAACGCAATTTGGACTTTCAAAAATTTGAAAAAAGATCAATTGATTAGGCAAATAACATCTTTCGTTATAATCGGTCTGATTGGGTTGTTGTTAAGCACACTAACCATATATTTTGCCAATCAGTTTATGTGGGTTTATTTTGCTAAAGTTCTTGCGATGGGGGTGTCGTTTGTATGGAACTATGTCGGGTCTTGGCTTTTTGTGTTTAAAGACTAATTCTTACGCTTATAAACATCGTATTTAAGTGTGTAGGGGTATTCTAAAGTCGTTCCCGTGAAATAGACCATGCGGTCATATTCAAACATCTCTGTTTTTTCGTAATCTTCATCCATGATTTTCTTGAGTTTTTCGTTCCCACCAAAAAATGACATAAAATCAAATGTTTTTAGTATGCCTATGGGCATGTCTGAAGCGATCAGAAGTATTGAGGGTTTGTAATAAGCCAGATCTTCTGCCACAAACGCTGTATATTTTTCTTTGAGCATGAGCGCGTGTTGCATGTTCTCTTCATTCTCACTTCTTAACCCTTGCAGTGTTTGTGGTAAAAACCACAGGCTAGGGAATCTTGTGGCGTGTTGATATCCCATGTAAGCAGCGGTCGGGTTTATGATTTCAATATCGCCGTGAAACGCAAAAAACGAGCATGGTTTATCACAATTTTTTTCAAGATATTCGGCAACGGGCAGATTGGGGATGTCTTTGGATTCCGGGAAATCTGTATTAAGAGGTGTCAGTGCATTCATGAGGGAAAAGAGGCAAGCAAATGGGGTGATAATCTGGATAATTTGTGGTTTTTTGATGATGTCGGCAGTACGAAACATAAGGCTCATGCTCAAACCCATCATGAAAAACGCATAGGCCGGCACCAAATGATTATAAAACCCTTTCATTTGTACGTAATAAGGCACAAGACAAAGAAGGCAACAGCAATATGTGAACATCACCAATCGTTTTTGTTCTTGCTTTAAATCTTCGCGAAACGCTTCGAACAGGAAGAAGGCAAGATAGGCAAGCATATGGATTTGTGATGCGTTTAAAATAGCAAAGAGATCACCGCCAGAGTTGGCATAAAGAGTAATGACGTCGGGCAAAATGATGGTGATGTAATCTGTAAAAAACACGAGCACAACGGTAATGTAGAGGCTCGTCATAATAGCCAATGCTAAGAAATCTATCTCTTTGAAAAAGTTTAATTGTCTGTGTTGAAACATACGAGAGAATAAAAATGCCGTTGGCAATAATCCATAATGTGGTTTTATCAAAACGCAAAGAGCGCCTATAAAGCAAACACCATAAGTAAGTATGCGCGGCAGTTGAATGCGTTCCATCAGGGCAAACTGACACAACACAAAAGGGATAAGTCCTAATAAAATTAAATGCTCTCGGTCAGAATAAAAAACAGTCGTAATAAGTGTAACACTGAGTAAGTAGCATGCAGTAAAACTGAGTCGTTGCGTGGATGTTAAGTGGTGGAAGTACCCAATCATTTTATGGACGGTCAAGACTGACATTATAACAAATAATGAGGTTACATAAAATGATGCTACAGGAAGCGGAAGCCCTGTCACCTTTGAAAAGAGAACATGCGGTACGTAGGCCATGATGCTCAATGGTGGGTTGGTTTCATAAATATGTTCGGATAATGACTGCCCCTGTAATAGACGGTCTGCGGCCATAAGAAGCCAAGAGATATTTCCGTTTACAAGGTATTGACCTTGGATCAAAACACACGGAACGGCAACGCACAGTATGGCAACCAAGAAAACAGTAATGTTCAATATTTTTGAATTCATTTTTCTGAAACTTTTGTGTAAACGTCCCATGTGATCAAATAAGGAAAATCATATGGTGTTCCTTTGTAGAAGTATGCACGATCTACAGTCAAGCGATCTGTTTTTTCGTAAGTCGACATGACTTTTTCAAATTCAGGTGAAAACGTAAAATATCCGGCGAGTGTTTTACTTTCATCGAGTACACCCACAGCAGGGCTTTCCACCATCACAAATATAAGAGACGGTGAAAATCGTTCCATGTCTTTTGCAACATAATTGGCAAAGCGTTTCTGTGTATCGTTCGGAGGTTCACTTTGAAATGTTGATAAAAACCAAAAAGAAGGAAAACGCGTTGCATAAGTGTGCTCAGAATAAAGCGCGATCTGAGAGACAATATCCATATTTTCATAGGTTATATAAAATGAACAAGGTTGCTCACAATGTTCGTCTATATACTCTGTAATTTCATTACTTTGATAATCGGCATGTGTCGGATAATCAGGACGGAGGGGAGCGTGTGCATATGAAGATGCAAAAATAACGATGGTTAGTCCGAAAAAGAGTATCTGATTCTGCTTGGTAAATAACTGCGCAATCTTTAGGCATAAAATACCAAGTAAAGGAAAGAGCAGGGCATATAGCGGGAGTCTGTGATAAGTGAAACCTTTCATTTGAAGACAATACACAACCAAAGATAAGAGTGTGCAGCCGGCAATAGTAAACAGTAGCGCTTTTGATTTATCCTTTATAAAGGCAATACACGTAAAACACATCGCGACCAATGCGGCGTAGGGCAGAGCGGTGGCATAGGATTTGTGCGGGTCATTATAATTTAAATATGCCTGTATAATGTCGGGTAATATGATTGTTATGAAGTCGTTAAAATAGATGAAAACGGTCGCCAGATAGCCGATGCTCAAAGACAGCAAAACGAGAAAATCTTGATCTTTGATAACCCAAAACCGCCTTTGAATAACCATTCGGTGAAGAAATAGAAATACCGGGATTAAGCCAAAGTGTGGTTTAAGCAGTAAGGCAATACTGCCCAAAGTCAGAACAAGAAATGTAGTGAATTTAGGCGTTTTATAGTCGTACGTCAGTCCAATTTGAACCAAAATAAAAGGCAAAAGCATGATCGCCAAAAAGTGATCACGCTCGGCATAATATAGGGTTGGTATGATTGTAATTGAGCATAGGTACGTGAGTAGCAGTATATTTTTTTCAAGATCGCTTAATATAGGAAATGAACGTAATATTTTCTGCGTGACATAAACGCCTAGAATAATAAAGGCGAATGTAAGCCAGAACACACAGTGATAAACAGGAACGCTTAAAACTTCACTGAGCCATACAAACGGCGTGTAAATGAGGACACTTAAAGGCGGGTTCGTATCGTAACAATCGTGCAGCATAGAGCCGCCGTTAAGAAAACGATCAGCACAGATACTGAGCCATGCGACGTCGCTATTGATACTTGTTTGATGTTGTACGTAAACCCAAGGCAGCAATAGCACAAAGGAAAGCAGCCAAAACGGAAAACTGGGTATTGTTTTTTCCGGTGTATCGGCTGCGCTCTCGGTCATTTAAGCCTAGCTTGCCTCTTTTTCAGGGACATCCTCGGCTTTATCTGCCTCTTTTAAAGAAGATGCGGGCTCTTTGGCTTTCTTCTTCTTTTTTGTCTTGGATTTTTTGTAGGTAGGTTTTGTACCCTCATCCACTGTTTCCTTTTCGACAATAACTTCTGTTACGTCATCCATGTCCGGTACTTCGAACATAGCGTCAAGAAGTAAGGTCTCGATAATTGATCGTAAACCACGCGCACCAGACTTTCTATCTATCGCTTGTTGGGCAATGGAAATCAACGCTTCATCCGTGAACGTCAGATCAACCTCTTCCAGATCAAAGAGCTTTTGATATTGCTTAACCAGAGCGTTCTTAGGTTCAGTCAAAATTGTAACCAAAGCATCTTCATCAAGATTTTCCAGCGTTGCAATCACTGGTAAACGTCCGATAAATTCCGGGATTAGGCCGTATTTATGCAGATCTTCAGGCAGAAGATCTTTTAGGAGTTCACCGACGGATCGCTCATCAGGGCCTCGAACTTCAGCTCCAAAACCGATTGTCGTACCTTTACCTCGTTCGGCAACAACTTTTTCAAGTCCGGCAAACGCACCACCACAAATAAAGAGGATGTTGGCCGTATCGACTTGCAAGAATTCTTGTTGTGGGTGTTTACGTCCACCTTGTGGAGGAACAGAGGCAACAGTACCTTCCATCAATTTCAAGAGTGCTTGTTGAACACCTTCACCGGATACATCACGTGTAATTGATGGGTTATCAGACTTACGAGAAATCTTGTCAATCTCATCAATATAAACAATACCTTTTTGCGCGCGCTCAACGTTGTAATCACTTGCTTGTAGCAATTTCAAAACAATATTTTCAACGTCTTCACCAACATAACCGGCTTCGGTTAGGGTTGTGGCATCGGCCATTGTGAAAGGAACATCCAAAATTCGCGCTAATGTTTGCGCAAGAAGTGTTTTACCACAACCGGTTGGACCAACCAGAAGAATGTTAGATTTTGCCAATTCAACTTCGGCGTTGGCACCATCGCCGCCATGTTCAAGGCGCTTATAGTGATTGTGAACAGCAACAGACAAAACGCGTTTTGCAGATTCTTGACCGATAACATAATCATCAAGAACTTGTTTGATTTCGCTTGGTGCCGGTACGCCTTCGCCGGTACGCACCATTTGGGTTTTATCTTCCTCACGAATGATATCCATGCACAGCTCAACACATTCATTACAAATGAACACGTTCGGCCCTGCAATGAGCTTGCGTACTTCATGCTGGCTTTTGCCGCAGAAAGAGCAATAAAGAGTACTTTTTGAATCGGATGATCCTGATGTTGATTTACTCATGTGTGGAAGCTTTCTGTCCTATTAAGAATCTTTAATATAACCAATCTGCCAATTGGCAGGCGCAAGCGCAAGCCCCTATGTGTAGGAATAGGTGTTTTTGCTCACAAAATCCCTTATTTTATTTTGAGACTTGATATTATGGTGAACCTGCCACATAACAAAGCCAACGAAAATTGTGTAAGGCATTATTCATAATGACGTTGGAATCACTAGACGAGGTTGTCGAGAATTTTTCCCTGTTTGATGATTGGGAAGATCGTTATCGATATTTGATAGATTTGGGGCGCACGTTGCCGCAAATGTCCGAAGAGCATAAAACGGACCAAAATCTTGTGCGTGGATGTACGTCACGTGTTTGGTTGGTGCCTGAAATAAAAGATCATAAATTTCATTTTGAAGCCGATAGCGATGCTCACATCGTGCGCGGGTTGGTCGCCATTTTGATGGCTGCTTATAATGCGAAGACCCTTGATGAGATTAAAAGTATCGATGTCGAAAAGGCGTTCCAAACGATAGGGCTGGACCAACATTTAAGCGCAAACAGGCGCAGCGGTTTTTTCGCGATGGTTGAAAAGATTAAGGCTCTGACCACACAAAACTAAGGGGCTGCTGGCTCTTCTGATGGTGCTGCGGTTTCAGCCATGCTTTTCAGTATGGATTCTTTTTTCTTTTCCCATGCCTGAATTTTTTGTGTGCCAAATTCTTCACCTTTGATCTCTGTGACGTGGCCAATATTGCGAAGAATGTTCGCAAATAATTCATCGGCTTCCGGCGTTTGTTCACCCATTAATTCTGCTTGTACTGACATAATTGAATTTTTTGAAATCCAAAGCTGCGCGATATAGAGCGTGTCATGAAGTCCTTGACGGCCTTGCGCCACAATGCCCGTCTGTCTGTATCCGTCGGCTTCACGTGTATCGATGTTGAATTCCTTGATAACTTTGTCTGATGTCATGGAGCGTACTGTGGCTTGCATCGTTTCTTCCGTGAAGTGATCATACATTTCATCTGTTGCGGGGTTGCAGATGACTTGAATTTTCACTGTTGATGACAGACCAAAAACCTTGGTGTAAGTCACAAGATCAAAACACGTGCCGGCATCATCTTCATTTTCACAATGATTTACGGCAAGCGGCTCTTCTGGGAATCCTGCGTAAAAATCACAATGTTCGGGGGAATAACCGAACTTATAATCAGAAGGCTGAAACGCCTGCTCTTGTGGTTCTTGCGCGGTCTGATCCTGCGCGTGTGATGGCGCAATCGCCAATAATGTGCAGAAAATAGTCAGAGCAAGGAATCTAATCATCTTTTGTCCAATCGTCGGGGGATGCAGGGTTTTGATCACCTGTGTCCATATTTTTAACTTCATGCGCGCCGTCTGCGTCAAATGGTGGAAACCAAACATAGGGTATCCCTTTTTTCTCCGCGTAGGCAAGTTGTCTTTTCAGTTTCGACGGGCTGTGGAATGTTTCCACGTTCAGGCCTTTACCGCGCAAGGTGGCGGCGGTTTCATTCATAACGCCCCGTGCTTCTTCATTGGGCAGGATTACCAAAACATCCGCGGGGGATATGCCCGATTGCGGCAATTTACCCTGAATACGGATGCGGTCAAACAGGCGTGAAAAGCCAATGGATATACCAACACCAGGCAGCTTTTTATTGATGTAATTGCTCGCCAAATCATCATACCGCCCACCGGAACAGATCGATCCGTAGTTGGGGTCATCTACGAATACGGTTTCGTAGACTGTACCAGTGTAATAATCAAGACCACGAACCATAAAGAAATCAGCAACAATCGATTTTTCAGGTAAATGTTTAAGTTGTTCCATGACGTCTATGAGTTCTTCAACACCATTGTAAAAGTCTGTAGTTGGAATCCTTAACACAGGAAGACTTTTGTCTGTCTTCAAAAGTTCTTGGTAATTCTCATAAGACAAGTGAGAGAGATAGATTTGTTTTAATTTTTCAAGTTGCTCATGAATACTTAGTGTTACTAGATGATCTCTGTATGAAAATAGTTGATTTAGATCGTGAGTGATGTTTTCTAGCTCTATGTCGTTTTTAGAATGTTTTGCTAAAACGTCATTGAGAAGTTTGTCGAAATGACCTTTTTCTAATTTTTGTCTTTTATCAATCACCCTTAGGACTTCAGCCTGGTGTTCCGGTATAAAAATACCAGACATTAAGCCCAATAATATTTTTCTATTGTTAATTTGAATTTGGATATTTTCATTTTCCATACCGGGCAGGGAGCTTAGAGTCTCCCAAATAATCGCGGGCATTTCGGCATCAAAGTGCAAGGGCAGGGAATCGACATTAATCACGTCGATATCACATTGATAAAATTCGCGAAAACGGCCTGCTTGCGGGCGTTCACCGCGCCAAACACGTTGCATCTGGTATCGTTTAAACGGAAATACCAGATCATTAAAATGCTGCGCCGTGTAACGGGCGAGGGGGACCGTTTGATCAAAATGGAGCGCGAGGCGCGCTTCCTTATCGCCTTCTTCTTTGTGCAGGCGTTCTAAAACGTAAACTTCTTTATCCACGTCCGCTTCGCCGTCACCGCCTTTGGCTGTGATTGCGTCTAATGTTTCTACGCTCGGCGTTTCGATGTTGCAAAAGCCATAGCGTTCAAACACGCGACGGATATGGTCAAACCATAGTTGCTCGGCCTTGCGTACTTCGGGACGCCATTCGGGAAAACCCCTAACGGGCGTGGGGTTATAGATTTTCTTTTTATCACTCATTGGTTTTTGATAATTGATGCTAAGGGTTCGTGCAAGCGCTAATTCAGTTTCCAGTTCGGGCGAATGAAATGACACGTGTAGCCATTCGGGAATTTTTGCAAATAATCCTGATGATCAGGCTCGGCTTCGTGGAACTCTCCCGCAGGGACAATCTCGGTCACAATCGGCGCAGGGAATATGTTGGCGGCGTTGAGTTCACGCACCAAATCTCTTGCTGTTAGCACCTGATCATCGCCAAGCGTAAAGATCGCAGAGCGGTACTGCGTGCCCGTGTCATTGCCCTGACGATTAACCGTTGTCGGGTCGTGGATTTGAAAAAAGAATTCCAGAATAGCGCGATAGTTGGTCACCTCATTATCAAAGGTGATTTCTATCCCCTCGGTATGGCCTGTATCGCCGATGCAAACTTCGTTATAAGTCGGGTTGTTCGTATGTCCGCCCGTATAACCAACGCGGGTGTTGGTGACGCCATCCTGTTTACGGATCAGCTCTTCCATGCCCCAAAAACAGCCGCCCGCCAATATTGCTTTTTCTTCTGCCATTTTATTTATCCTCGAATAAATCACTGAGCTGTTTGGTGAGCGCTTCGGCCAAACCATCTGCATCGGATATCGTAATCGCACGATCATAATAACGGGTAACATCATGCCCGATACCAATTGCGGTCAACTCCACCACTGATTTATCTTCAATCCAGTGAATGACGCTGCGTAAGTCCATTTCCAATATATTTGAAGGATTGACCGATAAAGTTGAATCATCAACGGGTGCGCCGTCTGAAATCACCAACAGGACTTTGCGCTCTTCGGGGCGTTTAGACAGGCGGTTATACGCCCAGACCAAGGCTTCGCCGTCGATATTTTCCTTTAAAATACCTTCTTTGAGCATAAGCCCAAGGTTTTTACGGGCGCGGCGCGTGGGGGCGTTGGCATCCTTATAGATAATATGTCGAATGTCATTCAGGCGACCTGGTTTATCAGGGCGTCCGTTTTCCAGCCAGAGTTCTCGTGATTTTCCGCCTTTCCATGCCCGCGTGGTAAAGCCGAGGATTTCCGTTTTCAGGCCGCAGCGTTCCAACGTCTGGGCGATAATGTCCGTTGTTGTTGCTGCAATCGCAATCGGTCGACCACGCATAGAGCCTGAATTATCAATCAAGATGGATACAATCGTATCCTTGAACGGCGTTTCTTTTTCCTGTTTGAAGGTTAGCGGCACATCGGGGTTGGCAATAACCCGCGCAAGACGCGATGCATCAAGTACGCCTTCCTCCAGATCAAATTGCCAACTGCGGCGTTGTTTGGCCATCAATTTACGTTGCAGACGATTGGCAAGCTTGGTGATGATATTGTGATAATTGTTGAGCTGTTGATCGAGCAGTGCGCGCAAACGTTCCATCTCCGGCGGGTCGGCGAGGTCTTCTGCATTTACTTCTTCATCAAATGATGTCGTGTAGATGGTGTAAAACCCTTGCATGTAATCGCCAAAATCAGATGCTCTCCCGGGAGGAGGGGCTAAGGATTCTTCGGCCATCATATCTTCTGATCCAAGATCATCCATGATGTCATCCATGTCCATATCAAACCCTTCATCGGTTTGATCGGTTTCTTCCGGTTCGCCTAATGCGCCGGACTGTTCTTGTGTGTCTTGTTCTTCCTGATGATCCTCGTCAGATTGTTCGGCTTTTTGATCTGGTTCGTCTGATGTTTGGTTATTCTCATTTTGATTTTCCAGATCACTATCGCCGTCAGAATCTACGGGGATATTAAGCTGTGTTAGAAACTGACACGCGATTTTCGCAAAGGCCTTCTGGTCTGATAAGGCAGACTTCAGATCCTCAAATCCTGTGTTTTTTAATTGCTCTGTGATCCATGGTTGCCATAGGTCGTAGGCCTTTTGTGCAGAAGGTGGTGGCTTTATGCCGCTGATTTCACTGCGGGCAACAATGTGCAGGGCATCTGCAAGGACAATATCATCGCGTTCTCGTATGTCTGCAAACCCGCGGCGCACAGCTTTGGCCTCTAATATCGCATTTAGGTTTTGACCAACGCCATCCATGCTAATGATGCCGAGGGAATCACAACGCGCTTGCTCTAAAGCATCGAGAGCCGCTTGTGCGCGAAGGTCGCTTTGGCCGTTGCTACTATGGATTCCTTCGTCATGATGCGCAATTTTAAGGGCATAAGTATCAGCACACCCTCTGATTAAAGCACGTTTTTCCTCAGGCATATCAGGCGAAGGCGACGGTATACGCGGACGATCAAGGTTCTTGGTTTCGCCCGTGGGCATTTCCAACTCGGAATACGTGATCTCCAAATCCTTCTTCCGTGCAATCGCCCGCAAGGTGGAGGTTGTATTGACTTTGAATTGTTCAGTGTCTTGTGTGGTCATGATAGTTTTGATCGTAAACGATTTTTGTGCATCGTACAGTACCAATATTCAGATTTGACGCGAATATGTTACAAGTGGTACAAGATTGACAACAATAATAAAATGAATAAAGGGGACGGTTATGTCTTTACGGGGTACATTAGGAACAGTAATCGGTGCAGGGCTTGGGCTTACGATTCTTTGGAATGTTGCTTTCAATGATGCTGATGAAGCGCGTGATAATCTTGAAAATGTTGGTAAAACAACAGTTAGTAGTGGCGCAGGCCTTATTGATGGTGCTTTCACACAATTAAGTGAAGAAGCTAAAAACGTATTGTCTGAGGTTGGTCTTGACCCAGATGAAACAACCCCTAGTGATGTTGCTGATGTTTTATCAGAAAAAGGCGGCGACGTATCAGATGCAACAAAAGAGTTTTTAGGGCGCCTTTTGGAGAATGCAGGATATAAGACAAGCGATTTTCCATCGTTAAATTCTACTGATTGCGATGGTGAGAATTCCTTCATGAACCCTGACTGTTTTGGGAAAATTCCCGGGCACGACTAAACCTGATATTAATCCGGCACAGCAATATTCTTGATGGCACTTTGCGGTAAATCAACGCCAAAGCATCGTTGGTAATATTCTGCAACAATCGGGCGTTCTGCTTCGTCACATTTGTTTAAAAATGCTACGCGGAATGCCGTTTCCCGATCATTGAAAATCAACATATTTTCTGCCCAAGCAATAACCGTTCTGGGAGACATGAGTGTTGACAGGTCACCATTGACGAATCCTTCGCGTGTTAAATCGGCGAGTGTTACCATTTTGTTGATTGTGTCTTGACCCTCATCCGTTGAAAGTTCAGGTAGCTTGGCGAGGACAATCTCGGCCTCTTTAGCATGCGGCAGATAATTGAGTGTTGTCACAATATTCCATCTATCCATTTGACCTTGGTTGATCTGCTGCGTTCCGTGGTAAAGGCCTGTTGTATCGCCTAATCCAATTGTGTTGCTAGTTGCAAACAAGCGGAATGCAGGGTGTGGACGAATAACAAGATTTTGATCAAGAAGGGTTAGTTTACCCTCGGCTTCCAAAATACGTTGTATAACGAACATAACATCAGGGCGTCCTGCATCATATTCATCAAACACAAGGGCAACGGGGTTTTGGATAGACCAAGGAAGCAGGCCTTCTTTCCATTGTGTGATTTGCTTACCTTCTTGCAAAACGATGGTGTCTTTACCGATTAGGTCGATACGGCTGACGTGACTGTCCAGATTAATTCGAACGCAAGGCCAGTTTAGGCGTGCAGCAATTTGTTCGATGTGCGTGGATTTACCTGTCCCGTGATAGCCCTGTATCATTACGCGGCGGTTATACATAAAGCCCGCCAGAACTGCCATTGTGGTTTCTGGATCGAACTTATATGTGGGGTCTACGTCAGGGACGTTGGCGGTATCCTCAGTAAAGCCGGGCACTTCCCAATCACAATCAATGCCGAATGTCTTTCCTGCATTATATTTTGTGTCGGGGATACTTGTGTATTTGCCTTCTTTGGCTTTGATTTGTGTGATGCTGAACGACATACCGCGCTCAGCTTCTTTATCTTTATCAAGATGATCTGTCATATTTTGTGCTTCTGTCATGAATTTTGGTTTGTTTGACCCGTGCGTAACTTCTTTTTTTAAGAGTCCTGCTTTTCGAGATTTGCGTACTCCTGAAAGGCAAGCTTCAATACTGTATAGGCCATATTGATCTTCTTGAGAAGCTCTTCGGCACCAGAATTATCTTTATTCAAATCAGGGTGATATTTTTTAGCCAGCTTTTTATACTGCTTTTTTATTTCTTCAAGCGTTACAGGCGGAGAAAGTCCCATAATGGCCATGGCTTCATATTCCGGTGTGTTGGTATCGCCGACAAACGTAGATTTTTGATGTTGATATGTTTCTTCTTTAGAAGATCCTTCGCTAAAGTAATATGTCCCTTGTGCTGCTTCGTAAAGCTTTTCGGTATCGTAAACATCTGCGCGCCATGTCGGTCGGTCACCGTAGAGGCTGCTCATCATGTGGTCTTGGACTTCGTTGTTTGACATACCCTCAAAGAAATTCCATGCCTTGTTATATTCTTTGATGTGTGCAAAGCAGAAAAAATAATAATCATTGAGACCACGATGTTTCGGTGCCTTATGTTCACCTTGATTGGGGCAACCCGGCATATCACAGGCGCTCAATTGTGATTGCGGCTCTGCGTCTTCAAATTCCGGTGATTTATATTTTAAAACTATTTTCGGCATAACGTTTCCATTATACAGATAATATCAATTATCGGCAAAAGAGAAATGAGAAGAATTCACTATGTCAGACATGCAAAAATCAATTGAAACAAAGTTACAAGAATCATTTAACCCAACGTATCTTGAAGTTGTAAATGAAAGTTATAAACATAAAGGACATAGTGGAGATGACGGATCAGGCGAAAGCCACTTTGTTGTGACGATATCATCTGCACAATTTAATGATATGAGTAGGGTGGATAGGGAGCGTTCGGTTTTTTCTGTTTTGGAAAAAGAGATGAAAAAGATACACGCCTTATCTGTTCGTATAAAATAAATATAAACCCCATGGTTGCATTATTTTTTCGAGTGCTATAGCATACGTCGGTGTTATAGATTTTGGAATTTACTCGTGTGGGGGTAAAATGAAAGACAGTTCGTCAAAAATTGACGGTGAAAATGGTTGCGCTTATCAAGCAGGGCAGAGTTCGCTCGTCAGTCGTAATATTACAATTTTTAATCGTAGAACATCCATCCGTCTGGAACCTGAAATGTGGGTTGCTCTCAAGGATATCGCGGATCGTGAAAAGTGTACAATACATGATATATGCAGTTTGGTTTATACGCGTAAAGATCGGAGTACATCCTTAACTGCGGCTATTCGCGTTTTTTTGATCCTGTATTTTCGGGCCGCGTCGACCGAAAAAGGGCATGAAAATGCAGGTCATGGCGATTTCGATGTAATGAAAAAGAGAGCGTGTGTGCCAGAAGAATTTCAAAATTTCTTTGAGCAGTCTTCTAATAAACGTAAAAAATCGTTGTAGCAAAAGTTTTAAAGATTACGCCCGTAATTCAAAAACTTTTTTCGGCGCGCTTGGATGATTTCAGAAGCATCCCAAGGCATCATTTGCTGAAGGCCTTTTTCTATTTGATCGCCAACGCTCTGAATTGTTTCATCTTTATTGCGGTGCGCACCGCCAACGGGTTCTGCAATAATGGAATCAATCAGTTTTAATTCTTTCAGATCCTGAGCTGTCAACTTAAGCGCAGCGGCAGCTTCTTTAGCGTATTCGCCATCGCGCCATAAAATGGATGCGCAGCCTTCGGGCGAAATAACGGAATATATTGAATGTTCAAGCATGTAGACTTTGTCTGCCACGGCGATTGCAATCGCGCCGCCTGAGCCACCTTCACCGATAACAACCGATATAATAGGAACGTCGGCTCTTAGGCAGGATTCGATAGATTTTGCAATTGCTTCTGATTGTCCGCGTTCTTCCGCGCCAACACCAGGATATGCACCGGCGGTATCAATCAAGGTGATAACAGGTATTTGAAACTGGCTGGCCATGTTCATGAGGCGTTGTGCCTTACGATATCCTTCCGGACGAACCATGCCGAAATTGCGTCTGATACGACTTTCTGTATCGAAGCCTTTTTCATGTCCCATGATGATACAAGATTGACCGCGGAAACGACCCAATCCACCGACAAGTGCATGATCCTCTGCAAAGTTTCGATCACCAGCCAATGGAATGAAATCATCAATCATTGTTCTGATGTAATCCAATGTACGCGGGCGCATCTGTTGGCGTGCAACCTGTACCTTTTGTGCAGATGTAAGTTTGCTGTAGGTTTGGACAAGGAGTTTATTGGCCTTGGTTTGCATACGGGAAATTTCGTCAGCAATATTCACTTCGGAATCACTGTTCACATGCCGAAGTTCGGCAATTTTTCCTTCAAGTTCAAGAATTGGCTTTTCAAAATCAAGCTGACTCATAGTACCTATAATACCCTAACCAAATATTTTCATGCGAAACGCGGTTATTAACATAGCCGCCTATCACTAAGATGTTTTACTTCTTTTCGCCGGCTTTTGCGAGAGGGTGTTTTTCCTCTACCGTCTTTTTAACATCTTCACCAAGTATATGCGTGTATATCTGCGTTGTTGCGATATCCGCATGTCCAAGCATCTTCTGCACGGAGCGTAAATCTGCGCCATTGCTGAGAAGGTGCGTTGCAAAAGCATGCCTTAATACATGGGGGCTAACGCGCCCGTCATCGATTTTAGCTTCTTTTGCAAGATCTTTCAAAAGTTGTGCAAAACGCTGTCTGGTCAAGTGACCGCTGACTGATGTTTTAGATGGGAACAACCATTGATCCTGATTGGATGTGTCGTTTTCACCAATATGCTGTTTGCGTACTTCCAAATAACTTTTTAATGCGTTTTGTGCGGGTGTTGATAACGGTACCATGCGCTCACGACCTGCTTTACCTTCAACGATAAGGTGGTCTGTACCTTTGCCGATTGCAGAAAGAGGTAGTCCGACAAGTTCTGAAACACGTAAGCCTGTTGCGTAAAGCATTTCAATAAGACAAACGAGTCTTGTACCTTCAGCCGTATCTTTTTCACCGGCTGTTTTTATCAGATTTGTGACTTCTGCCTCTGACAATGTTTTAGGCAAGGTGCGACCCTGTTTAGGGCTTTCGATTGTTGATGTTGGATCATCTTCACGAAGACCTTCTGACACAAGGTAGCGGTAAAACTGACGCAAGGCTGAAAGGCGGCGTGCAACTGTGCGCACTGCGATCTTTCCTTTATTCGGGCCTTTTGTATTTGACTTTTGACCAAGGTCTTGAAGGTAGGCCTTCAAGTTTTCTGTCGTGGCTTGGTCAATCTCTACATTCTTGTCGTTTCTAAGGAACAAACTGACATCCGCCAGATCACGCCAATAGGCTTGGCGTGTATTCATCGCTGCGCCACGCTCAGTTGTAAGCATATCAAGGAATGCATCAACTTGCGGGTGCAGGTCTGGTTTCGGCATTGCCGGGCGGCCAGGTCTTGCCATTTTTATCTCCTTTAGTTTTCTATCTTCAATATAGCCTGAGCTATAATCCGATGTGATAATTGTTTAAAACCCAAGCCATCAAGAGCAGCAACAATATCGCCTAAAATTCCGGCATAAACATCTTCGTTGCCCATCTTGCTTAAGGTATACGCAGACAACAACAAAGATACACTTATGTCTTGATTTTTACTCGACTGATCCAATGCCTTTAAAATAACATAGGGTGGCATTGTATACCTGTTATTCCAGACCAAGTCAAAACCATTTGTATCTATGTAGCGCACTTTATCACCATTATTCTGCGTGCTGTCAATATTTTCTATAATATTTTTCAAGGCGGCAGTTTTCTGGTCAGAAATAAGGTATGTTTTAAGGCTTTTCCGTGCTTTTTCTTGCAATTCAGTATCCTTGGTTTTTACCATAAGACTCAGTGCAGTGATGAGTTGTAGGCGCATTTTTTCTTCGTTTTGATTCTCATACTTGGCGTCGGTTAATTGCTCTAACCAATCTTCAGGCGGTGAATCATCGCTGTATAAAAAAATCTTCGTCGCACGCGCTGCGTGACTGAGTGATAGATCTTCGCCGATATCCATACCCTGAATAGCAGGCAGAAAGGGAAGCAGGGTGATGTCACTGTATTTATCGGCAATGGTAAAAGCTTCGGCGATTTTGTCTTTGCGTTTTTTGGGTATCCAGCCCGCTTTGGTTTCATCATACAGGGCAGCCAGTTGATACCAATCATTATTTTTGGGCGGGTTATTTTTATATTTATCAAGAATGCTTTCATACATAGCTGATAAAAAATCAATACTCTGGACACCATTTTCAACCGCATTCAGACTAAGAAGAGCTTTGGTATCTTCGCTTATGTGAGTTTGTTGTAATAGCGCGGCCGTGTGTTGTGGGTGTATGTGTTGGAAAGATACATTACTGCTGCGTGGTAATATAATGCGATCTTCTGCAGTGAGGATGGCGCGCTCTAAAAAACTGAGTGCAGCAAAAGATTTCGTATCATATTCAAAACGAAAATCTTTATTCTCTAAAATAGATTTAAGTATTTTATTTTTAGATTGATCAATAATTGTTTGGTATTCAGGGTGTGCATCTTTGGATAGTGAGAGCGTGCAGTAGGCGTTCAATTCTTTCCAAAAATCAATGTTCTGATATTTATTTAATGACGTTTTGATCTCCAGACACGCTAAAGCTTTCTGCTTATTGAGCAGCATGCTAAAAATGCCTGCCCTTATGAGCGGTTCATCAAGTGAGAGGTCAGATGTCTTCGTATAGAGTTCGAATGCTTCCTTGTTATATCCCATACGAAGCAGGGCTGTCATACGTAGTGTTAATAAATCGTGCCCCTCGTTGATATCAATGTCGTTATTAATCGCCGCGCTATCCGCGGAGGTTATCAGCAGGTTCTTAACCGTATTTTGAAGGCTGATCCATGAGGTGCGGTTTATGTTTTTCAAAAGGAAAACGGTTTCTGAACGATTGCTTTGGCTGTAAAGGCCAGCGCCCAGACTGTTTGAATCTTCATTATGCAATAAACCGATGGATTCGAGTTTAGTGTAGTCTATATCCGTTGTGTCCTGCGCATGCGTTGGCAAACTTAGAACCATCAAGGCTAAGAATGTGAAGATAGATAGAAATTTATTCATTGAGCAACCGTTCGTTAGATATAACTTCAACAACTGGTTTCTGTGGTATTTCGACGTCTTTTATCGCAACCAGGGTGGTTAACCCGACAACAAAAAATACCACGAGGGCAAAAATAATCTTGATCAAAAACGACATGGCCTACCAGTTCATATTGTATAGTTGGTGTTCGAACTGTATAGCAAAGATAATCATGTTTTAAAAGAATGGATGATATTAAATTGAGTGAAGTTTCAAAAATAGATAAGCCAATTGTCTTAATCGGCATGATGGGATGCGGCAAAACGACAATCGGAATGGCGTTAGCGCAAAGCTTGGGCTGTGCGTTCTATGATACGGATTCTGAAATCGAAAAAGATCAAGGCATTTCGATTGCGCAAATATTTGCCGATCACGGTGAAAGCTATTTCCGTGGCTTGGAAACGCAGAATATAGAAGAAAGCCTTAAACGTGATCTTTGCGTTATATCAACGGGCGGTGGTCTGGTTACGACGCCGGAAAATTTGGATATGATCACGGGGAATGCTGTGTCAATATGGCTCCGATCCGACGTAGCCATGATTTTAGAACGTCTGGAAGGCGATAACACAAGACCTTTATTAAAAGGCGGTGATGCGGAAAATAAACTTCTAGACTTGTTAAAGGCGCGTGAGCCTTTATATTCCAAAGCTGATATTCATGTTAAGAATGATGGTGATATTGAAACCGTTATTCAGAACATTCTACAGCAATTAGGCGAATATAATGAAAACACATAATGTGCATATTGATCTGGGCGAGCGGAGTTATGATATCTCCATTGGCGCGGGGCTTTTACAATCTGTTCAACAATACGTGCCATTTGATCTGGCGAATAAAAAGCTATTCATTGTTACAGATACGAATGTAGAGCCGTATGCTTTGAGCGTACAAAAAAATCTGCGAGCTGACGGCGTTTCTTTTTGCGAAGTGCTAACACTTCCGTTTGGTGAGGCTACAAAATCATACGATAATCTCGTGAAGACGCATGATTGGATGTTGGAGAATAATATCCACCGCAATTCTGTTGTGTTGGCCATTGGTGGCGGCGTGATTGGAGATTTAGCCGGTTTCTCCGCCGCAACGATTTTGCGCGGCGTGCCTTATATTCAAATTCCGACAACGTTGCTGTCTCAAGTGGATAGCTCTGTTGGTGGCAAAACTGGTATCAATACGAGGTATGGAAAAAATTTGGTTGGTAATTTTTATCAACCTGTTTCGGTCATTGCGGATATTGATACGTTTAAAACGCTGCCCAAACGTGAGTTGCTCGCAGGATATGCGGAGGTTGTGAAATACGGCCTTATTGATGATTTGGCATTTTTCGAATGGTTAGAGGATAACGCTCAAGCTGTCCTTGATTTAGAGCCGCAGTCTGTGTCCTACGCCATAGAGGTCAGCTGTAAAGCCAAAGCAGCTATCGTTGAGGCCGATGAACGTGAAGGCGGGAAGCGTGCGTTATTGAATTTAGGGCATACCTTTGGCCACGCATTGGAGGCCGCCGCGGGCTATGATGGAACTTTATTGCACGGCGAAGCTGTGGCGATTGGTACAATGATGGCTTATGATTTGTCAGTGCGTATGGGGTTATGCTCTCAAGGTGATGCAGATCGTGTAAAAACGCATTTTGAAACCGTTGGCCTGCCTGTCGGTATCACAGATATCAAAACGGATGTTGATTCATTGATGGCCACGATGCGCCGCGATAAAAAAGCACAAGAGAACACGATGGTGTTCATTGTGCCGAAAGGCATTGGTCAGGCATTTGTGTCAAAAGACGTGCCGGAAGATATTGTTGTTGAGGTTTTACAAAGCTTTCTGGATAAGGGGCAATAAAATATGGAATTAGATTTAACATTCTCGATTATTGCTATTGTTATATTGCTTGTGCTTTCAGGGTTCTTCTCCGGTTCTGAAACTGCATTTACTGCGGCTTCACGAATAAGGTTGCGTGCACGTGAAAAAGAAGGTGATAAAAGCGCAGCGCTGGTAAACAGAATTCGTGAAAAGAAAGACCGCATGATCGGCGCGCTTTTGCTTGGTAACAACCTTGTGAACATTATGGCATCTGCATTGGCAACCAGTGTCTTAATCGAAGTTTTCGGCGAAAGCGGTATTATTATAGCAACGTTGGTTATGACGATGCTTGTCCTTATTTTCTCTGAAGTTTTGCCAAAAACATTTGCGTTTCATCATGCTGAGACTGTGTCCATGCGTTTGGCACCTTTGATAAATCTTGTCATTATAGTCTTTGCCCCAATAACCGAAGCTGTGACATGGATTGTGCGCCAAGTGTTGAAAGTATTCGGTGTTGATATTTCTAAAGTTGGCGCGGGTTCGCACCTTGAATTGCTACGCGGCGCGATTGAGATGCATGAGGGCCCCGAGCAAGAAACGCAGGAGCAGCGCGCTATGCTGCGCTCTATTCTTGATCTCGCTGAAGTAGACATCGAAGATATCATGACCCATCGCAAAAATGTCGTGATGATTGATGCAGATCAGCCAATCGAAAATATTGTAGATGAGGTTTTGGACAGCCCGCACACACGCTTGCCCCTTTGGAAAGATAATCCTGACAATATAGTTGGCGTATTGCACGTCAAGCAGCTGCTTCTGGAAATGCGTGATGCGGGAGGGGATCTGAATAATATCAGTGTTTCGCGCATTATGATGACGCCGTGGTTTATTCCCGAAACGACCATACTTTCTGATCAACTTCAAGCGTTCCGTGAACGTAAAGAACATTTCGCCGTTGTGATTGATGAATATGGTTCATTCATGGGGATTGTGACCCTAGAAGATATTTTGGAAGAAATCGTCGGTGATATTGATGATGAACATGATGAGCCCATGACAGGTGTACGCAGACTGTCAAATGGTTCGTACATTATTGACGGACAGGTCACTATTCGTGATTTGAACCGTGAATTTGAATGGGGATTGCCCCATGATGAATATGCAACAATCGCGGGGCTTATACTTTATGAGTCGCAAATGGTACCTGATATCGGGCAATCGTTTATCTTGCATGATTTTCAGATGGATATCGTTCGTAAGAACAGAAATCAGATTACGCTTGTCCGTATTACTCCGCCCGAGGATGAAGATTTGATAGAACACGATCAGTGATATCAATATTTTGTTTTAGATGATCCGGGTTAATTGTGCCGATGATAATGCCGCTTGTACCTTTATGGTCAAAAGCAAATCGCAAAGCATCTTCAATATTCGTATTATGGCCGCTGGATAAAGCCTTCTTAAGCAAAACGCCCTTATTGTTTTTCGCCGCGTAATCCAGAACCGGCTTTTCGTCCGTGTATTCTGCGTTATAAGTCGCCATTGCAACATCCATAAGCTCTAATGTTTTAATGCCGCCCGCGACTGTTTTTGTTGATGCACCTATGGCCTTGACCAACCCTTGTTCCTTAAAATCACGCATGGTTTTTATCAGTGCATCATTGTTTAAAATGTCCAGATCATTACCATCAGAATGGATTAACAGCACATCAATATAATCGGTTTTCAATCGTTGCAATGAACGCTCAATGCTTATTTTAAAGTGATCGGGGGTGAAGGCATAATGTGATTGGCCGTCTTCAAATTCTTCACCGACCTTGCCAACGATAACCCAATCATCACGTTGTCCATCTAACAAGCGTCCTAATGTTTCTTCACTTTTTCCATAGGCCGGGGCGGTGTCGAGCATATTGATACCCAAAGATTTTGCCAATGCAAGTATATCCGCCAAATGCTTATCATCAGGTATTTCAAATCCTTGCGGATATTTCACTCCTTCGTTGCGACCGAACTTGACCGTACCAAGCCCGATGGGGGAGATATCGATGCCTGTTTTGCCTAGTTTAACTTTGTCCATTGTGCTTTGTCCCATGGCGTGTCTGCGTACTTTACATCAGGAAGAAATGAAAAATCTGATGATCGGTTTGATGGTTTTATATCCTGTTTTTGCAAATCCTTTAAGACCATATCCGCAAGCATCGGCGCGAAGGTAAGTTTCGTGGGCCAGCAGTAGAGAGCCTTATCGGCGCGGTGAATTGTCGGTGTGTCCGGCATCCAACCGTCGGTTTTTGATTTTCCCTCGATGCGATCAATCGGCAGGGTGGCCCATTCGACATTTGAGAAATCTATATTGGGCAGGTATTTTTTAAACGCTTTTAATGCTGCTTGATAGACATCATTAGGATCAGCTTCTTTTTTGCGCTCTGCTGCACCGCCACCCAAATACCAAACGAGCGAGCCGTCTTTTGTGTGATGTGTTGTAATGGACACTAACGGTTTATCTGTTTTGCCGACCAAATGCGCGTAGAGTGGGAAGGGCGCATTTTTCATCATGCCCTGCAATAACGGACGTGCTTGCGTTTCTAATCCCTGATTATGATGGTTACTTTGTGCAATTATCAGATTGCTGCGCGCACTTGTGAAAATAACTTGTTTGGTTTGAATGTTGTTATCTTCTAAAAACTCGAAAGGGTTGGCGGCTTGTTGCTCCGTTATTTTTTTGATTTTATTTTTATGCGGCGCAGATAATGCACGAAGAACACTTGGTACATCTAATACAGGTTCATCCATGAAAATGAGTGATCCTTTAAAGCCTGAATTCACTATCTCCTCAGGCCAGTCGTCGCGCTCTATTGCGTGAACATTATTGCCCAGCGCTTTTTGCGTAACAAGTTTTGTCAGATCACCAAAGAAGCCGGACGGAATTAAAAGCTGTTGCGATTGTGTGTTTGATTTGGCCGTAGATAAATCAATATCACCGATACCATTCAGCGCATCTCGCCAGAGGTCTGGCATGGCACTGATAGACTTGGCAAGGGTGTTAACTTTTCCTGCGAGCGAGAATTTTAAACCGGAATGTATAATGCCTTGAGAGGCAATTGTTTGACCACCACCAATAGATTCCTTTTCAAGGAGAAGAGTATCATAACCAAGATTACAAAGACGGTTGAAAACCCATAATCCGGCTATGCCAGCTCCGAAGATGACAATATCAGGTGATGTCGGCTCAGGCGATTTTACCATGACACTGCTTATATTTTTTACCTGATCCACAAGGGCAGGGCGCATTACGCGGTACTTTGCCCCATGTTGTCGGGTCATTTTTATCAAAGGCACGCTTTTGTGGGAATGGTTGAACTTCCGCATTAGGCTGCTCTTGCTGCTGCCCTTCATCATCAAGTGCAGGGTCGCGGCGTGTTTCCATGAAGGCTTCTTCATCGCCTTGGTCCGGCCTTAAAACAAGGCTTGCACCGCCTTGGTCCATGTTAAACTCAACAAGACTTAATGTTTGTGTGATGGTTTCGCGCATGTTTTCTAACATGTCTTGGAACATCGAAAAAGCTTCGGTCTTATACTCGTTCAGCGGGTCTTTCTGACCAAATGCTCGGAGATTAATGCCCTGACGCAGATGGTCAAGATTAAGAAGGTGTTCTTTCCAATGTTGGTCAAGCATCTGTAGGACGATTGATTTCTCAATTTGTCTCCAAACTTCGGGGCCTGTATTTGCTGCTTTTTCTGCCATTTTCTTATCAGCGGCCTCAATCAATCTGTCGATGATTTCGTTATCAGCAATGCCTTCTTCCTTCGCCCACTCTTTCACAGGCAAATCCATATTCAAAAGACGCAACACTTCGGTTTCCAGCGTTTCCATGTCCCATTGCTCGGAATAGCTGCCGGCGGGAATGCAAAGAGAAACCATGTCTTCCACAACATCATGGCGCATATCGCGTACCATTTCTTCGAGGTTGTCAGAGGTCATGATTTCTTTACGCTCTTCGTAAATTTCTTTACGTTGACCGTTCATGACATCATCATATTTTAGTAAGTTCTTACGCATTTCAAAGTTCATGCTTTCGACTTTACCTTGCGCACGCTCCAGCATTTTAGAAATCCATGGATGCTCTAACGCTTCACCGTCTTCAAGGCCGATGCGTTTATTAGCAAGAAGCCCTTCGAGCTGCTGACCTGCGAAAATACGCATTAAATCATCATCAACAGAAAGGAAGAACATAGAAGCACCCGGATCACCCTGACGGCCTGAACGTCCGCGAAGCTGATTATCAATGCGGCGTGATTCATGACGTTCCGTACCGACAATGTATAGGCCGCCAGCCTCTTTCACGCGTTCTTTTTCTTCTTCGATTTCTGCGTTTATTTTTGCGATGGCTTTTTCGCGCTTCTCTTCTGGCCAACTTGCGTCGACCTCATCTTCTATGCGCATTTCGGCATTCCCGCCGAGCTGAATATCTGTACCACGCCCCGCCATGTTGGTGGCAATTGTGACCGCACCTAAACGTCCAGCTTGTGCGACGATGTAGGCTTCACGTTCGTGATGACGTGCGTTCAAAACATTATGTTTGATTTTTGCTTTTTTAAGTCGATTAGAAAGCTGTTCAGATTTTTCGATAGAAACTGTACCAACCAAAACAGGTTGCCCACGATCTTGGCATTCTTCCACCAGTTGCGCGATGGCATCTTCTTTTTCCGGTAAGGATTTATAGATTTTATCATCAGAATCTATACGTGAAATCGGCTTGTGTGTTGGTATTTGAATAACATCCAATTTGTAAATTTCTTGGAATTCGGCTTCCTCGGTCATACCCGTACCGGTCATGCCAGCAAGTTTTGGATAAAGGCGGAAATAATTCTGGAAGGTTACAGATGCCAGTGTTTGGTTCTCATTTTGAATTTCGACACCTTCTTTGGCTTCGATGGCCTGATGCAAGCCTTCGGACAGGCGTCTGCCATCCATCATTCGGCCTGTGAATTCATCAATCAGAACAACCTTACCTTCTTTAACGATGTAGTCTTTATCACCCGTGAACATTTTGTGCGCGCGCAAAGCCTGATTAACATGGTGAACGAGGGCGATGTTTTGCATGTCGTACATGCTGCTGCCTTCTTCAAGAAGGCCATGCTCTTGAAGCAATTCTTCAACACGCTCTTGTCCTTGTTCTGTCAGAACAATACTTTTATGTTTTTCTTCCAGGTCATAATCATCATCTTCCAAATGTGGAATCAGTTTATCGACGGCGATATATAAATCGGCATTACCTTCTGAGGGGCCTGAAATAATCAAAGGGGTTCTGGCTTCATCAATCAGGATTGAGTCGACTTCGTCAATAATGGCATAGTTGAATGGTCTTTGAACCATTTGGTCTATGCGGAATTTCATATTATCACGCAGATAATCAAAGCCAAATTCGTTGTTCGTTCCGTATGTCACATCGGCGGCGTATGCGTCGCGGCGCTCTTCTTCTGTGATGTTGCCTGTGATACAGCCTGTGGTTAAACCAAGGAACCCATAAACTTCACTCATCCATTCGGCATCACGCTGTGCCAAGTAATCATTCACCGTTACAACATGCACACCCTTACCGGATATGGCATTCAAATAAACGGGCAGAGTCGCAACGAGTGTTTTACCTTCACCTGTGCGCATTTCTGCGATTGTGCTGTCGTTTAAAACCAAGCCACCTACAAGTTGAACGTCGTAATGACGCTGTCCCAGGGTTCTTTTGGCGGCTTCACGGACAACCGCGAAGGCCTCGTATGTGATATCATCAAGCGATTCACCATTTTCCAGGCGCTGACGGAAGATATTGGTTTGCTCTTTTAATTCAGCATCATCCATGGCCTCATAGGTCGGCTCAAGCGCGTTGATCGGCTCAACCTGCTTTTGATATTTTTTGAGAGCTCGATCATTCGATGAGCCAAATAATTTTGTTGCCAAAGAGAGTACCATAAAGTCTCCTAGAAAATACTACGGATGCTTTGATATAAGGTGCAAATGCACTTGCGTCAACAACAGCCCTGTGGGTAGTGCACATAATATGTGTTGAAAACCCGTTTTTTTAGCGTTACGTTGTCACAATCAATGCATATCAAATGATTTATGAGGATAATTATGAAGAATTTCAAGCAATCATGTAAAGGCTTTGCCAAAGGAGAGCAGGGTAATGCGATGATGATCGCCCTTACTGTGACTGCTATTTTAGGTGCAGGTTTTATTGGCTATAAAAGTGGGCAGGAAGACATATTCAATCAGTTTGTCTCCGTTTTGTCGAGTGAAGGCAATACGCAGGTTTCTGTTCAGAAGCCGGCAGAAAATAAGGGCGCTGAAAACCCTGTCATTGCTAAGGTTAACGGACAAGACATCAGACGTGAAGATGTGGTTGCATTGGTTAACGCGATGCCCGCACAAATGAGACAAATCCCGTTGCCACAACTTTATCCGATGGCTCTAGAACAAGCTATTAGTAATAAAATTGTTGATGAAAAGGCCGCGAGTTCTGGACTGGAAAATGATAAAGAGGTTAAGGAGCAACTTTATCAGGTTAAGCAGCAAATTGTCCGTGCAAAGTTTCTGGAAAATGAAATAACAGCAAGAATTGACGATGCGCGTGTTAAAGAAAAATATGACGAATACGTGGAAAGCTTCCCTGATATTCAGGAAGTAAAGGCCGCTCATATTCTTGTTGAAGACGAAAAAACGGCAAAAGATGTCATTGCGAAACTTAATAAAGGTGAAGACTTTGCCAAATTGGCAAAAGAGTTTTCTCAAGATGGTTCTGCCCAAAGTGGCGGTGATCTGGGTTACTTTGCGAAACAAGAAGTTGTTCCTGCGTTTGCAGAAGCAGCCTTCGGTGCAGAGGTCGGAAGTTACACTAAGAAGCCCGTTAAGTCTGATTTCGGCTATCACGTTATTCGTGTTGATGAAAAACGTAAACGTGCTCCTCAGGCGTTAGAAGAAGTCAAAGATAATCTGAAGCAGCAGCTGCAGCGCGAAGCTTTTAACGAAATCATGGAAGATTGGCAATCAACTGCAAAAATCGAACGTTTCGATGTTGATGGAAATCCAATCCCAAGTGCGGAAGAGCAACAAGCAGCATCAGAATCTGTTGATGAAGGGGCGACTGAGCCTGCATCAGGTGAAGAGCATGATCATGAGCATTCTGATGAAGATGATGCCGTAGACCATTCTGCTGAATAGACATATATCTGTCGATATTAGATAGGTTAACAAATCTGCCGTGGTTATTTGCTACGGCTTTTTTGTGAGTTCTGAAAAGAGGATACTGGAATTATGAATTGTGCAGACGCTCTTAAATTACCGAGGCCGGATAAACCGCCAGGCCTGCCGATTGTACTTGTTGCCGCGGCGGCCCTTGTGAATGATAAAAATGAAATCCTGCTGGCGCAAAGACCAAAGGGAAAGTCTATGGCCGGGTTGTGGGAATTTCCTGGTGGAAAAATTGAAGAAGGTGAAACCCCTGAGTTCACGCTTATGCGTGAGTTGGAAGAAGAGCTTGGTATCGAAACACGTGAATGTTGTTTTTCGCCAATTGGCTTTGCATCACATGCTTATGATGATTTTCATTTGTTGATGCCGCTATTCGTCTGCCGCGTATGGAAGGGTGAAATAAAAGCTTTGGAAAATCAAAAGTTCGCGTGGGTCTTACCGCAAGATATGTATGATTACCCCATGCCCGAAGCAGATATACCGTTGATTTATCAATTGCGGGATCATTTGTAGAATTCTCTCACCGTTATAGTATGATGTTTTAATGTGTTGTTCGGTTAAGCAGTTGCTGGAAGTTTATGGGAGCGAAATTGGCGGTATTGTCCAATCAATCCTTATGGAACACATTG
>CAXHFH010000008.1:0-36437 GCA_964015995.1 uncultured Alphaproteobacteria bacterium
ACGCGATACTCAGACGTCTCGTGGGCTCGGAGATGTGTATAAGAGACAGCATGAGTAGAGCCTATGACATAGTAAAAAATGATCCAAACCGTATAATTATATTTGATACAACCCTAAGGGATGGCGAGCAATCTCCTGGGTGTGCGATGAATCTTGAGCAAAAGCTGAAAATGGCGGCTATTCTTGATGATATGGGCGTGGATGTGATTGAGGCAGGATTTCCTGTTGCGTCCAAAGGGGATTTTGAAGCGGTTAATCAAATCGCTAAAACGGTTAAAAATGCGACTGTTTGTGGGCTTTCACGCGCCAAAAAAGGCGATATCGAAGCCTCCGGTGAGGCGATAAAGCCTGCCGAGTTCAGGCGTATTCATACATTTATCTCTACATCTCCGCTGCACATGAAGCATAAGCTTCAAATGCCGCCGGAGGAAGTGTTGGAAGCGGTTAAAGAAAGCGTTACCTTTGCCCGTAACTTTACCGATGATGTGGAGTGGAGCGCGGAAGATGCTTCACGTACGGAAGATGATTTTCTTTGTATGTGCGTTGAGGCCGCGATTGCATCGGGTGCGACAACAGTAAATATTCCCGATACAGTTGGCTATGCTATGCCCGATGAAATGGCGGCGAAAATTGCTATGTTGTTTGAACGCGTGCCGAACATTGATCAAGCGATTGTATCGATGCACTGTCATAATGACTTGGGCGTTGCGGTTGCGAATTCGTTGGCCGGTGTTGGTGCAGGGGCGCGCCAGATTGAATGTACGATCAATGGTATTGGTGAGCGTGCAGGAAATGCCGCGCTGGAAGAAATCGTAATGGCATTACGTACGCGTTCGGATTTGATGCCTTACAGTAACGGCGTTGATACAACAAAAATCACAAAAGCATCGCGTACACTTTCCAGTATCACTGGATTTTCAGTGCAGCCGAACAAAGCGATTGTAGGTGCAAATGCCTTTGCTCATGCCAGTGGCATCCATCAGGACGGTATGCTGAAAAATGCAGATACGTACGAGATCATGACACCAGAGTCTGTTGGCTTGACTGAAAGCAAGCTTGTGATGAGCAAGCATTCAGGGCGTCATGCATTTCGTGAGAAGTTGAAAGAACTTGGCTTCGAGCTTGGTGATAACGCATTGAACGATGCCTTTGCACGTTTCAAAAACCTTGCAGATCGTAAGAAAGAGGTTTTCGAAGATGACCTTATTGCCTTGGTCGAAGATGAAATGATTAGCGAAAATGATGCGATCCAGTTTGTATCCTTACAGGTAGTGGCCGGAACATCCGGCCCGCAAACAGCGGAAATTGTTTTATCCGTTGACGGTGAGAAACACTCAGCGCATGTCACTGGTAACGGCCCGGTTGATGCAATATTTAAGGCTATTCGCGCGGTATGCCCACACGTAGATGCCAAGCTCCAACTTTACCAAGTGCATGCCGTAACGGGTGGAACAGATGCGCAAGCTGAGGTTACTGTTCGTTTGGAAGAAAACGGTAAAATCATCAGTGGTTCCGGCGCGGATGCGGATACGCTTGTGGCGAGTGCTCGTGCGTACGTTCATGCGCTCAACAAACTAATTGGCAAGCGTGAGAGCGTAAACCCGCAAACAGGTGATACTGCTGTTGGTTAGGTTGGTTTTGTAAGGTGTGTTTGTATATTCTTGAACACATCTTCAAACATCTCTGTGGTCAGGCGCTTTGTGTTGGTGTTGTAGCGAGAGCAGTGATAGCTGTCTGTCAGTGTTAGGCCATTCCCTAAATCATGCATTGCGTTATGGGCGAATTTAAACGCTGATTGTTTGTGGTTAGTGGCTTTGAGAACCGCATTATGAGAAACAAGCCCCAGGGATAGAATAATCTTGAGGTTTGGCATTGTTGCCATTTCGGTTTTCAGGAATTGCAGGCAGGTATTAATTTCCTCGCCTGTGACTTTGTTTTGAGGGGGTACGCATTTGACGGCGTTGGTGATGCGGGCATTGATAAGTTCCAGCCCGTCATTCTTGGTTGCACCATACTCCCCTTTAGCGAAACCAAATTTCAATAATGTCCCATAAAGTAAATCGCCTGCGTAATCACCTGTAAAGGGACGACCGGTAAAGTTGGCACCCTTCAATCCCGGTGCAAGTCCAACAATCAGCAATTCGGCATCTTGAGAGCCAAAAGAAGGCACGGGCGCGTTATATTCATCCGGGAATTTAATTCGGTTCTCATCAATGAACGATTTTAAACGCGGGCATAATCCGCAATCTTTATCAGGGAGCAATTCATACATTCGATTATCATGATGATACCGTGCTCTGCGTCAAGGTATCTTGCTATAAAAATCGTCAAAATGGTTGCATTTCGTGTAATCGCGCTCTATAACCATCGCTTGTACGCATATTAAGAATAAAGGTGTTTAAGCATGGCACGTGTTACCGTAGAAGATTGTATTGATAAAGTTGAAAACCGTTTTGAATTGGTTCTTGTCGCATCACAGCGCGCAAGAAAGATTGGGACTGGCGCAGCTTTGACTGTTGAAAAAGATAATGACAAGAAGACTGTTATTTCTTTGCGTGAGATTGCTGGTGAAACAATCAGCGTTGAAGATCTAAAAGAAGAGATGACTCAAAGCTATCAAAGATATTTACCTCAGGATCCAGAGGAAGAAATTATCGACCTTATGGATGGTGAAAAAGAATGGGGCGAAATCGCTGAAGCAACGGCCGCTGAAGGTGGTATGTACGCAAGCGAAGAAATTGGCGTAAAAGCTGAAGAAGCTCCTGCAGAAGATGCCAAAGAAGACCCATCATTGGGCGATATTGCTGGTATCTAAACTACCTCTTTAAATTTAGAATTTAAAAAGTCGGGCATAAGTTCCGGCTTTTTGCTTATTGGGGTGATGAAAATACATTTGGTTGCGCTAGAAAATCATGTTAGCCTAAAAAGAAAATGACGCACTGCAACGGCGGGAAATCAAGGCGTATGGGGCAACTCGAAACACTAGAAAAAACGATAAGAAAATACCAGCCAGAGTTCGATTACGATATTGTGGTCGAGGCGTATGATTACGCCAAAGAAAAGCATGACGGGCAGTTTCGCTCCTCTGGTGAGCCATATTATACGCATCCCGTAGAAGTCGCACAAATCTTAGCCAATATGGACATGGATGTGACCACGATTGTCACGGCGATCTTGCACGACACAATAGAAGATACAGATGCGACATCTGAAGATTTAGAAAAGCGGTTCGGTAAAACGGTTTCTGACTTGGTTAATGGTGTCAGCAAATTGACACGTATTGAAAGCCAAACAGTAGAAGGCAAACAAGCCGAAAATTTTCGAAAGCTTCTGCTTGCGATGTCGGAAGATATCCGTGTTCTATTGGTAAAGCTAGCTGATCGCTTGCACAACATGCGCACCATGGGGGGAATTAAAGACCCGGATAAAAGACGGCGCATTGCGCTCGAAACGCTTGAAATATACGCACCACTTGCGGAACGTATCGGTGTTCATCGTGTGAAGGAGGAACTGGAAGATTTGTGTTTTGAACAAATCAACCCCGAGGCACGTGAGAGTATCACCAATCGTTTATCTTACTTGCGTAAAGAGGGCGGTGATGTTGTTAAGGCTATTATCGGTGAACTTAGCACGTTACTGGAAGATTCTGACATAAAGGCAGCAATCACAGGACGTGAAAAAACCCGCTATTCTATCTGGAAGAAAATGCAGCGTAAAAAGGTCGCCTTTGAGCAACTGTCAGACATTATGGCCTTCCGGATCAAGGTCGATACCGTTGAAGAGTGCTATATGGCACTCGGGATTATCCATGGAAAATATCACAGTGTGCCGGGACGCTTTAAAGATTATGTATCCACGCCCAAGCCTAACGGTTATCGTTCTATCCATACCACAATTATGGGGCCTAAGCGTCAACGCATTGAAGTTCAGATCAGAACGCATCAAATGAATGCCGAAGCTGAACTTGGTGTGGCAGCGCACTGGGCATATAAGGGCGGATCACAACCCACAGAACGTGATGTTACCAAATATCGTTGGCTTAGAGAGCTTTTGGAAATTCTGGAACAAGAGCAGAAACCGGAAGATTTTTGGGAAAACACCAAAATGGAGCTGTTCGAAGATCAGGCCTTTGTGTTCACCCCTAAAGGTGATCTTATTGAATTGCCAAGCGGGGCGACACCGATTGATTTCGCGTATGCTATCCACTCGGATATTGGTGATCGGTGTGTCGGTGCGAAGATTAATGGGCGGATTGCGCCTTTAAACTCACGCTTGGTGAATGGAGATCAGGTGGAGGTTATTACAGCCAAAACCCAAAACCCATCCCCCACATGGGAACGCTTTGTCGTAACAGGTAAGGCGCGTTCGCACATCCGTAAATATGTCCGTAACCAACAGCGAGATGAATTTATCATTCTTGGTAAGGCTATGATCCAGAAAGTGTTCCGTCAGGAAGGGTACGAGTTCACAGAAAAGGCAGTGTCAGGCGTTCTTGATCATTATCGCGCAGAAGACGTAGAGGATATTTACGCCAAGGTTGGCTCTGGGGTTGTGGTTGCGCGCGATGTGTTCAAAGTAATTTTCCCAAGCCATCAGGCCGAAATAGCGCAGCGCCCCTCAGAATTAATGGATAGGGTCTCCAAGGCCCGCAGGCCCGAAGATGCCGGGCCGATGCCAATCAAAGGGCTGATCCCTGGTATGGCAATGCATTTTGCGCGCTGTTGCCACCCATTGCCGGGTGATCGCATTGTCGGGATTGTCACAACGGGCAAGGGCGTAACCATCCATACGATTGATTGTGACACATTAGAAACTTTCGCTGATACGCCGGAACGCTGGCTCGATGTGTCATGGGGAGATCAGGGCGATGAACCGGAATCCCAAGTTGGGCGTTTGGTGATGACGTTTTCTAATGAAACAGGTGCATTGGGTACAGTCACAACGGTGATTGGTAAGAATGGCGGCAATATTATCAATTTGAAGATCACTAATCGTTCGTTAGAGTTTTGGGATATTATGATTGATGTTTTTGTGAACGATACGAAGCATTTGAACAATATTATCGCGGCCTTAAGGGCAACGCCTTGTATTGTCGCCGTTGAGCGCGCCCGTGGTGGTTAGGGCATAAAAAATTAAGGAGATAAAAATGGAAACTGGGTTAGCAGCGAATATTGAAATTTTCTCTGATGGTGAAACCATTTTTATGCACAACGCAAACTTTGAAGAATGTGATCCCAATGCCAGTGCAGAAGAAATCGTCAATAAACTCTATGAAGATGATGTTATGGCCAAAATAGATGAATTGCAGGAGCAAGGCGCAGATGTGATTTATCAAGTATCGTTGGTAACATCTGAAGGCGCGTTGATTGTCGAAGGTATCGGAAGAGGCGTTGTGCCGGATGACACGGCCGAGTTTTCAACGCAGCTTTACACGGGGCTGTCAGATCTTCATAAGCAACTCGTTGAGCAGTACATGATGTCAGATGATTGTACGCATGCGTCTGCTGCTGACGTTACGCAAGTGTCTGCGCTTAAACTGTAAAGTGAGATCTATGAAAGCATCCCTAACACTTAATTATGATAATCAAATTGCTTTATTTTATGATGAGGCACTTGGCTTTTCGCCGGAGTGGGCGTCCATTGACTTAGAGTTAGGGGCGATTTTTCTTGGCGGCTCTGACGTAGATAACAAAGCGATAACTTTAGATAAGATTGATCAGAATATTTATGAACGCATAAAGCACAATACCGATATTTTGTTGGTGCATCTTAAAGATGGGAACAAAGACGACATTGTGGGGACACTGTTTGTGCCACTCATGCTTTCTGCGCAATTATGATATTTATAACCTATTTAGTTGGCTGCGATTATGGCCCTTTGGGAATTGCAAGATCAACATTTGCATCGTTGTTAAGGGTAGGATCATTGATAACAGGATCATTAGAGGTATCTTGTAGTTCAACACCGCCATCTGCTGTGCCGACCAGTTCAATAGGTTCTCCGTTGAAAAAGCTCTCTACGATTGCTTGATGACCATTTTCATCGGTCTCTAGGGTAAAGCTGTATGTATCGTTTTGCGCCCCGAGAAGCGTCTCTTGTATCTCAGGCGGTAACCCTTCTGCGCCCAGTCCGGGGGTCATTGATTGCTGTATGATGTCAAGGACAGCATCTTCTCCGCCGAGCTTTTCAATCATTTGGTCTTGCACAAGTTTTGTCGTCGGATCAGAGGAGGGGTAATTATCCATCATAGTTCTGAGGCTGCTTGCAGCAATCTCTATGTCAGATTCATTTTCGGGATTGTGCCATATACCCAAGGCATGTGATTCATCTTTCAAGTCTTGCCAACGGTCCAGAGCTTCCGGGCTAAGGGAGACTTCAAAATCGGCAAGGTTTTGGCCTTGTTCTAAGGGGCTAACAAATGCGTCTTGCTGATCTTCACTGAGTGACGCATAAAAAGCATTTGTGTGATCAATATGTTTTCCGAATTCCGTTCTTACAATGGATGTCGTCGCCACACCACCGCCATGATTATTGAACATATTCATTAACAAAACGTCATGAAGTGCTTGATCATCTAAAGCTTTTTGATTTTCTTCTGCTCGCATCGGATCTGCTGAAGGCGCTCCAATAAAACCCATTTTTTTATTCCCCTAATTTTACTATTCGGTATATTTTATAACATATCTCCGATATTAGCAAGAAACGGGCGCACGGGGGTGATAATGCATCTTACGGAAAATAATTGGTTATTTTTGTTTTTCATACCCAGAAATAATGATGAATTCTTCCGTTACTTCTACTGGTAACGGATCTAATTTATCTAGTTCGTTTAGTAATTCACGGGATGCTTTTTCAGATATATTTACAGCCCCAGTTTTAGGGTTTTTGTATCCCCCTTGAAGTGGAATCCGAACTGTATGGATTTCTTTGTAATAAGTCGGCCCTGCGCCAAGGCCTGGGTCTTTTATATAGTCATTCTCCAATAAATACATTGGAGGTGGAAAACAAATGGTGAATTTCTTGTTGTCGCTGACATACGCAACTTCAACAGGTGTCCCTACTTTCTGTTGCAAGATTGAAAAAAACTCCCGCCATTCTGTATTACTGACCTGATTTTCCATACTTTGCCTTATCACACACTTTAAAAATTAAGCGCTCTTAGCTTGTTCCGCAAACGGATCAAGCGGGGCTTGCACCAATGACTGGAACGGGAAATCGAGCTTTGCGCGTCCACCAAGTTCATGTAGTTCGATAATGCACGTTGCCAGAACGACTTCACCGCCAATTTTACGTATGAGATCGCCCGTGGCTTTCATCGTTCCACCCGTTGCAAGTAAATCATCCATAATGGCTATTTTGGCACCCGGTTTGATTAAGCTTTCTTGAATTTCAATCGTATCAGTACCATATTCCAGTTCATATTCTTGTGCGATGACCTTGCCGGGAAGTTTCCCTTTTTTGCGTACCATACCAAAGGGAAGGTTGAGGCTTTGTGCGACAGGAACGCCCGTTAGAAATCCACGAGATTCAATACCAACCACAATATCAGCTTCGCTTTCAATGACGCGCGCAACCAAATCATCAATGACATTATGCCAGATGTCGGGCTTACCAAGGAGGGATTGAATGTCATAAAAATTGATACCGTCCTTTGGGAAATTTGGTACAACATCGATCTGGTCTAGGCTAAGAGTCATAATTTGAATCCTTGAGTTTTATTCATAAAAAGTTCTTTTATCCGCCCTGTATCCCTGTATATTGTGTCAATCGGATGAATGGCGGAAAGTAAGTGTATAGCGAATGTTTAAAAGGGGCAAACCTTTAACGATGGGCCAGACGGCTAAGCAGTTTTTCTGGCCTGCGATGGGGTGGAAGCGCTCTCTTATTTATATTAAGCATCGTCTTTTACGTGTTGCTGACACGACGCACAGTATTGCGCTTGGTCTTGCGATTGGCCTTGGTGTTTCCTTTACACCCTTACTGGGAACGCATTTCATTCAGGCAGGGTTAATTGCGTTGATTCTACGCGGTAATGTACTCACGGCGATGATTGGCACATGGGTAGGTAATCCTTGGACCTTCCCGTTTTTTTGGTGGGCTGGTTTTTCGTTCGGCAGTTTCTTATTCAGCTTTTTTGGTCTTCAGGGGGCGGCAAACATACCTGAGAATATTACATTTACTGTGATTTATGAGGATTTTTGGTCTTTATTTATGCCGTGGATGTTGGGTGGTTATATATTATTACTTATCAGTGTCCCGCTTAGTTATATCTTCTATTATAAAATGATAGATAGTGCGAAAGTCGCAAGGGCAAAAGCTAAGCAAAAAGCGATTGCTTTGCGTGCGAAAGAACGAAAAAATTCTTCTGTGAAGAGACCGAAGAAATGATTGTAGGTATAGGCAATGATCTCTGTGATATCAGGCGCATTGAAAAAGCGTTAGAGACGCACGGGGAACGATTTAAAATGCGTTGCTTTACTTCCATAGAAAGAGCGAAGGCATCGCGCCGTGAAGATGCGGGCACAGATGGACATGTTTATGCGAAACGCTTTGCAGCCAAAGAGGCCTGTGCTAAAGCGCTGGGAACAGGTTTTGCAGGTGACGTTTACATGAAGGACATTGGTGTTGTGGAAGATGAAAAAGGCAGGCCTTTTTTGGAGCTTCAAGGAGGGGCGCTTAATCGACTATACGATATAACACCCGATGGTATGAGGCCGCATTTACACTTGTCACTAAGCGATGACCCGCCTTATGCGCAGGCCTTTGTTGTTATTGAAGCTTTGCCAAATGCGGTTTGAGCTTTGATGTTTGTTCGTAATGTCGGTGTTTGTACATTCTTCACTGGTATTTTGATTAGTTTTACTGTAAATCGGGTGATATGTCAGAAAAAGTCGAAAACACTATGAACGAAGCCGAGCAGGAACAAGAAAAAGCAAAGCCGGTTTTGTTGGAAAAGGGTGAGTTGAGTGAGTTTTTTAAAACCGCGCTCATTGCCGTGTTTATCGCGCTTATTATTCGTTCTGTTTTGTTTGAACCGTTTAATATCCCCTCAGGCTCTATGAAGCCGACATTGTTGGTTGGCGATTACCTTTTCGTCAATAAACCAGCTTACGGTTACAGTCGTTATTCATTCCCGTTTGGCATAGCGCCGATAGAGGAAAGAATATGGCCTAAAGAGCCTGCGCGTGGTGATGTTATTGTGTTTGCGTTGCCGACTAATGCAGGCATTGATTATATAAAGCGTGTTATCGGATTGCCTGGCGATACTATTCAGGTGCGCAGAGGCCGGTTATTTATCAATGATGTGCTTGTGCCAAGAGACCTTGTTGATACAAAAGAAATTAAAGATGACGATGGTAATATTCAAATTGTAAATGAATATATTGAAACCCTTCCCGATGGTGCGGTGCATAGCATATATGAAGAGTCTGATTCAGAGCCATTGGACTCAACGCCTCGCTATACGGTTCCGGATGATCACTATTTTGTGATGGGCGATAATCGTGATAATTCACAAGATAGCCGTGTGGTAGATCATGTCGGGCCGGTGCCGTTTGAAAATATCGTAGGGCGGGCAGACTTTTTGTTTTTCTCTACAAATGGTTATGCGCGCTTGATTGAGCTGTGGAAATGGCCATGGAGTATCCGTTATGAACGTCTCTTTATGGATATAGACCCAGTGAGATTAGAAGAGGCGTCGGCTTCGGAAGAATAAGAGGGCTGTATGGTTAAGCCTATAGAAGAACTTCAAGATAAGTTAGAATATCAGTTCAAAAACCCGGAACTGTTACGGGTTGCTGTGACGCATTCCAGTACAGGTGAGAAAGATAATTATGAGCGCCTTGAATTTTTGGGCGATCGCGTTTTAGGCCTTGTGATAGCGTCTCTTTTATATCATCAATTTCCAGATGAAAAAGAGGGCGATCTTGCCAGAAGGCTGGCTTCTTTGGTGCAGGGAAAAACGATTGCTGATTTGTCAGTCCGGATTTCGCTTGGTGATTACATTATATTTTCTGATGCGGAGGCCGCGTCAGGCGGCGCAGAAAATGATCATATATTGGCGGATGTGTTTGAATCCGTGATTGGTGCTTTATACATTGATAGTGGTTTTGAGGAGTGTCGCAGATTAATAGAAACGCATTGGCAGGATATTTTGCACACAATGCGCCGACCACCACAGCATCCAAAGACGGCCATACAGGAATGGGCGCAAGCAAGGGGGTTACCTTTGCCAAATTATGAAATTACGGATCAGATTGGTCCTGATCATGCGCCCCAATTTGAAGTAAAGCTTTGTGTTAAAGGTCACTCGCCTGTTACGGCAACAGGTAAGTCGCGCGCAGAGGCAGAAAAAGAAGCGGCAGCAGAATTTATGTCTGGTGTTTCGAATAACGATTAAAGAAAGATAATCTGTGAGTTCAACAAAAAGTCATTGCGGTTTCGTGAGTGTCATTGGTTTACCTAATGCGGGTAAATCCACCTTAATCAACACACTTGTCGGGGCGAAGGTTTCAATCGTGTCGCGTAAGGTGCAAACAACGCGGTGCCGCGTGCTTGGCATTGCTTTGCATGATGAGGCGCAGATCATACTGATTGATACGCCGGGTATTTTCAAACCGAAAAAAACCCTTGAAAAAGCGATGGTCAGTAGTGCGCTCTCTAGTTTTGATGAAGCTGAATTTATTGTTCATATCGTTGACGCAGCTATGAGAAATCCGCTTGAAGCTAATTCTGTGGTTATGCGGGCTTTGGATGATCAGGGCGCTAATAAACAAAATGTGATTTTGGTTTTGAATAAGGTTGATCGCGTTTCCAAGCCTGATCTATTGGCTATTGCTCAGGACATGAATGAGGCTTTCCCGTATATGGCAACTTTTATGATTAGTGCGACAGAGGGAAAGGGTGTTCCTGATTTAGCTGATTTTCTGGCAGAAAAATTGCCGGAAGGGCCGTGGATGTTTCCGGAAGATCAAATTACTGACATGCCTATGCGTTTGATGGCGGCAGAAATCACGCGCGAAAAAATTTATGATCAAATACATCAGGAAATTCCATATTCCGTATTTGTGGCGACAGAAAGCTGGGAAAATTTCGATGATGGTAGTGTCAAAATATCACAAGTGATTTTTGTACAAAAAGAAAGTCAAAAAGGCATTGTTTTGGGGAAGGGCGGTAGTAAAATTAAAGCCGTCGGGCAAGCTGCGCGAATAGAGCTGGAAGACATTCTTGATACACGTGTGCATCTCAAAACGTTTGTTCGTGTTCAGGAAAATTGGGCCGAGCGTCTTGAGAATTATGAAATGTTTGGTTTGGAGCTACCAAAGTAAAATTGGGCATATTCTTTTCATGTAATGAAGTCAAATATAAACACAAGAAAAATCAGGCGGTGTGGATAAAGAATTTTTTTTAATTTTATCGCTTGGCGTTTTTATCAACTTCCTGATACATTAGAACAATACTTAAAAACCTAGAAAAATTCCTTTAAAATCAACGGCTTGGTTGGTTTTAAGTTGTTTTTATCTTGAAGCTGGAGGAACTAAATGAGTTGGACTGATGAACGTGTGTCTTTGTTAACAAAGCTTTGGGGGGAAGGGCACACAGCGGCGGAAATTGCCAAACAACTCGGTGGAGTTACCAGAAATGCTGTGATTGGTAAGGCGCATCGATTGAAGTTGTCTAACCGTGTTTCTCCTATTCAGCAGAATAAAAAACCAGCGAATAAAAACGTTGAGCGTAAAGTGGTCAAAAAGGTTTCTGCACCCGCAGCTCGGGAAAAGACCCATCTTTCAGAAATCCAACCTATACAGCCTGAACCTATTAAAACGGGTGATCTCTATAGCTTGATGGAGCTTAAGCCGCGTATGTGCCGTTGGCCTTGTGGCGACCCAAAACACAGTGATTTTGGCTTTTGTGGAGATAATGCAATGGCGGGTTTGCCGTACTGTGAAGAGCATGCAAAGGTAGCATATCAGGCCGCAACACGTAATCGTATTTTCAATGCGGATAAGGAAGCAAAGCAAGTTAAACAGCAGCTTGATGCCTTAACGCAGCAAAAGAAAGTTGCGTCTAAATAATTCGAAAGAGCAAATAAGGCTAATGAGTGAGCTTAAAGCAGTTTTATTGCTTTAAGCTTTTTTGTTATTGTACCGCACATGCTCCTGCTTCGGTACAACAATAGAGATTACCTAGGTTCGAGAAGCCCTGCATAAAGGATGGTTGTCCGCCAATATCCAAACATAGTTTGGCTTGAGGTTGCCAGTCGACAGGCCTGCATTGAATTTTATTATCAAGTGTTCCATCGCCATCAGCATCTTCACCATCACTACCAATTGCGTAAGCAACTTGATTTCCAGGGCATGGCATGCCGGAGCCGCCAAGAAATTCCGGATCGACACAAGCACCTTCAGACTGATCACAAAATTCAGACTCTCCGGAAACAAAGCTATCTTCGGCACTGATGTCGCCGACAACGTGTAATCTGTGCGTTGGGACGTCTGTATTGACGCCGACATTGCCCAAATTCGTGTTGTATATATAAGATTCACCTGTCGGGCTCGCGAGTGACCGTCTCCAAAGTGGATTCAATCCAGTTGAGGTGTAGACTAAGATATCGTCATTGAAGTTATCATTGTCCCCAAGTGAGCGTATGCCCTTAACAAATATCGCATCATTATTCTCACAGTTTTCAATCTCAACTTGAATACCGCCGCCTGATGGGCCGGGAGCGGGTAATGCGGGTGGTGGTGGTGGTGGGCCACCTCCGGCAGATACCATACAGTTATCAATCATATCACCAGATGCGGAATAACCGCCGCGTCTGTTTTCACCGTGTGAGAATAGTACAAAATGTGCTGAAGCAACGGGTACCGTTAAGCTAATTTGATTTTCGTCTTCAACGCGAATACTGCCAGTTCCCGGGTTTACGGGATTAATGAGGCTATGTACATCGCTATTGGTCATGTGCTCAGTCACGGCATAACTCAATAATGTGCCATAACCATCAAGCCTGTTTGCTTCGCGATAAGGGGTGTCGACAACGCCAGCAGCAAGTGTACGAAATGGTAAAACGCCAATCATAACAACATCGTTACTTCCGTTATTATCGCCATCACGGCTGAAGGCATTGGTGCATGACATATTGGCGGGCACATCGACGCAATTATCTGGATCAAATGTACCAGCGGAAAAATTTCTACAATTTGCTATGCCATAGGCGGGATCGGTTGGTTCTAATGTCGGATCGGCAGGGCATGGATAAAAGCCGTTTAATCCAACAAATTCTTCAACAGCACGTTGAGATAGCTCAATATTTTCTAATGTTTTTTCGTATTGGGTATCTATTGTGTATTGCTTCACAAAATTGGCTGCAACCAACATGGTAAAGCCCGACACTAATAATACAATGGCAATCTCAACGAGTGTAAATCCTTGATCGCGCGTTATGTGTTTATCTAAGTCATTCATGACCTATTCCTTTTATTAATTTTGTACGACACATGGACAGCCTGTCCATACATTGTATTTTCCACCACCTGCAAAATCATGACAGAAAGCTGCCGGGCTTGTGCCACATGTACAGGTGCTGCCCTTTGCTGATCCATATGCGAAGTCTTCTAGGGATGGCGCGCCACCAGGTGATTGCCAAGCGCAAGTTTTACAGTTGTTCGCAATAAGGTCCCAATCCGTAGAGGGCTCCCATCCGCCTGCGCCACTATTTAAGGTACAATCCCATTCACGCTCATAGACGATACCCGTACCTTCTTGTCCTGTTGGGCAAGCCTCAACGACAGTATCAGTTAGACCACTGTCACATGTGCAAGCAGGAATTGGGCTGTATGGTGTAGTAGGCCCCCAAGAACCAGGATCAGGTAAGCCGCCCGATGTTGTTCCGGGACAAGTCCAATCGCGTGTACTTAAGGTTTCTACGCCTGTTTCGTTACCACCGGGCCATGACCAGCTGTTGGTTAAGCCAGTGGAGCAGTATGATCTGTTCACAATTTGTGCGCGTGCGGGGCAGGCGCAAGATGATGTGTCAACGGAACTTGGTGTTGGATCTGTTACTGGGACGCCAGCCACACAGTTAATATCAAATGTTTTTGTAACATTCCCCGTCAAACCATTTGTGCCAACTGTGCCATTTACTTCGTCATAATATGAATTACAGCTTTGGTTGGTTGTTGTTGTTCCGGGGGCACAGGCACATAATACGTCAGTTTGGTAAATATTCGTCCAATTATGGCTTGTTTGAGGGCAGGTGTGTTTTTCAATGCGGATGCGTGTTCCGGATAAACCGCCAGGGCAAGATAGCTGTCTTACGCGATAATCTTCACGACACCAACAATCATGATCCCATCTGTTGTTGTTGGGATCAGCGTGACCAGCATTACCATTTTCCGCAGGCCATGGGCTGCTTCCTGATGTTACGTTTGATGGATAATTTGACCATGGTTGGTATTTTTCATGTGTACGGACAGGATTGGCACTCCATGTACCAGCCGTACAAAGCCAAGCATTGCGCACTTGCGAATTGGCGGCGCTGTCGTTGCACTCTTCAACGGTTCTGGGTTCAGCGTTCAATGTTGCGATGAGTGCTTGCATCTGCCCTAGCGTAAGGCTTGCTAGATTTGCTGCAAAATAAGCTGAATCATAATCCGTGATGCGGCGGCATTCTCCGCCAAAGGTTACGCTATGGCCACCGCTATATGTAGCTGCTGCGGTTTTTGTGTCACCGCACAAACCAGTTACAGACTGAGCAGGGCAAGGGTCTTCAGGGAAGTCCAGACATCTGACATTTCCGCTACCATCAATTTGGCCAATAAAGTCTCCATTTGGACAATTCACAAAAATTTCTGGTGAGCATTGTATGGCTCCGTTGGCAATGCCGGTCGCATAAAAGTCATCGCTACCGCCTGGAATATAACAGCTCATGCCGTTTCCGGGGGTTGTCGTTGCCTCAAGGCGGTCGGTGCCGTTTGAAAACGTGGTTCCATCATTATTCAGAAGGCCGGCAATTAGCTCTGGCGTAAAACAATCAGCATTGGACGCTGCGTTATATTCGCACAGTGTGTCGGCAACAATGCGACTGGATGTTCTTGCCACACCTGTATCGGCACCAACACGCAGAAGCATCATTTGATCACCTGCGCTTAAATCTTGGCCAATATTTGAACCAATCGCGACGCTGTTGGTATTTTTTAAAGCAATAGCGTCTGGTGCAGGTTCTGAGATTTGCCATTCAGATGGCATAACAGCACTAAAAAATGACACCCGATCATCAAAGTTATTTTCATCATAGTCACCTGATGTGAATACTGAGTCTGCGTCACAATTTTCTTGTTCAGCAAGAGGTGCCGTAGCACAAGCATCTCCGACAACACCATTACGTGTAAAAGCACCGGCCTTATTGTGACCATGAGACACAACGATAAAATGAGCCGATGAAGGAGGTTCAACCAATGATAAAGTGGCATCATTTTTATCGACCACACTCATACCACCTCCATTTATGTTGAAGGTTGTGTTTGTCGTTAGGGTAGATGTAACTGCATAGGTTAGCCTGCTTAAAGAGGAATCGTATGATTCAGACTCTTGCATATTGAGTGTTTTAAACGGCAGTGCCCCAATGATGATGTCTTCGCCCGAAGTCGGGTCTGTGCTTGTACAGATACCATTGTTACAGGTACCCGCTGCGGGGGCTGTTGTTGAGCAATCTGCTAGTTCGTGTCCGTATTCGATAGCTCCCGGTACGGCGGTTGTCGAGGCTGGGCACGGATAACGGCCAAATACATTTCTGAAACCGCCGATGGAAACAATGACATTGTCGATATTGTCTTCTGTTTCGTTCCAATCTTTATCAACACGGTATTGATGGTACATGTGTATGGCAGGTGCGAGTACTAAACCAAGAAGTAAAAGCACAAGTGCCATTTCAACAAGAGAAAAGCCCGATTGGGAAGATTTGTCTATGGTGTTACGCATACTATGCCTCCAGATGCATTAAATCCTTTTGCGCGCTGCCCCCCAGCACATGTTATGGGAATAATTGTTCCTGTGTCGACTTGAATAGTTGTACCGCCCCCGATGGGAGTTCCAGTCGGATCTGTTGCGGTGTTACATGTTACCGCACTGTTGGAAATTTCTGTTACCACAGAAGGTGCGCCGGGTGTGGTCGCGCAATTCATGCTTGGCTCTGTTCCTGTAATAATTTCCGGGTCAAAGCAGTCTGAGTCATTGCAAATACTATCGGATTTTATTCTACCGCCAGTACCGCCGACATTTTCGGAACGTATAGGCCCCATAACTTCTAAAGATTCCGCTGGATTTGTTGTACCTACACCTACTCTTGTAGCCATAGTTAGAACATAGTCTCTTGGATACACAATGTTGTCTTCATGTTGGAACCATGTTGCGATGGGCACGGTTTCTTGTGCAAAGGTCCAGTCATCGTAGTAATTGACGCCTGCGACATCAGATCTGGCGGATGCAGCATCTACGCCAGGCCTTCTATCAATGAAGAAAACATTATCCAAGTCACAGTTTTCTTGTTCAAATCCTGTCGTAGCATCACCACAGGCAGTAATGGCGATGCCGTCTTTCGTGTACCCACCTGTACCGTTAGAGCCAGTTGAGAATAAGAAAATGTCATATCTTGGCCCTAATAAGTCGGGTACGCCATCAGCGGTCCCGGCAGCAACTGAAACCGGATCATCCACTGCCATTAAACGTATTTCTCCGGCTGCTGTCGCGTATGTCGCGGTGTCTGTTTGTTTTTGTGTAACTGCGTATATAATCTTATTGCCCCAATGATCTAATGATTCTTCTTGAGGCATTTTCAATGTAGAAAAGGGCACACCACCAATGATAATAGCATTAATAGAATTATCTGTTTTACAAATACCTTCATTCGCGGGCCAGATAGGGTCCGTGCATAATCTTACATTGGCAAGTGTACAGTCACCAGATACGCCAAAACCAGCATCGCCTTCTGCCAAAGTTAAACTGGCAGGACATGGATAAGCCCCAACACCGCTTCCGAAGAATTGGTTGATACTGTCTATAGAATTACGAATTGCACCATAATTAGTGACGCGAATTTCATCTACGATTTGATATTTTGTTGCTTGAATCAAGGGTAATGCGAGCAAGCCAAGGATCACAAGTCCGATGGCGGCTTCGACGAGGGATAGACCGTCTTCTTTGGCAGTCACGCTTTTTATTTTTTGTAATACAATCGAGGTATCAAATTTTTTCACGATAAAAACCCACATAAAGTGTCTAAAAACTTATCAAACTAAACATTATCATAATTTTAGTTAAAATTTTATGAAAGTGTTAGATCAAAGTTGTATACAAGAAATTTAAATGAGTGTTTTCTAATATATTGATATTATTGGATTATTTCCAAATCGACAGCTTCGCGGCCCTTGTCGACAATTTTCAAAGTGACACGTACACGTTGCCCTGCTTCTAGCTCATCTAATTCCAGTTTATCGAGCAATGTTTTGTGAATAAACACGTCCTTCATGCCATCATCAGGGATAATAAAGCCGAAACCTTTTTCCGGTTTATACCATTTCACAAGACCGCCCATGCTTATGGTTCCCGTTTCTTCATTCATTTCAGGAACCGTGCTGACCGCGCCCTTATCGAGAACCTCAATCACCTCTTTGACCTGACGTCCTTTATCGCCATTGTAGACTTTGCACATGAGGATGGCGCCTTCGCCGATAGAGTGTAGCCCAGCCTGCTGGAGTGTCGTGATATGCAAAAATGCGTCATAGGAACCATCTTCAGGTACCAAAAAGCCAAAGCCTTTGGCGCCGTTGAACCATTTTAAATGCAATTTCGCAAGGGAGATATCTTCTTCGGGAGAGGGAGAGTCTTGAACGCTATTTTCTAACATAGAAACGCCTTTATTTTTAATCGAGTGATAAACAGAATAGTTACGCAGATGGACGGAACATAGAAAATTCCACGTTAATACTGCCTTATTCTGTGTATAAAATCTAGGAGGTTTTTACGTATTTCTTGCTCTTCCCGTCCAAGTGCGTGTTTTTAAAATGAAAATTGTGCATCTGATATTTGTATAACTGTTCTGGTGTTGTTGGCTGTGATACACTGAGAAGTAAATCTAGTTCGAGGTTATTCATGACAGATCAAAAACATATATGGTTAGACCGCTATCCTCCCGGTGTCGATTGGGCGATGGATGTTGCCAAAAAGCCTGTATTTTCTATGTTACAGGATACAGCGCAAAAATATCCGTCTCATCCGGCTTTTGATTTTTTGGGTAAAAAATACACATGGAATGATATTCACGAAGCCGCGCAAAAACTTGCAAAGGGGCTTCAAGATTTAGGCGTTAAAAAAGGCCAAAATATTGGTATTTTTCTGCCTAATAGTCCGTATTTCGTAGTGTCATACTATGGTATTTTAATGACAGGGGCGACGGTGGTAAATCTCAACCCTTTATATGCCGAGGACGAATTATCGCATCTGATTGAAGACAGCGAAATTGATATGGTCATTTCGTTAGATTTGAAAATGCTGCACGATAAAATGTCAAAGATGATGCAGAGTACCCGCCTTAGCCGTATCATTGTATGTCCCTTTACTGAAATTCTTCCTTTTCCGAAAAATATGCTGTTCCCGATCATTAAACGTGGTGAGATGGTGGCTATTGAAACTGATAAGCGCATCCTGCACTTTAATGATGTTATTGATAATAATGGTCAGGTAGAAATCCCCGACATTGATCCGATGAATGATTTGGCCGTATTGCAATATACAGGTGGAACAACGGGTAAGCCTAAGGGCGCGATGCTGACACATTATAATATTTATGCGAACACCATGCAGGCGAAGACATGGTTTCATCAAATCAAGCCGGGTGAAGATAAAATGCTTGGCGTATTGCCGTTTTTCCATGTATTTGCCATGACGGCAGTGATGAATTTCAGTGTTGTGTATGGCTTGGAAATTATTGCCTTGCCACGGTTTGATCTAAAAGATGCGCTGAAAGCTATCCAGAAGAAAAAGCCAACACTCTTTCCCGCAGTGCCCGCTATTTACAGTGCGATTAACAATTCTCCGTTGCGCGATAAATATGATTTATCATCTTTGAAATATTGCCTGTCGGGCGGCGCACCGTTGCCTGTTGAGGTTAAGCGGAAGTTTGAAGAAAAAACCGGATGTGTTGTCACTGAAGGGTATGGCCTCACGGAGAGCTCTCCGGTCGCTTGTGCGAACCCGATTGAGGGGGAGAATAAACCCGGCTCTATTGGATTCCCATTTCCCGGCACAATCATTGAGATTGTCGACCGTGAAGATATTGTTGATGCTAACAATCCTTATGATAGGGCAACAATGATGCCGATAGGTGAGCGGGGCGAGCTTTGTATTCGTGGGCCGCAGGTCATGAAAGGCTATTGGAAGAAGCCTGATGAGACGGCGTATACACTGCGTCATACTGGTGAAGGGGATATGCGCCTGCATACAGGTGATGTCGCGATTATGGATGAGGATGGCTATGTCTTTATCGTTGATCGTATAAAAGACATGATCATCACGAATGGCTATAATGTGTATCCACGCAACGTAGAAGAGGCGATATATAAGCATCCTAGCATTGAAGAGTGTATTGTTGCTGGCCTGCCTGATGAACAGCGCGGCGAAATTGTAAAGGTCTGGATTAAGCTCCGTGAGGGGCGCGAATTGACTCAGGATGATTTGAAAGATTTTCTAAAGGATAAAATCTCACCGATGGAAATCCCTAAACGCTTTGAATTCCGTGATGAACCCCTGCCCAAAACAATGATCGGTAAACTCAGCCGTAAGGATATTCTGGCGGAGGAGCTAAAGGAAAAAGGTGGGAGTGCCTAAACCACCCGATGGGGGTTTCTTAAAATACTTAAATCCAGTTCATATTGATATTCCGTATCACGCGTGCCGTCCGGCCAATCAATCTCGTCTGTGCCGATGAACTTAAATCCATGTTTCAGGATTGCGGCCTTGGATGGCTTGTTGCCGTCGCGGTGACAGACTTTGATGATTTCCAGCGCGTTTTGTTCAATCGCCCAATTTATACGCGCTTCGTAGAATAGTTTTGAGTAACCACGCCCTCTATATTCTTCTTTGATGTAACTCATCACAAGGCAGGCGGCGTTTGGCTTTTCTTCTGAAATGAAAATACCTGTGATGCCGATAAGTTTATCATCATCAAATAACCCGAACGCGCGACTATTGTCGCTTTTGATGCGGCGTTTCCATTCCTCTTCCGTTAGTTCTTTTGTTTCTTCGGGACTAGAGAGAAAGTAATTTGGGTGTTTTGTAACGGCCTCTAGGCGGATTTTAAATAAATCTTGCCATTGTGCATGTTCAAGGGCACGTACGGAGACATTATCCACGTAACGCTCCGCCGCATTTATTCGCCACCGCATCAATCACGTTATTCATGATCTCTTCCAGTTGCTCTTCCGTTAGGGTTGCATCTGTTGGTTGGATTGTAACGTTCAGCGCAAGCGATTTGTGCCCGTCATCAATACCTTTGCCTGTGTAAACGTCAAATACCTCAGCATCTGTGATCAGTTTTTTATCGGCTGATTTTGCGGCGCGTATGACATCATCGCTGGAGATATCGTCTTTCACTACAAATGCAAAGTCACGCGATAATGGCTGGAGCGGTGATAGCTGTAGCAGCTTTTTCGCAGTACCTTTTTGTCTGGCGGCGGGAATGTTTTCAATAAACACTTCAAAACCTGCCATGGGTGTTTTAATGCCCATTTCTTCTAAAATAGCAGGGTGAATTTCACCAAATTGCGCGATGATATTTTTACCAAGACGTAAAACACCTGATCTGCCCGGGTGGTAATAGCCAGGGGCATCGCGTGAGATTTGGGCGTTTGCCGCGGGCGCGCCGCATGCCGCAAGAACGGCCAGCGCATCGGCCTTTGCATCATAGGCATCAACGCTACGTTCATTTTGATCACTTGCCCAGTGACGGGATACTTTTTCACCTGCGCGTAATCCTGCGGCCATGTAATCTTGTCCGTTCGGTTTTTGTGAACGGAAAACGGGGCCAACTTCGCATAGTGCGACATCGGCAAAGCCTCGATCGGCATTTTTTCCTGCGGCTTCGATCAAATTTGGCAGGATGGACGGACGCATCTGGTCAAGCTCCGAACTGATCGGGTTGCTGAGTGTGAGCGCAGCATTATCATTTGAGCCAAAATGTTTGGATAAGGCTTTGGGCATGAATGACCATGTCACACATTCGTTTAACCCTGCGCTTGCCATAGCTGCACGCGCTGTACGCGCACGGCTAAGGTTGAGTGTTTCGGCAGATGCCGTCACTGATTTTTCGCTGCGTACGGACACGGGTTCGATTTTATCAAAGCCGTAAATGCGAATGACTTCCTCGGTTAAATCTGCCGCGCCTTCAACGTCACCGCGCCATGATGGTGGTGCAACTTTTAACGCTTTACCTTTTCCAGAAACGTCGAATCCGAGGCTTTCAAGAATGCTGATTTGTTCTGTTTCAGGAACAGCAACACCGCAGAGCTTTTCTGTGAAGGCAGGATCAAAGTCGATGGTGCGTTTCCATTCGGGTTCTTGCCCCGCCTTAACGACCTCGCTGATTTCTGTTGCGTCTGTCCCGCATAGCTCAAGAATCAGGCGCGTGGCAATTTCAATACCGATGCCTGTGAATTCAGGATCTACACCACGTTCGAAACGATAGCGCGCGTCGCTCTGTACGTTCATATCACGCCCTGCGCGGGCAATGCGCATCGGGTTGAAGTATGCGGATTCTAAAAATACGTTTTGGACGTCATCCTCACAGCCTGTCGATACACCGCCAACAATACCGCCAAGTCCGATGAGGCCGTTATCATCGGTAATGCCGCATACGCCCTCTATGGTTTCGTAGCTTTTATCGTTAAGCGCATCAAGCTTTTCACCAGCCTTTGTCGTGCGTACAACGATGTCACCTTTAACTTTATCGGCGTCATAAACGTGTAAGGGGCGAGCATAATCCATGGTCATCAGGTTTGTGATGTCTACCAATATTGAAATCGGGCGTAAGCCAATGGCCTTAAGCATATTTTGAAGCCACGCAGGAGAGGGGCCGTTTTTGATGTTCTTGATATATCGACCATAGAAAACATTACATCCGTCATTGTCTTCAATTTTGACGTTAATCGGTGATTTAAACGTGCCTTTGACGGGGGCTTGGTCAACATCTTTTAATGTGCCTAATCCTGCAGCGGCTAAGTCACGCGCAATGCCATGCACGCCTGCACAATCGGCGCGGTTTGGGGTAAGGCCAATTTCAATCAGTTTTTCATCAAGCCCGAAAATTTCTGACATTGGCGTGCCAACATCGTATTTCTCATCTACTTCAATAATGCCTTCATGTTCATCAGATAGGCACATTTCACGTTCTGAAACGAGCATGCCGTTGGATTCTACGCCGCGGATTTTTGTTTTTTTCAACGTGACATCCAAACCCGGAATGTACGTTTTATCAGGTGCAAATATACCCTTCATGCCTGTGCGCGCATTGGGTGCACCGCAGACGACCTGTGTTGTGCCATTATCTGTTTTGACTTGGCAAACCTTCAATTTGTCGGCGTCAGGGTGTTTTTCTGCCGATTCGACATAAGCGACCTTAAATGGCGCATATTCGGCGGCTTTATCCTCGAATTCTTCCAATTCCAGGCCAATATTGGTCAATGTTTCGCAAATTTCTGCATCGCTTGCAGTTGTTTCAAGGTGGTTTTTGAGCCAATTAATCGTGAATTTCATAAGTCTTACTTTGTTTTTCTAATATTTTTGTTTTTTCAAGCGGTTATCTAAGCTCAAAACGTGCCATTTTCCAAGGGTTTTCTTGTGTTTTTACGCATATATGAAAAACGGTAAAATATTTGCATTGTTTATATGTGCTGTGATAAAGTTTTATGGATATCAAAAAAAAGAAATTAAAAAGAGGGTGAAATGGCTACAGGCAACACAATAGCAGCTGATGATTATCCTGATGGCGCAACTATAGAGGTGGCTCAGAGGGAAACGACTGACCCTCAGGCTTACTATCTGGCGCAACAGGAAGCAGACATCCAAAGAATGAGAGATGCTGGGCATGAAGACTCTGCCCGATTTCTTGAGGTGATGCGCGATAATGCTGATAAGGCGGTTTATCAAGATGCGGACACAGGTGCACAAGTTACAATTCTTGATGGTGATGCTGAGTCAATCAAACCCTATATTGACATGACGTATTCTAGAGCTCTGGAGTTTGAAGGTGGCTTAGAACAACTCATTGAATCTGTCAGAGAGAATTCGCAAAAAGATGTTGATGCAGGAACGTTGACTCAAGCGGCTATGGATAAGCGGCTTGAAATGGTGACTGAGGCAGGTACCGATAGTGCTAAATATGCTGAGTTAAGGTTTGCCAACAATGATTTTTTTGCCGAGCAAGCTGGTCTTGCGGGGCAGGATGCAGATTCTGCGAATGATGTAACGTTAGTTCAGAATGTTCCGCAGATCACATCAGAGACATCTGTCATCAACGATGATGGTACGCAAGGTGAGCCAAAAACTGAGGTTATCCGTGAGGCATCTAATCTTACTTCTGATAATGTTAACATGGATACTCTGATAAAGGTGGCCGACGGTAATCAGCTTACAGCAGCCGGAAGTATCTATGTCATGAGTGATATTATGGCTGAGGTGATGGGGCGCCCAATGGGCATTGATCCTGCAGAGGCTTTTAAAGATAAATTCGATGAATTATTAGCAGAGCACGGGTCTGTTGATGCTTTGGCAACGCATCTTGAGCAAAATATGTCTGAATTGACAGGCGGTGAGACGATATCTCCTGAAGTGCAGGCAGGAATTCTTGAGGCTGTTCGGAATTCTGAAGGAGATTCTGCACGTTTCGCAGCTACAGTTATGAACGATGTTATGCCTGCTGCAGCTCCAGCGAACCCGGGTACCGTATCTGATCCGGCAGCAGAAGTTGTTGAAAATGAGAGGCGTGCAACTGATTTGCAAAACCTTCTCGGCCCTGGCGGTTTAAATTTCGATTTGGGCGGTAATGAGGGATTGCTGAATATTGTTGGCATGTTTATCGCCATTTTTACGGGACAGGATCCTGAGACAGTTATTGCGGAGTTAAGGCAGCAAAATCAACCGGAAGTAGCAGGCGAAACGCCAGCCACAAACCCTTCCGCAAATGGAGGTCTTGGCGCGCGTGAACAAACACCTGGCACGCCCACGACACCTGTAACGCCAGTTGTTGCGGGTGGTGGACAAGGTAATACCAGTGACCCGAGCATTGAAGAGCCTGCCACAAAAGAAGATGTTGAAAAACGCGCTGGTGAGATAGCCCATGAATCATTGACTACTAATGCTGCATTTATAGCTGTGCAAAATCAGCTCGATAATATCAATGCTGATTTAGATGCAAAAGAAGCATCTGGTGAGTTAACAAGTGAAGAGAGGAGCGCCGCATGGCATCAACAAACTGAAGGTTTGTTAGAGCAAATGGGGGCTATGGCTACACAAGTTAAAAATGACGCGCGCGAATTTGCTGCGAATGAACTGGGTGCTGATTTTGCGGCTATGTACCCTGAGTTAGCGCCTCCAGCCGAGGAGGAACCTGAGGTTACTGTTGCTGATAACACTACACAAAATGATAGCGTTGTTGTAGACGCCACCGATGTTACCATTGAGGAGTCTGCGGAAGAAGTCGTTGAAGTGGTAAGTGTTGACACAGATAAAGGCTACGTAGAAAGCCCAACGGGCGGAGCGGTTACTTATGCCGTAGATATACCTGTTAATGGTGAGCCTGTGAGAAGTGCTGAAGGGGATCTTTACCAGTTTGCGGACGGCGGAAATCTCAGTTCCGGCTTTGACGGTTCAGTTAATCCGACGCAAGTTGCAATGGTTGATCCATTCGCAGACGCGATGGCGGCGCTTGAAAAGATAGGTTACGATTCACCAAGTAATAACAGCTTAAACACAATGACGGCCTAAGTTTTTAGCGTTTAAGATATTGGTAGAACGTAGAGTGTGAAGTCTAGCTTTACGCCGAAATTTTCATACATTGCCTTGGCTTCTGTATTTCCGAATTGCGTTAACCAGTACATGCGCGTCCATTGTTCGCGCTTCCCGATTTCTGTGACTTCATTCACCAGACGTTTACCAATGCCCTTGCGCCTGTGATCGGGGCTGACAAAGACATCTTGCATATAGCATACGGGTTGAATGCTGCCTGTTGTACAGTGCAAAATATAATGCACGATTCCCATCATTTCATTATTCATGATCGCTGCTAAACCGTTCACTTGCGTGTTTTTAGCATCACATAAGCGGCTCCATGTTTCCGCGGTAACAGCTTCGTTACGATGGCCTAGGTTGTTGCCATCCCACAGAGGAAGCCATTTGGGAAAATCATCAAATTGAAGGGGACGGATTTCTAGGCGGTTCATCGTGCGCCCTTACTTTTTAACGCCGGTTGCATTATTCGGGCGATCAAGCGGATCAAAGCCGTAATGTTCCAGCCATCTGATATCGCTTTCATAGAATGTGCGCAGGTCGGGAATTCCGTATTTCAGCATCGCCATACGCTCTATCCCCATACCGAAGGCAAAGCCCTGATATTCTTCCGGATCAAGACCGCAATTTTTCAGCACATTAGGGTGTACCATGCCACAGCCGAGAATCTCCATCCAACTATCAACGGAGCCGTCTTTATTCGCGCCGAGCTTAAGCCCGCCATCCTTGCGGGAGCAGGCGATATCCATTTCCGCGCCGGGTTCAACGAACGGGAAGAAAGAAGGACGGAATTGAACGCGTAGATCATCAAGTTCGAAAAACGCACGAACGAAATCCTGCAAGCAGCCTTTTAGGTGTCCCATATGGGTGGATTTATCAATCATCAACCCTTCCATCTGGTGGAACATCGGGGTGTGCGTCATGTCATAATCAGATCGGTACGTACGCCCGAAACAAATGATTTTGTGCGGCGGCTGATTGTTCTGCATGTGGCGTATTTGTACGGACGATGTATGCGTACGAAGCAGCTTTTTAATATGCTCGCCTTGTTCAGCCTCATCATCAGGCAGGAAGAACGTGTCCTGCATTTCGCGTGCGGGGTGACCGGGCGGGAAGTTTAATGCAGTGAAATTGTAAAAGTCATCCTCAATATCCGGCCCTTCGGCAACGGAAAAACCCATATCCGCGAAAATTGCGGTAAGTTCCTCAATGGTTTGGGAGATCGGGTGAATATGCCCTTTTTCCTGCGGGCGAGAAGCCAGGGTGATATCGATGGTTTCAGTGGCGAGACGTGCATCAAGCTCTTGTTTCTTTAGTGCCGCTTCTTGCGACTTTATAAGGTCGGCAATCTCATCTTTCAGGGCATTAAGCTCTTGCCCCTTGGTTTTGCGCTCTTCCGCGTCCATTTTACCAAGGGTTTTCATGAGGGCGGTGATGCGCCCCTTTTTACCCAAAACAGTGACGCGCACATCATCAAGAGCCTTTAGGTCATTGGCCGCCTGAATCTCGCTCGAAATTTCTTCTTTTAAATCAATTATGTCATTCATCATGTTTGCGATTTAACACGAGATGGCGTAGAAAATAAAGTGAATTTTATGTTCTTAATCTATATTAGGACGTGATATTTTCTTTGTGGAAAATTGAAGAGCAAAAGATATGACAGATCAAGATCGCTCAAAGAGTAAAGACAAGGAATTTGATCCTCAGATTTTGAATGCGGCTAATCTGACTGGTCGAGATGCAAGTTTCAAGAAAAAATTTGATATGTTGGTCGCGCATATAGAAAAATGCGCAGAAAATTTTTACAATATGGGTTTGAGTGAAGAAAATTCTTTGGAAATAGTGAGAGGTGCTATTACGGGACAATACGTGCAACTCGTTCAAAAAGAGCATGAAAACAAACAAAAATCTTTGGGAAAACAATATGCCTTTGTCGAGGCTGAGGCGTTATCGAAAGGCGTGACGTTGGATATGGTTCTTCAGGAAGATGAAGAGGGGCAGCGTGCAAGAAAGATTGTTGATGATTTGGGAACAGATATGATCCATCGTGAAATCAAGTCGTATAGACGTGAAAAAAGAAGGCGCGCTGAACAGGAAGAAAAAGAGTAGAAAAAGCTGTTATTTTCGCTTTATAGTGCCCACTTCTCTTTCAAAATCTCAATCGTTTCAGGTAGGGCACCTATTACGTGATCGGGCTTGGCTGCGCGCAGGCGTTTTTTATTAATGCATCCGCCCGTAATCCCGATAGAGGTAATGCCCATATGGCGGCCAATATCGGGTTCTTCTTTACTATCCCCGATAATAAACGCATTGGTGGGTTGGTAGCCGCGCTTGATCATGAAGTCCGATATCCGTTCCAGCTTATTTGTCGCGCTTAAAATGCTTGTGCCGTTACAGGTGTTCGCGGAGACATGAGAGAAATAATGGCGGATTTTCAAACGCTCCAACTGTTCCTCGATGCGCTCCACCACGTAATTGCTCAGGATGATGCAATCCACGTTCTTGTCATTCAGCCACTCCAGAAGTTCCCTTGCACCGCGCCGTGTGCGTGCCTTGGCGGCCAGATTGTTATAAGCTGTTTGGAAAATCTCGTTGGCTTCGTCTTTTGTGCGTAATACTTCATCAATATCACATCCGTTGCGCTTGTAATAATGGATGATCGGAAAATCAAAAGTCTCGAGTTGCCGCGCGTAAGTAATTGGTTTAACACCGTAAAACTCTAAACATTCATTGGATGCCACCCATGCCATGCGCGTATCGGCAAGCAATGTTCCATTCCAGTCAAATATGGCGAGTTTGTTTGTGGTCATAAATTCTACCCAATAAAAAACAGCCTCTCTTATATCATAGAAAGGCTGTCTTCAATATTCTTTAAAGTGCGATTAGGCTGCTTTTTTCTCAGCTTTCGCAAGTGCATCAGCGGCAGTCTTAGCGATTGCTGCGAATTGCTCCGGCTCGCGGATGGCGATGTCAGATAGAACCTTACGGTCTAGCTCGATACCGCTCAGCTTGAGGCCGTGCATGAATGTTCCGTATTTCAAACCATTCAGGCGTGCTGCGGCGTTGATACGCTGAATCCACAATTTGCGGAATTCACGTTTCTTGGCGCGGCGGTCACGATATGCGTATTGACCGGCCTTTTCAACGGCCTGGACAGCAGTACGGAAACAATTCTTACGACGTCCGTAATACCCTTTGGCTTGTTTGATAACTTTTCTGTGTCTTGCGTGGGCGCGTGGGCCACCTTTAACTCTTGCCATGACTTACTTCTCCTCTTTGTTGTAAGGATTGCTCTTGCCCTTACCTTTACGGCTATAAGGGAGGAAGTTACGAAGAACAATGCGCTCATCGGGTTCTGCAATAACAGAAAGACCGCGTGCTTTACGCTTCATTGATTTTGGCTTGTTCATCATCATGTGGCTTGTGAAAGCTTTTTTGGACTTCACACGGCCCTTTGCGGTGACTTTAAACCGCTTTTTCGCACTAGAGTGCGTCTTCATCTTCGACATTTTATTTTCCTTATCTATCAAGGGTTTATTTTCTCATGGCCGAGGCAGTCGAGTCGTTCGCCAGACCATGTCTATTTGCACTAATATGCAAGTGGAAGGTTTATACACAAGATACGGATAATAAGTCAAGAGAAGTCTTTGTTGTAAGTGTTACGTTTTAAGACTCTTCGCTTTGGTCGTGGTTCCAGTATTTTTCTACGAATTCCGTAACATGATGAATTGAGGTTTTCCGGTGCGTATCATCGGGCAGTCCGTTTTCGCCGCCATCAAAGGACGTAATCACCAAGCGCGGCACGATCAGATCGTCTCTTGCGATGTCTAAATGACTTATGGGGACGATTTTATCTTCTATGCCATGGAGTATAAGCGTTGGCGTGTGTGCCTTATGATAAAACGGAATGAGGTCTGTGTTTTGCAGTTCATTCATAAATTCTGCGCCAATGATGATGCCATCAAGATCGCTGTATCCTTTTTTATCCATTTCTTCTTGGTTGGCAAAGCCTTGAAATTGATCGTGCCAAGCGGTTTGGAAATTGAATGCAGGCCAGCATAAAATTGAGAATGTTGCATTTTCAGGTAAGTTTAAAAATGTGATGGGCGCGCCGAGGCCTTCTGCGATGAAGGCAACTCTTTTATACTCATTTTCTTCAACCCATGAAAAAACACTTTCCATATCCGCGGCGGCGCTGGCGAGAGTAAATTGATCCTCATCGGGGTTTGTTGTTTGAGAGCCTGTGAATTCGAATTCCAGACTGCTAAGCCCCAAGTTTTTCATTACTTCAATCAACAAGGTTGTGAAGGGCAGGCCTTCGGCTTTGTGTTTTGGAAAACCATTGACCACAATCACAAGGGGGGCTTCGGCCTTACTTTCCCCTGTCGGGGGTTGCGTTAAGTCAGCATGGATGGTTTTGCCGTCTTTTCGTTCTATTTGAATTTTTTTACCCATAAGCACACACGCATTAGTCTAAAGTCACGTTCCGTGTAAGGCGCGCATATATTTTTTATTTGAATTCATAAAAAGGAATAGCATAAAGCCCTACACCCCTTTATTGTGAATGAATACCTCGTTAATAACAACTTTAAATTACGCGCTTAATGCTCATCAAGGTTATTGCAGTTATTGCACTGAGTTTTTTAATTTTTCCGGCTCATGCGCTTGAAGACGTGCCGCCTGCTGTGCCGCCACCAACTGTTCAGGCCGAGGCTCTTCCTCTACCGCCGCCGAAACAGGTTAAGAAAGCGCCTATTAAGACGTTCGTGCCCAAAGCGAAAAAGGCTAAGCCCGCGCCAAAGTCCGTGGTGTTCATGCCGCCCATAAAGCCTGTGACCATGCCAAAGGGGAAAGGTTTTTACGTGCTAGAGCTGTTTTCTTCGCAAGCTTGCACCTTTTGCCCGAAGGCTGATGCGATGATGAAGGCGTATGCTAATCAACCACACATGATTGCGCTGTCTTGTCATATTGATTATTTCGATGTTAAGGCGGGGTCGCTCTCTTTACCTATTTGTTCTGCGCGGCAAGGCGCGTATGAGCTATCGCTTGATATCGGGCCGAAATATACACCGCAAATGGTGGTAAACGGGCGCGTTGATGCCATTGGATATTTACCAAAAGAAATAGCCAAAGCCTTTGCACAGGTGCGCAGCTCGCCGATTACATCTTTACCAGTGGAGCGCATATCTGGCGGTTTGTACCATGCTAATTTACCTGCAATAGAGGCGGATCAATACAATGTGTGGCTGTTTGTGTATCAGCAGCCCAAAACAGTCGCCGTAAAAGACGGCGGTAATAGGGGGACGAATTTAACCTATTACAATGTTGTGTCCAAAGTTGGGTTTTTAGGCAAGTGGGACGGGGCGGCGAAAGCACTAAAATTCGATGCGAAATTGAATGAGGATTCCAAGGGCTTCGCGCTCCTCGTGCAACGGGCGAGCGATAATGGCGTCGTGCTTGCGGCGAAGGTGGAGTGAGATGAGTAGGGATAGCAAAGATAATGGCTTTGGTAATAAGGTTTCAGGGGCGTACCATCATTTTGAAACTATACTTAACCAACCGTTTGAGTTTTTAGGAAATTTATTTATTGCATGGCCAATTCACGCAATCCAAAAGCATGTATTTGGAGTAGACAGGGCTGTAACAGGTAATGAGGCCATGTTGTATGAAACTGTGGTTGTCGAGAAAGTTGATGATAGTGGTTACTTTCCTGAGTACATGGTGATGTATGAGGGAGAGCGTTGGAAATTAGATTGCGATGAAGATTTGGCTGTGGGCGATGAAGTGCAGATTACTTATGATGATGGTTTGACCTTAATCGGAAGAAAAATAGAATAGAATTTTAAAAACCACACAGCGAGACCGCCTTGGCGAACCAAGGACAGCCTCAACTTTCCGTGTGTGGGGAACTGTATAATTCTTTTTTCTACCGGATATATGGGATCCGAGAATAAAATAAGCTGGAGTTTTTGTTCGTGTGTGTGGGGAACGAGACATCCAGCCCATGTCACTGTTATACATAATACTGCTCTCGGGCGTCAACTAAAAATACATATTTTTGTTATAAAAGTGCATTTTTTAATACTAAAGGATAGGTTTTTGTGGCTGCGAAGGCCTTAGTGTGCTTGTGCCCAATTATTGCCCTGGCCACCTTCTGCATCCAGCGGCACTGATATTGCGACATTATTGATTTTAAAGGCATTTTCCATGGTTTCGCGTACAAGATTGAGTGTTTTATCAACGTCTGCTTCCGGGACTTCAAAAATAAGTTCATCATGTACCTGTAATAGCATTTTAGCGGATAATTCGGCTTCTTTAAGGGCTTTTGGCATGCGTGCCATCGTGATTTTCATGATATCGGCGGCCGTGCCTTGCAGGGGCGCGTTAATGGCTTGGCGCTCTGCCCCGCGTACGCGCATTTGGTTTTTGTCCTGAATACCGGGGATAAAGCATTTGCGTCCATAAAGTGTTTTTACGAAGCCGTCGCGTTTTGCATCCTCTTTTGTATTCTCCATGAAGCTTTCAATTTCATGAAAACGCGCAAGATAGCGTTTGATAAATTCACTGGCCTCACCAACGGGACAGCCAAGCTGTTTCGCCAAACCAAAACCGGAGATGCCATAGATAATTCCAAAATTGACGGCTTTGGCTTGTCTGCGTATTTCAGGCGTGACCTCATCGAGTGGCACATCAAAAACACGGGAGGCCGTGAGGGAGTGAATATCAACATTATCTTTAAAGGCTTTTTTGAGCGCTTCGACGTCTGCCATTTCCGCGGCTAGCCTGAGTTCGACTTGGCTGTAATCAACCGAGATTAAAACATTACCCTCATCGGCGACAAAGGCTTCGCGGATTTTACGCCCTTCTTCGGTGCGTATGGGAATGTTCTGCAAGTTCGGATCGGATGATGATAATCGCCCCGTACTTGTGCCTGTCATGTGATAAGATGTATGCACGCGGCCCGTTGTGGGGTTAATCTGTTCCTGCAAGGCATCGGTGTAAGTGGATTTCAGTTTCGCGAGGCCGCGATATTCCAGAATTTTAACGACAATCTCATGACCTTCCAGTGCGAGTTTTTCGAGGATATCAACGCTCGTAGAATGTACACCTGTCTTTGTTTTTTTGCCGCCTTGTAATCCCATTTTATCAAATAGAACTTCACCGACTTGTTTGGGGGAGGCCACGTTAAACGGGTGTCCTGCGATTTCATGGATTTCTTCTTCAAGCGTCTTGAGCTTCATACCAAAATCTTCACTCATAGCGTGCAAAGTTTTGGGATCAACCTTAATGCCTTCCAGTTCCATTTTTGCGATAATAGGGATCAGCGGGCGTTCAATGGTTTCATAAACTTTTACCATTTTCTCTCGCGCTAAACGCGGTTTTAAAATGTGATAGAGGCGCAGCGTGACTTCCGCATCTTCGGCGGCATAATCCAGCGCATCTTTAATCGCGACCTTATCGAACGTGACTTGAGATTTACCCTTACCGGCGACTTCTTCATATTTAATCGGCGTGTGCGCGCAATACATAATGGAAAGGTTATCCATGGAATGGCTGTGGCTCGCACCGTCCAGAACGTAGGAAATCAGCATCGTATCGTCACACGGCGTAACTTCGATGCCTTCACGCGCAAACATCTGCCAATCATATTTCATGTTATGCCCGATTTTGATGATGGATTTATCCTCTAGCAGAGGTTTCAGCAGCGAGAGGCATTCCGCTTTATCCATTTGCGCGATGTCACCATCCCCCGTGGCTGCGCCGAACAGATCTGTTTCCTGCACATGGCCGAGCGGGATATACGCGCCTTTACCAATGCTGGAGGCAATGGAAATTCCGACAAGGTCAGCTTTCGCGGGGGTTAGGCTCGTGGTTTCGGTATCAATCGCGAGAATACCGTCTTTGTAAGCTTCATCAATCCATGTCTTTAAGGTTTTGGCATCATTGATAAGCGTATATGCGTTGTCGGATACAGGCGGCAGGGCGATATCATCAATATGAGGATCATCACTCGTGGCTTGCGGCGCGGCGGCAACTTGTACAGTTTCTCCGCCCAGACGCTTGATAATCGAATTAAATGCATGTTTTTGCAGGAACGCCATAAGCTCGGGCTTATCAGGGTCATGGGTTTTAAGATCGTTAAGCGACATTGGCACGGGCGCGTGTTCGTCTAGTTTCACTAATCTTTTAGATATGCGCGCATCGTCGGCATGCGCGATGAGTTTTTCACGGCGCTTATTTTGTTTAATTTCGCTCGCACGCTCTAGCAGAGTTTCCAGATCACCATATTCATTAATCAGCTGCGCGGCGGTTTTAACGCCAATCCCCGGCACGCCCGGGACGTTATCAACGCTGTCGCCCGCTAAGGATTGTACATCGACCACCTTATCGGGGGTGACGCCGAATTTCTCAATGACTTGTTCTTCTTCGATCCAGATGCTTTTCATGGGATCAAGCATGCGCACGCCCGGTTGCACCAGTTGCATCAAATCTTTATCAGAAGACACAATCACAACCTTCTTGCCTGCCTCAAGCGCAAGGCGCGTATAGGCGGCGATCAAATCATCGGCTTCGTAGCCTTCAACTTCCAATGCGGGCATGTCGAATGCCTCGGTGGCTTCGCGGATGAGTGGGAATTGCGGGATTAAATCTTCGGGCGTTTCGTCGCGGTTGGCCTTGTATTCGGGGTAAATGTCGTTGCGGAAATTCACGCGCGCAGCATCGAAAATCACGGCGATATAAGGCGCATTATAATCACGCAGCATCTTTAGCAGCATATTGGTAAAGCCGAACACTGCGCCGACTTCAACGCCCTCAGGGTTTGTCATGCCGCTCTTACGGGAATAGGCCATTGCGAAATAGGCACGGAAAATAAACCCCGACCCGTCGATTAAATATAGTTCATTTTCATTGCTCATGGGGTTAAGGTAACGCATACAAAAGGAAAGTCTAGTCACCGTGAAGAACGATAAACAAAAAACAATCCGTCTTGATCGTCTGCTTGCCAATTTGGGGTATGGCGGGCGCAGGGAAATGACCATGGCCATCAAAAATGAATGGTTGGAAATTGACGGGGAGCGCGTCACGAAGCCCTCGCTTTCGATTGATATGGCGTTGGTGGAGGAAGGGCGCGTGACCTTTGATGGGGAAAAGCTCGATCCGATGTATCCCTTCACTATTATGCTGAACAAGCCTGAGGGCTATACCTGCTCGCATAAAGACCCCGCCGCGATTATCTATGATTTACTGCCCGAGCGTTTTCAGGGGCGTAAGCCGAAATTTTCGATGGTTGGGCGGCTTGATAAATATACAACGGGGCAGTTGTTAATGACTGATGACGGGGATTTGCTCCACCGTATTACGCATCCGAAAAGCCACGCGGCGAAGCATTACCGCGTTGGCCTGCGTGATGATTTGCGCGGCGATGAAACCGCATTGTTCGAATCGGGCGAGTTTATGATGAAGGGGGAGGAAAAACCCCTTAAAGCCGCACAATGGACGCCAGAGGGGAAGCGCGAAGGCGTGATGATTCTGCATGAGGGACGATACAGACAGATTCGCCGAATGTTTGACCAACTGGGTAATGAGGTTGCGACGCTCCACCGTTTTCAGACGGGCGGGTTAGGCCTCGGTGATTTGGAAGAGGGCACTTGGCGCGCGCTGGGTGAGGATGATTTGGCGAAGATTTTGAGAAGCTGAAGACTTATTGTTTTTGATATTCTTCCCACATTTTTTCTGCCCAATCTAAGAATATAGTAATCACCTCATCTAAATTTTCCGGTCCGCAGCACCCGCTAAACTTGTGGTCTTTTACTTCGCAAAAATACCAATCACATTCGATTTCTCTTTGGTTTTTGATTTTTTTGAATGGCATTTCTTGAAGATAAGAATCATATAGATCGACTTTTATCGCCCATCCTGGATTATCGATGTTATCTATTTTTATGCCGTAAGTGTGTTCCCAATCCCCATTGCACATCGACATATAAAAGTTTTGTAGGCGTTTTATTGTTTCTTGTTTCATTGAATTACGAATCGTTTTGTTTTTTATCAATCCCGTTCGCCCAAAAAAGAAGCCCTAGAAACAAGTTCTGAGGGCCTTTGAGTTTGGGGTGATAAGCTGACGAAAATACCAGAGAGTTTCGCCAGCAGCGGGTTGAACCGTTTTCACTTTTACCTGAGCTTATTCTTTCTTTTATGTGCTCGGGAATGAATTCTTATTTTTTCGCGTCTCCGCAATCTTTCAATGACTATAGAGGTAACATACATTACCACGATACAGCAAGAAATAATTCCGATACCCTGTGTTATTTTTTTTCCCCTTAAAGGTTTTGTCTTTCATTGTTTTTAATACTAACAGGGTGGGGGGCGATCTGTCAAAAAAATAAGCGATATTTCGCCAGATTTTTGTAATTGCCATAATTTTGCATGAATTATAGCGATAAATGCATTTTATTTACGTTTCATCAGGTTCGCTTAGAACGTAAAAAGCCACAGCCGCGGCGTTCGATACGTTCAAACTGGCGATGGCACCATGAGTCGGGAGCTTCACCAGAACGTCACATTTCTCTTTTACGTTATGTCTGATGCCGCTTCCTTCAGAGCCGAGCACCAATAGAAACTTGTCATGCTTACCAATCTTAGATGACGTCGCGACATCCAGAGGCTTGCTGACAGTTTTCTTTTTCGGTGATACGTTGCGCGTGGCCTGCGCTAAATTATCAATGGTTTGCTCACCGCGTTCATCCAGGCCGACAACCAGATAGCCGATAGCCTGAAATTCTTCGATGGCGCGGCTGAGGTTTGTGGCCTTGGCAATGTGGACGTGATCAAGTGCACCGCAGGCCGTTTTGGCCAGAACACCGTCCAGTTCGGGCGCGTGTTTTTTCTGAAGGATTAATCCGTCCAGCCCAAACGCGCTCGCGCTACGAATGATCGCGCCGACATTATGCGGGTCTGTGACTTGGTCGAGTATCGCTACGACGGAGTTCTTTTTAAGATGTAATCTGATGGCAAGATCGCGCTCATCCATTTCTTCTAAAGGAGAGCAAGATAGCGCAATACCCTGATGCACTGCGCCCTTGGGTAGCATCTTATCTAGCTTTTGCTTTTCAATCACGGTTGGTTTCGGACGACGTATGCCTAAATTAGTGCCTTCTAGTGCGGTCTTTTCGAAATTTCGGCTCGCCTGCGGGGTTATGTATAGCGCATGAACCGTACGGTCTTCATTCAGCCATGCCTCGCGCACAGCATGCAGGCCGTATAAAGAGGGCTTCGTATTCTTGTTCTTTTTCAATTTCATGGTTACTCTATTTTATTTATAAGAAAGCAGCTTTACATATTTGACATTAAAAGCAAAATGTCATCTGTTCGTATAGTAAAT
>CAXHFH010000009.1:0-34765 GCA_964015995.1 uncultured Alphaproteobacteria bacterium
TCCGTCAGAGATTCAAAAAGGATGTTGTTATCGATATCTTCTGTTATCGCCGCTATGGCCATAATGAAGGTGATGAGCCTGCATTCACACAGCCATTGATGTATAAGAAAATCGCAAAACAGAAAACAACCCGCACAAAGTACGCGGAACAGTTGATCGCCGAAGGCGCAATGAGCGAAGAAGAAACAGATAAGATCTATGATGATTTCAACGCAATTTTGGATGAAGCATTCGACGCTGTAAATAGCTATAAGCCTAATTCTGCCGACTACCTTGAGGGTGTTTGGTCAGGCATGAAGGTCGCCTACGGTGATGATCGCCGCGGTAATACTGCCGTAAAAGATAAAGATCTACAGCGCATTGGTAAGGTTATCACTAATGTTCCTGATGGCTTTAACGTCAATAAAAAGCTTATGCGCGTTTTGGATGCAAAAGATAAAATGCTCAAAACCGGTGAAGGCTTTGACTGGGCGACGGCAGAAGGACTTGCCTTTGGAACGTTGCTTGATGATGGGTACGCTGTGCGTTTGTCAGGTCAGGATGTTGGCCGCGGCACATTCTCACACCGCCACGCCATTTGGTATGATCAGGAAAATGAGAAGAAACATATCGCGCTTCAACATATAAAAGACGATCAACCAAAATTTGAAGCACATGACAGCCCGTTATCCGAAATGGCCGTCCTTGGTTTTGAATATGGTTATTCGCTTGCTGACCCTAAAACCTTAACCATCTGGGAAGCACAATTTGGTGATTTTGCCAATGGCGCGCAGGTCATGATTGACCAGTTTATCGCCTCTGGTGAAACAAAATGGCTTCGTATGTCAGGGCTTGTAATGCTTTTACCGCATGGCTATGAAGGGCAGGGGCCGGAACACTCATCCGCACGTTTTGAGCGTTTCTTACAGCTTTCGGGTGATGATAACTGGCAGGTTTGTAACTGTACGACGCCCGCGAACTATTTCCATGTTCTGCGTCGTCAGATGCATCGTGATTTCCGTAAGCCGCTTGTCATGATGACACCAAAATCTTTGCTGCGTCATAAGCTGGCAACCTCGCCGATTGAAATGTTTACAGGCGACAGCACGTTCCACCGCATTTTGTGGGATGATGATAAGGATAATCTGGTTAAAGACGATAAAATCAAGCGCGTCGTTCTATGTAGCGGTAAGGTTTACTATGATCTTCTGCAAGAGCGTCGTGACCGTGGTATCGACAACGTGACCATCCTTCGTCTGGAGCAGGTTTACCCATTCCCGACAAATGCATTGGCGAAAGAACTCAAGCCGTACAAGAATGCAGATGTCGTTTGGTGTCAGGAAGAACCTGAAAACCAGGGCGCATGGAACTTTGTGGATCGCTTGATCGAGGAATCTCTTGGTATCGCCAAGCATAAGGCTGGTCGTCCGAAATATGTCGGGCGTGTGGCTTCAGCTTCGCCTGCAACGGGTTCTAATTCTCGTCACCATGCGGAACAGGCGGCCTTGGTGGATGAAGCACTAAGCGTGAAATAAATCCCGTTCTTAATGTGATAAATAGATCAAAATCATCAGGATAAGCAGTAATATTCCCCAGAATATGCCGCTTATCTTAAGTGATTGCTTTGATTTTTTGCGTTGATACCACGTGCGCGGACGAATTCCTTTTAATGTAAAGACGACCTTGGTGGATATGTTGATGCTGATCACATTCATTGCGAGCATTAACGTAGCACCATAGGCGTGGTCATATGCACCTGCGCCCAAAGAAAGGCCAAGCACAACGGCAGGCGGCATCAAGGCCACCGCGACCATAACGCCGACCATGGCACTGGAAATACCCGCTGTCAGGGAAAGCGCCGCCGCAGCGCCGGAAGCCATTGCCAGAATAATTCCGCCATACCCGACGACGGTTCGTGATAGATATTCATGCCCGCCGGAATAACTGTCATAGGGAATGAAGAGAGCAAAAATAATACTAATAATCAGGGTTAAACCTACGCCCACCGTATTGGCCTGTAGGGCCTTTAGGATCATGTCGCGATCCCCTAACGTTACCCCTAAACTGAGGGCTAAATTCGGGCCGAGAAGGGGGGCAATCACCATCGCACCAATGATCACGGCAACATTATTGGTAATCAGACCAATGGTGGCAACAATTGTTGAAAGGACCACTAAAATCATGAAGTCCGCATTTGTCTCTGTGCCTTTGAGGATCTGATCGTACAAAGCTTCGCGGGTCATTTTCCCGTATGTTTTCTTATCTTTGTTTGTCTCTTCTTCTTTTTCTTCGTAACGCGGGATTGTTGTTTCGACAGGCGTGATAACCATGCGCCAATCTTTTTCTTTGCTGCATTGACGTTGTAATTTATCCACGAGCTCTTGCATATCCTCGGATGAGGCAAGGATTTTAATCTCTCTGGGCTGGCCTTTTAATTTCGGACCTGTCCAATATTGAACAATACCTTTTTCATCTTCTAATGATTTTTGGATGTCATTCTCTTCATCCGAAACCAGTAATGTTAATTGTCTTAAGGCCATTGATTCTTATCGTTCGTTATCACAAGAGGTTTATTGTGCACGTAAATAGGGAAGACGAAAACCGCAAACATAAAAAAAGGCGCTTCCCCCACGAAAGCACCTTTTCCTATTTTGCTCAGCCCAATTTACGCAGTTTTTTTATGAGACTTATTTAAATTCGGGCGAAGAGCTTTCATTTCTTGTGCAATTTCTGCATTCATATAGCTGATGGCCGTGTCGGCGAGCCAATCGGGGATGTGCGGCGCTTTATATATATTTTCTTTCAAAGCCTCGGCGCGTTTATAGAGCGCTCTTTCTCCGGCTTCGGGGTGTTTCCTAAACTTAGCAGGGGAGCGCTTTACTGGCTCAACAGCCCAAAGGCTTAGAATATGATAGATATCCTCATGTTTTGCCTGTTGCATAAACGCATTAATGTTGAAGTTGATAATGCTCATGCCCCTTGTGTCGTGCCGTGCATTAATCATTGCATTGGCACGCATTTGGTCGAACGGAGTCTTGATATTTGTACCCGTGAAATCACGAGCATATAATGCCATATTCATAGTAGCCTCGATAAATCTTTTGAAAAAAGAACGCAGAAGAAACGCAGTGAGAATAAGTTAGGAACAACTTATGATCTCATTTAACGCTCGAAGGATAAAAAAAAGGTTAACAAAGTAAAATTTATCTAAAATTTTATCTATTTTGGCTGAAATCAGGCACTTTGATGGAGTTCGTGTTCGCCGCGCATATAGTTTATTTCATGTTCGATCATCTCGAAAATGTGAATTTTGGCTTCTTCAACGAAAGCGTCTTTAACATCTTCGCGGCGTACTAAATTCTTCATAAGTGCATTTGTGCGTGTGATGAGCGCATCTTTTCCCGCTTCGGGGAAGCGAACAAATTTACCGGGGGCACGCCTTACAGGCTCTGTTGCCCACAGGCCAAGAATAAAAAACGCATCTTGTTTTCTGGTCGATAGAAGAAAAGGGGTGATATTGAAATTAATCATACTAAGACCTGATGGATCATCCGCCGCCCTGATAATGGCGTGCGCACGCATTTTTTCCATCGGTTTTTTTATTGTGGTTCCCGTAAAGTCACGATCAACGATTTCCGCACCCATAGTATCTATCCCTGCATTTTTTATTATGGGAAGGAATATAGGGCAAAAAGTGCAAAAAATGCAAGAAAATTACGTAAATTATGCATTTTACTTTGTCTTGACTTGCACGCGCGCACTCTGCACTCTCTGGCTTATGAAGAGTAGCTTTGACTTATCGGTTTATGTGATTATTGATCCTGCGGTCTGTAATGGACGGTCTGTGGGGGATGTTGCTGCCGCGGCAATGCGCGGTGGAGCGACAATGGTACAGTTGCGCAATAAAACCGATTCGATAGCTTTGGTTAAAGAACAGGCGCTTATTATACAAAAAGTGTTAGCCGATTCTTCTGTCACATTTATCATGAATGATCATGTTGAATTGGCGGCAGAGATTAACGTGGATGGTGTGCATATCGGGCAAGGCGATATGAGCGCCGCGCAAGCCAGAGAGATAGTCGGCAAGGATAAAATCCTCGGCCTGACGGCATTCACGCGCGCGCATTATGACGTGGTCGATTCATCAATTATTGATTATGTGGGCACGGGGCCGTTTTATGCGACCCTGACCAAACCTGATAAAGCCGTTCTTGGGGCAGAAGGATTCGCTGTATTGGCTAAAGATTCGCCTGTTCCTGTCGTTGGGATTGGTGGCATCACATCCGATAACGCCGCCGCCGTTATAAAGGCAGGTGCAGATGGTGTTGCAATGATGCGCGCTGTTACCGCCGCCGACAATATAGAGCATGCCCTGCGTGACTTCGTAACCGCCGTGAAAGGAGCGCGCCATGAGCATTCCCAATGTGCTTAGTATCGCCGGATCAGATCCGTCTGGTGGCGCAGGTATTCAGGCAGATTTAAAAACGTTCTGTGCCAATAATGTTTATGGTATGGCGGTAATCACCGCGCTGACGGCGCAAAACACAAACGGTGTGCATGCTGTTTATGATATTCCTGCGTTATTCGTCGAAGATCAAATTCGCGCGATATTGGATGATATCAAAGTAGACGCCGTCAAAATAGGGATGCTTGCACGCGCAGACATTATCGAGGCAGTGGCGCGGGTTTTAAAACTCTATAATATCAAAAACATTGTCCTCGATCCTGTTATGGTCGCCACCAGTGGTGATCCGTTGATCGCCTCTGATGCGATTGAAGCGATGAAGGAATATTTAATTCCTGTGGCTGATGTTATTACGCCCAATATCCCTGAGGCCGAGAAACTATCGCGCAAAGCTGTCCTCGATATGGAGGTCGCAGCAAGCGGACTGCTTGAGCTTGGTGCGAAGGCCGTGTTCCTGAAAGGTGGGCATCTGAAAAGCGAAATCGCGCAGGACGTTTTAGCCACCGCAAAAGGCGTGACGACATTTGAAGCCATGCGTGTGAATACTGAGAATACTCATGGCACAGGATGCACGCTGTCCTCTGCAATCGCAGCGAATCTTGCGAAGGGACAAGCGTTGGATGACGCATGCAGTAACGCCAAAGCGTATCTGACCAAGGCCTTAAAGCATGCCGATGAACTTAATGTTGGGAATGGTTTTGGCCCCGTTTACCATGCACGCGGTGGTGGCGCATGAGCGAATTTGAGATGATAGAGACATATTTCGCGCCCTTAACCATGGGCAATGAAGGCAGCGCAGGGTTAAAAGACGATGCCGCGGTGATCGATATTCCTGATGGGCATGAATTGGTTGTGACCAGTGATACCTTGAATGAAGGTATACATTTTCTGGAAGGTGAAAAGCCGGAGAATATCGCGCGTAAAGCCCTGCGGGTAAATTTGTCTGATTTGGTGTCTATGGCGGCAACGCCGATATGCTATCAACTCAACATTGCGTTTCCTGAAAAACCAAAAGATGATTGGCTAAGGGCTTTTTCGGATGCTCTGCATGCAGATAACAGGGCGTTTAGCATTTATTGTTCCGGTGGTGACACGACAAGCATTAAGGGCGATTTACTGTCAATCTCCATCACTGCAATGGGCAGCGTGCCAAAGGGCAAGGCGATTAGGCGCGGCGGCGCGAAGGACGGCGATGCGATCATCGTAACGGGCGCACTCGGTGATGCTGTGCTTGGTTTGAAGGTTCTGCAAGAGGGGCTGGATGAAACAGAATATAAGAATGCCGTTGCGCGCTATCGTGTCCCTGAGCCTAGGGTAGGTGTTGAAAATATCCTGCACAAATACGTGAATGCGGCGGCAGACATTTCTGATGGCTTGCTTGCCGATTGTATGAATATCGCCAAAGCATCAGGGCTTGGCGCGGATATTGATATCAGTAAAATAGCGTTCTCAGATGATGTTATGCGCGCAATACAAAGAAAGATCATTACGACAGAGCAGGTCATCAAAGGCGGCGATGATTATGAGCTGATTCTGGCCATTTCTGCGGAACATGTCGGTTTGGCAATATCTGAATTACGAAGAATAAATTTAAAGCCGCAGCTTATCGGTCTTTTTAAAGATTCTACTTTAAATTTAAATTTGTCGAATGCGGATGATTTAAACATCGATTCTTCCAAACTCGGCTGGGAACATTTTTAGACAAACTTTGTGATTTTCCGCCTTATTCCCCTTGTTTTTGCGCGTTCTTCGGTGCATATATGAATGCGTAAAAAGTTTATCTAATAAGAAAGAGACAAGATTATGACTCAAATCGTTGTTCCAACACTTGGTGAATCTGTGGCCGAAGCGACTGTAGCGCAATGGCTGAAGAAAGAGGGTGAAGCGGTTAAGGCAGATGAGCCGATCGTAGAATTGGAAACAGACAAGGTGACATTGGAAGTCAACGCACCTGCTGATGGCGTGATTGTAAAAATCGTGGTTGGTGAAGGTGATAATGTTGAGGTTGGCGCAATTTTGGGTGAGTTGGAAGAGGGTGCTGTTGCAAACGATTCTGCCCCTGCGAAGAAAGAAGCTCCGAAACAGGCTTCCGCTCCGGCGAAGGCCGCGAAGGCGGAAAAAGCTGCCGCGCCAAGTGATAATGCAAAAACATCACCTGCTGTTCGCAAAATGATTGGTGATAACGGTCTTGATGCTTCGCAAATTCCTGCAAGTGGAAAAGATGGTCGTATCACAAAAGAAGATGTTCAGAAATTTATTGATCAGGGCGGCGCGAAGTCTGCTCCTGCTGCGGCATCTTCTGCTCCGGCGGCTAATCAAGGACCACGCGAAGAGCGCGTGAAAATGTCCAAGCTGCGTCAGGTGATTGCACGTCGTTTGAAAGAGGCACAAGACACAGCCGCTATGCTTACGACATTTAACGAAGTCGATATGGGCCCTGTGATGGCTCTTCGTGGTGAATATAAAGAGATATTCGAGAAGAAACACGGTATCAAGCTTGGCTTCATGTCATTCTTTATCAAGGCAACAATTCAGGCGCTTAAAGAATTCCCTGCGGTGAATGCGGAAATTCAGGGCGATGAAATTGTTTACAAGAATTACTATAATATCGGTGTTGCCGTTTCTACGCCGCAAGGCTTGGTTGTTCCGGTTATTCGTGATTGTGATCAAAAGAGCATGGCCGAGATTGAAGCAACAATCGTTGATTTCGGTAGACGTGCCCGCGATGGTAAATTGTCTATGGATGAAATGACAGGCGGCACATATACAATCACCAATGGTGGTGTGTTTGGATCATTGATGTCCACGCCTATCCTGAATACACCGCAATCGGGTATTCTTGGGATGCACTCCATCCAGAAACGTCCGATGGTTGATGATAAAACAGGTGAGGTTGTGGTTAAGCCGATGATGTATCTGGCGCAAAGCTATGATCACCGTATTGTTGACGGTCGTGAGGCGGTGAGCTCTTTGGTACGTATAAAGCAAGCTTTGGAAGATCCACAAAGACTGCTTTTGGACGTCTAAGCAAGTACGATCAATTAAAGAATTTTATAAACCCCGTCCGGTTTCAGGCGGGGTTTTTTACTGCAATGCGTTGATCCGGTCTTTGGTCATACGGATTTCACAGGTGAGCTTTTCATACTTTGACTTGAACCCTGTACTGCTCAGAATTTCTTTACGAGTACATTCGGCCTTGCGGTATTCTTCGAAAAAATGGCGGCTGTTATCCAGCGTCTCTGCATAGAAGGTAGGCCAGTCAATGGTGCTGTTCGGGTCAAAGTGTCGTTGCTCGGCTGTGTCCTCAAGAATGATGCGTTTGGCTTCTAATGTAGAGAATATTCCCTCCATACAGCTCAGCATTGTATCATCGGAGTTTGCTGCGTCTAAACAGGGCTCTGAGGTTTTTATGGGCATTTCTTCTGCATAGGAAGGAGGGCTTACAAACCCAAATAAAGCACATGATATGCCCAACAATATAAGAATATGCCGCGTCATTCTTTGACTGAATTTTGCAAGGTGCGGATACGTTGCGTCGTCATGTCGTACAAGCAAACCATAAATTCGAATGTGCCCTGTGTTTTATGCCGATTTAAGAACCGCTTTTGTCGGTCACATTCCAATTTTCTGTAATCCTCGAATAGTTGTCGTCCTTCTATGAGGGCTTCTAGATCGTTTTCTTTAAGTCTGGGATTATATTTATCGTGATTATTATTGTTCACGATTGTTATGATTTCTTCTTCAATCATTTTTCTGACACCTTCACGTTTGTCATATTCCAACTTCATGCAGGCGAACATACGTGCTTCGTTCGTATGATGCTCATCATAGCATCTGTTCATTGCTGTTCTAGCCTCAGCACTATTGATAGGCATAAGGGTAAAAAACAAACATAAAAATATGAAAGCCGAGCGCACACTATTCTCCTCATCGTGAATTCAACAGAATCTGATTGTACTATAATTTGAATGATTGTGCGCACATTTTGTTCGGTTTGTGGCTTTTTTATGTCCTTGATGGCTGATTACTTGATGGATTTTTGTAGTGACTTTATTCGTTGCATTGTCATTTCATAAAAGCAAATTTTTTGCATATAGATTGATTCAAACAGATTATCTTCGTTGTGAATTTGGACTTTATGACGCTCACACTCAGTTTCTCTATATTCTTCAAACAATGTTCTGCTTTTGACGATTTGTTCCATGATATCTCTCTTTTTTACATCATGAATACGTTGCTTCATCATTATTTTACGTTTTTCTTGTTCTATTTTTTCTAACCTCAGTTTAGCCATTGCTCTTTCAAGGTTTGCTTGTGCTCTTGCATCTTCTGGGCTCTTGGGCTTCATTTCTGTGGGGGTGTACGCGTGAATTGTGTCATCGATTTCGTATTTAGGCGGTGGCACATAAATATCATTTTCTACCATTTGCAGCATATCATTTTCTATTATTTTTCTGGTTCCTTCAATCTCTGTGTTCAGTAATGTTAAGCACATGGATATACCACCGTCTGTATCTTCATCTTCAAAGCAGCCTTTTACAGTGCCTTCAGCATGAACGGATTGAAACGGTAGGATCATAAGGAATAAGAATAAAAGCTTTTTCATTGTACTACTTTTTTTAATATATTTGAGATCAGCTTTACCTTAGCGAAAAGCTTGCACTTTTAAAATGCCTTTTTCCTGCAGCTTAGATAATGCATCTAATCCCCATTCATCACGGCATTTGGCCGCATCACCAATATAAAGATGGTTGTGTCCTGCGCCAATTAAGTTGACGAATTCCCGCGATGTTGGTGTTCGACTGGAAAAGATATAACCATTTATAATTTGAAGGCCGTAACTGGCGCATGTAACCAATAGTCTGTTGATAGGCTGTAGGGTGGGGACATACTTATCCTGATTTTTGCGTATAGCATCAGCGTCGGCCTCACTAAGCCCTTCGGAAAGCTCTGTTTGTGCATGGAGGAATATGACATCCCCATTCTGATTGGTGGCAAGGCACGCGGCAAAGGGGGCGTTTAGATCAACATTATCAATTTCACGTTGAAACATTGCCGCATCGATATCACCTTCAATCATATGCATGATGGGTGTATCAGGCATAATATGTGCGCGCCCGTACTCTTGTAGGCACGTAACGGTTTGTTGTTCTATGTGTATTTCAAAAACACCGATCCCTGCTTTTTTGAAAATTACCATGGAGACCGCATCAAAATAAGGTTTGATCTTGATGCCAAGCGGCGTGTCATGAGTGTGAGAGTCGATATAGACATTGCCAATGCCTGCATGTGCAATGGTTTTTGCGCAGTTCGGGCAGGGTAAATCGGTGATGTATATTTCTGCATTAATTGAATAGGGCACCGTAAAAAGAGCCGCCATTTCCGCGTGTATGGTCGTGCTGGCATTCCCTAATTTTTCATTGGCGCCTATATGTTGTTCTAGTGGTTTGGGCCAGAAATTATAATGGACGCGTTCAAAGGATTGTCCGCTTTGATCAAGGCCACAAATCAATGCACCGACTTTATGTGTGGGATGAGGGCTTTGTTCTTCGGCGGCGAGGGCACGTTTCATACGCTCGAAATGATGATTGTCCATGAATGTTTTCTAGAAATTTGAGGTTGTCTGTTCGTGTTTATGATACGCTAACGCATTGTGAATAAATAAAAAAGTTTTATATCATGTTAAGTTAATAAAAGTTTGCATGATTTTAAAACTTTATGGTAAGAAATGAGTGTCTGCAAACGGAATCTTTTACCCTGATAACAACATAATAATTGGGAAAAGATGTAGGCAAAACGGTTTATTACTTGGGAGTGATTATGTCACGCGTTGTTATTGGCCCTTATCGTGAGGGGCTGTCACTAAAGAATTTGTTTACGGCATCACCCGGTGCGTCAGATGATTACAGCGACGATGATTCGTCGGAGAATACATTCGTTCGTATTGATTCAAACGCCGTTAGAAGTTCAGTCTACCTTACTGAAGATTGGGCAGAGCGCCAGAAGGATTGGGATCCGGATTATAAAGGCATTATCGCCACTGAGAATGATCTGAAGCATTGGGAGAATGATCATCCGCTTCGATACACATCCTTTGCACTCGATACCAAGAAAAACTTTATTGCCGGGCCGGACTCGATAGAGGCCGAGGCAACCGCCATCGACATCGCACGCGGCAAAGCCATCGAAGGCGTACTAGGGCCTGCAGAAGATGCGACCACGCGAGAACTTCAAGAAGCCATTAATGCCATAGGCGCACAGGATGCCAAGCATATCATCGTGATGAGCGAAGATCGCGAGATGATGACACCTAAAATTCTGAAACAGGCTTCGGTGTGGGATCCATACCGTAATTTGCCGCTTGTGAAAGAATGTTTCGAAGAAGGCGCCGCGTTCCCGGGTAAGCGCGTGAACGAACTGCAGAATGCGGTTGGTGGTGCTTTGAATCTTTTGCTTTTGCTTGAAGAAGCGCGCGAAGAGATGATGGCCAAAGGACATAATGTACCTGACACGCATACAAGTTACGTCAGTTATTACATGAAATTTTTGGAATATGATGAAAGTCAGCCAATTCCCGAAGAAGGTTTGTTTATTACGGCTTCGGAACAAGGGCGCCGCTTTTTGCCTGTTCTACAAAAACACATTGATATGGAAAAATCAGGCGCAATGGAATTCGATATGAATGACTTTGACGTGCCGGCAGATTATCAAGGCCTCGTTGGTGATGACCAACAACCGATCACGATTGAAAAATTACGTTCTGACCCCCACAGTCGCTATTTCTCGCATCAATTTGCCAGTGCGCGCGCGATGCGTGCTTTCGTTGATGTTATGAATGTGCCCATCATGGATAAGCCACGTGAGCATGTGATGGAAGATATCGAAGACGCGACGTTGGTCTCTAACTTGAATATGGGTGAATGTCCCGGTCACGCCTACACAGATCATAGCCTGGGGAAATATCAAAGATACGCGGAGCCTATCCGCATTGAAAGCCATGCGGATCTTGAACTGGCTTTTTTAAATGGTGACGGCACAGTCGTTGAAAAATGGCCGGAGCAAGCCCCAGAGGGTGTTGATCAAGATTTATACGAGTTAGAGCAAAAGTTAATTGCGCGCATGGTGATTGCCAACCGCGCAACGGTAAAGCCTTTGGCAGGCCCCAGTGCGGTCGGTCGTCCGTTGATGATTAATCATGATCTGCGTTTGGCGGAAATGCCGGCTTATAATAACGCCGTAAAGTTCCGTACAATCACATCGCGTTCTGATCATGTTTTCCGTGGCTTTTCTGATGCAGCCAGTTTCTCTGCTGTTATGGCGGAGGGGCAGTGGGACAAAGAACACATGAAGCCTATGCCTAAAATTGATGCGTATGATTTGATCGACGAGGAACGATTAACCTATTCGATTGATCATGCTGACCTTGGCTTCACTGAGGCTTTTCTTGGCTCTGCCAGTTCGCATCTGAAAAGCGGTAATGATGACGCCATGCTTTACACGAACGAAACAGCTAAGAAAACTGTCACAATGATTCATGGCGGTGGTGGTCGTTTTATCATGGGGAAATTTTTTGAAGGCGCCATTGAGGCCATGCAAGAGGGACATGATGACTTTTTATCTATCGCGATGCGCGTGCCTTTGGCATCACGTAAAGAGGGGTCATTAAAACCTGTGTTGCGGGAATATGATCTGGAGATTGGAGAGGGCAGTCATGAAAGTGATTATATGTCTTTCGGCGATCATAAATTCCATGTCATGACCTTTGATCAAATGGGGGAGCGTCAACATGCCATTCTTGCGCCCGCGCATGTGGTGACATCGTTTATAGGTGGTGTGGGGACGGATTATGAATATGAAATGGCGATGTATCACAATCTGATGGTGGAGATGCGTGGCTATGGTATTTTCCCGGGCTTTGATAATGAAGAAAAAAAGCGTCTGCATTTTGTAAACTCTCAAGTGCGTAATGGCGGCAATATTGAATATGGGTTTTTTGATGCGTTGAAGGAATCTTTGACGCCTGAGCAGTGGGAATTGCTCGATGTGCATTTCTATGACACGCCAGAGCAAGCCTTAGAGGCGCGTAATGAATATGCCGCGGAACTTGGTTATGATCTTGATGCACCGCGTGTGCGATGGGGTAAAGATTCTACTCCGGAAGAGCCGGGTGTTACTTAGGATTACGTAAGTTATTCATCGAAATTATAACGCGTGTGCCCACTATTTGCGGACCTGTCACCGTTCATGATGTGCGAAACACCTTTTTCTTTCTTGATTTGAGAATATTCAATAACGTCCATATCGGATAGGGTGCGCATGGCTTCGCGCGCCTCATCTGTCGGCGGGATGTGGCTGTCGGTGAAATACATTTCTGATAATCCAACATGGGCGAGGTCTAGCTGCCTGCCTGATGAGGGCACAAAATTGGTTAGTATCTTTCCGTTTTGTAATTCCAGATTATGTTTTGATGCCTCCATCAGCATATGAATAATCGGATCAAGCGGGAAGTGGTAATGTTCATCTTTAAACTGATCAACCTTGCCTTGATCATGCTCATAAGAAAAGCCGGGTGGAAGGCTATCCTCTGCATAGATGAATTGCGTTTCTCCAGTTTTTTTGTCTTCGGCGACGCCGATCGCACTGCGTCGTCCACGTGCCTGTGATAAAAATAAATCCGGATTATGTTCCAATGAGTGGACTTCGTTTGAATCCAGAATGCGCGCGGGGTATTCGGGCTTTGGCCGTTGGTTTGGTGGTAGGCCATTTACTAAAATACTAAGTGTTCCTGTGTTCATGTTAACGGCGTAAATCGGAATCTTTGCTGCGCTCGCCACGGGGATGCACATATCGTTCCAGAAGTTGGCGCGATCATGTGTCCATGGGTTCTCTTCGTCATTCGGGCCTTTTAAGCCGGGTAAGCTTTCCGCATCTACGAATAAGGCATCAACGTCGCGCATGATGGCCGATTTCAAACAGGATGCACAGTTCGGCGTGTTGCAGCCTAAAAACACATGCTCTGATGGCGGAGCATCATAGAGTAGGGGAAATTCACCATGCACCGTGGGACTGCCGTTGCCGATTTGATCATGCGATGTCATGTCCTGATCTTTAAGGGCCTCAGGAATTTTATTGGCATTGTCCGCGTATGTTCTTTTTCCTCTGGGGGATATCGTCAGCAAAGAAGACCCAACATGATAACGGTGGTGATCGCTATCCTCTGCGGCTTCGCGGCTGCGTGCGATAAGTTCCAGCCCGATTTCCGTTAGGAATTCTTCGCTTAAACCTGTTTGGTCTTTGAACGCATCGCTTAATCGTCCGATGTTACTCATTCACTTACTCATTTCATTCTCGTATAGCATCTATATTTATACTGATTAGCGCAGAGAAGATAAAGAAATCTTTTACTTTAACCCTTGCCATTGGCGGTGTGAGGGACTATCAAAATAAGTGCAAAATTCGTGTTTTAACAAAAGGTCTTAAACGTTATGTCCGATAAATTTGATGTCATTGTTATTGGTTCCGGTCCCGGTGGTTATGTTGCCGCTATCCGCTGTGCGCAGCTTGGTTTGAAAACGGCATGCGTTGAGAAAAATAAGACCTTGGGCGGCACATGCTTGAATATTGGCTGTATCCCTTCAAAGGCGTTGTTGCATGCTTCTGAAAAATTTGAGGATGCAGAACATCACATGGGCGACATGGGAATTGATGTTAAGCCGAAGCTGAACCTGAAAGGCATGATGAAGCACAAAACAGATGTTGTTGATGCCAATACCAAGGGCATTGAGTTTTTGTTCAAAAAGAACAAGATCACCCGCATCGAAGGCACAGGCGAAATCGTAGAGGCAGGCAAAGTGAAAGTCGGTAAAGACACTTACGAAGCCGATAATATTATCATCGCGACAGGCTCAGATGTCATTTCTTTGCCTGATATCAAAATTGATGAAAAGAAAATCGTATCATCCACGGGCGCGCTAGAGCTTCCCGAAGTACCGAAAAGCATGGTCGTGATTGGCGGCGGTGTGATTGGACTGGAATTAGGGACTGTTTGGCGTCGTTTGGGCACGAAGGTTACTGTCGTCGAGTTTATGGATAACATCTTACCCGGCATGGACGGAGAGGTTCGTAAGGAATCAAAGAAGATTTTTGCAAAACAAGGTCTTGAGTTTAAACTTTCAAGTAAAGTCGTAAGTGCAAAAACATCTAAAAGCGGTGTAGAGCTCAGCGTTGAGCCTGCTGCCGGTGGTAAGGCTGAGAAGATTAAGGCTGATGTTGTTTTGATGGCGATTGGTCGTAAGCCTTATATTGATGGCTTGGGCTTGGACAAAGTGGGCGTAGAGCTTGATGATCGCGGCCGTATCAAAACAGATGAGTTTTTTGAAACATCCGTTGAAGGCATTTATGCCATTGGTGATGTTATTGCAGGGCCGATGCTTGCGCATAAGGCGGAAGATGAAGGCGTCATTTTGGCGGAAATGTTGGCAGGGGAAAGTGGTCATATTGATTATGATTGTATCCCTGGCGTGGTCTACACATGGCCGGAAGTTGCCAATGTCGGTAAGACGGAGGAGCAACTGAAAGAAGCAGGCGTTGCCTATAACGCGGGTAAGTTCCCGTTTATGGCCAATGGGCGTGCACGTGCAATGGGCATGACGGATGGGTTTGTGAAAATTCTGGCAGATAAAAACACAGATCGTGTTTTAGGGGCTCACATCGTGGGGCCGGGCGCAGGTGATCTTATTCAGGAAGTTGTCAGTGTCATGGAATTCCAAGGCACAGCCGAGGATATTGCTCGCACATGCCATGCTCACCCAACCTTAACCGAGGTTGTGAAGGAAGCGGCTTTGGCGGTACATAAGCGTCCAATTCATATCTAATCTAGCATATAGCCTAAGGATTATTGGCCTGTATTTCTATGCCTGAATCCATCGGCAGCATATTCTGGTGCGCGTTATATGCGACAAGCGTAGAAATTTTCTGCACGATGTCGTCATGTGTGATATCCATGCCACCATCACGGTAAGGCAGACGAATGGACAGGACATCGTTTAGCTTTGTCTTATGATGGCGCACTTTTTCGATGTAAAATTGTTCATAGCCAAGCATCTGAAACCGTTCGGCCACGGCTTTGCTATCTTTGTCTTTCAAGTAAATCTCAAACATGATTTGTCGTGCAAACCCCGTTAAGGTAAATGTTTTGACCACCCAGAGCCGAAAGAAACGCTCGAACGGGATATATGTATCATATCTATAAAACCAAATGCCGCTGTCAAATACGGCCATCTCGGGGTGATGGGGCTCTACCTCGAAATTTCTGTGTTTTTCACGAAACAGCGATAGTGCGCAATATCCCATGATAGCGATTAAAACAAATGCGAAAGCAGGGGCGTTGCCAACGAAAGCTGATAGTGGGAAAAATAGAACAAAGAGAAGAGCCAGAGCCATTAAGGCCATATTATTATTGCCGTGATTATGCTTATTCGCGTTGACGACAAACACAGGCTTTTTGCCTTTTGGATACACATAGGCAATATCCTCTATCATATCATGCGCCGCGTAGTCCTTAAGTTGAAGGTACTTTTCCGCAATATCCGGAGAGGTAAAGGGCTGTTTTTTGGTTTGCATGTTTTCCATGGAGGGGAGTGTAAATCATGATGGCGGCGGGGACGAGTAAAAATCTTTACATTATACCAAAATCATCAAATCCTGTGTGTCTACTATCCGATCTTGAAATAATTCGTTTCTGATCAGGGGTGTCTCCGTGATAAATGACAGGATTGTCTTGTGCGGGATCGAATGTCACGATCCCTGTATCCGGATCATGGGCGGATATAAAATTCATATCGGTATCATCTGTTTGTCTGGGGACATACCCCGCTTTATATACGGGAAACATAGATTCGACGTATTCCCTCCACATTCTTTGCATATCTTGTGTGGAGGCAGGGCCATCCCGATCAACACGATACATATCTGAATCAATGCCAACCAGAGTGCCCATTCTGTCGGGCATGATGTGAATATTTCTTGGGTGGTTGTCACCATCAATATAATTCATGCCGAGTTGATCTAAATCATTCTGAAGTGTTATTACAGTTTCGCTAGTAACCGGAGATGGGGCAAGCCAAGGATAGGTATTGATTAAATATTCGTTTTTTCCGGTATCTACAAGTTCTGATGTAATTGCGGGCATGCTCATTACCGGCTCTGTTTCATCAAAAAAATCAGGTGGAATAATTTTAGTAACGATCCCATCACCTGCATATAACGCAATCACTATTTTTCCTTCATCGTAGCGGTGCGTCAAATTGATGTGACGGGATTGTCCCATATCTTTTATCTTCTTGGCAATCGCACGTATATCCTCAATAGATCTTTCAAGTCTTGAGGAAACTACGTTTTGCCCAAGGCTGGCACATGCGTATTCTAAGGCATGAACTGTCGGCCTTATCGTATTTCTAGTATTAATAATACCCATGTTGTCGCATATCTACAGTCAATCGACTGTGTTATATAGGCTCGTTTGCATCTGGTTCGGTATCTTTTTTGCCCCAACTAAATAGACGATCCCATATTGATTGTGTTTCAGTCGTTAATTTATTTGTAGCCCTCACGATAGGATCTTTACCTTCTTCAAGGAAGCGCACTGAGTCGAAACCAAGGATGCCGGACTCACGATCATGGATTGACCTGAACTGAAAATCTGTATCCGGCGTTTGTTTTGGTATTTTTTTAGTCTTATAAATCGGGAATACCGTTTCTATATATTGTCGCCATGCTTGTTCTAGCTCTGGGGAGCGCGATCGGCCATTGTGCGCGGTCGTGTACATAGAGGCATCAATACCGACCAAAGTATGGTGTTCGTCAGGCATTGTGTGAATATTGCGCGGGCTATCATCATTTGTTGTGAAATCCATACCAACAGCTTGTATTTTTACACGCATTTCTTCGATGCTGTCTCTGGATAGGTATCCGCCAGGAATCCAAGGGTAGGTGTTGATAACAAAGCTGTTATCTTCTTCCGTTTCAATTTTTTCCGATGTAATGGCAGGCAAATGATATATGGGCGAAGATTTGTCATAGTCAGCTTCGCACATTACCTTTGTGACAATACCATCACCGGCATAGAAAACGAGAGACATTGCGGCTTCTGTATATTTTTGTGTGAGGTTAACGAGCTGTGTTTGTCCCATCTCTTGGAGGCGTGAAACAATTTGACTTTGCGCTTTCCAGTCACGGTTTAATACAAAAGTGGTTGCATTCAGGCCAAGACCTGCGCGCGCCCTGTCGAACGCGGCATGTGCATTCCTCACTTCGAATTTTGATGAATAATCACCCATTTATTTTATAACCCGTAAATTTATTATCTTTTTAACATTAGCATGGTGCTTTTTAACAATGCAAATACGCAATAATTCTAAAGTTCGTTTTTTCTGGCGCACATGAATTTCGATTGATAAGGTGCAAGCCATAGCAACGTGAAAGGATAAGATTGTGGCTATTAATGATAAATTTGGCGGTGAGGGCACTGATGAAGCTCTGAAAAAGGCAACGGCTCAGCTTCGTGATTACATTGGTGACACTAAGTACGCCGCTGATGCACATGAGATGGCAGGTGAAAGTACGGCATGGAATTGGGATGAAGACGGTGATGAGCCGGATGTTCAAACCGATGATTTAGCACTGTAGAAATATCACGTTAACCACTAAGCGCGCGGATGTGCTTCCTTGTATATCCGCATCATTTCTTCGGCATTAATCTCGGTATAGCGTTGGGTTGTACTGAGGGAAGCATGCCCCAACAATTCCTGAATTTCCCGCAAATTGGCACCATTTTGCAAAAGATGTGTGGCAAAGCTATGCCTTAGCGCATGCGGCGTCGCGTTGCCCGGCAACCCAAGACTTATTCGTAAATCACGCATTGCGCGTTGTGCAACACCCTGATTTAATCGTTTACCGCGCGAGCCAAGAAAAACAGGCTGGTCTTGCTCCTGCGGGTAGGGGCATTTATCCATATATCCGGCAATCGCCGTTTCAATCAAATCAATCACAGGGACTTGGCGTTCCTTATTACCCTTACCGACAACACGTAAAAATCCATCGCGGGGCAGATCGGACATATTAAGCGATAACGCTTCATTAATCCGCAATCCACAGCCATAGAGCAGCATGAATAATGCCGCATTCCGTCTGCCGATCCAGTCATGGCGTTCCATTAATCCTGCATTTTCAATGACTTCTATCGCTTGCAATTCATGTAATGGCCGCGGCAGTTTATGCGGAAGCTTTGGGCTGCGCACGGTGTTGATCGCGGCGTTGTGCATGATCCCTTGCTTATCGAACCATGTGAGCAGGTTCTTAATACCCGAGAGTGAGCGCGCACGGCTGGCGTTTGATGTGCCATCCATCGCCTTTTTTGCCATCCACCCGCGAAAATCACGGATTGTAATTTCCGATAAATCATCAATGCAGGGCTTTTTGCCCAAATGATCAAACAGGAATTTCACAAAATGCCCTGCATCAGAGCAATAGGCACGGAGCGTGTGCGGGGACATGTTTTTTTCAACACGTAAATAGGTTTCCCACTGCGCCAGTTTATCGGCCAGATCGGCGGCACATAAGGCAAGGATTTCTTGTTTAATCATTGTCTAAACAGGCAGGCTGAGCCATGAGCGAAAACACCTTTCGATGACGCGGGCGAGGAAGAGAATTTGGTCTGTTGCTTGACCATCTTGAAACATAAGCGGATCACGACTGCCGAAGGCCAGAATAGCAGGCGGCGTGCCCATAGAGATATCGACCCGTAGTAAAATCTGAGAGCGCACAAGCGTTGCACCACCGCCATAAATGGCCTCGATGCCGCTGATGTCATCCTGAAGCATGACGTTTTTATCATTCATCCATTGATCAATCGTGCCTTCGGGCAGAATGCGAATACCGTTTTGATGGACGTGGGGGATATCTTGTTCATCAGATTCGACCAGAAGAACAGAAATATCAACATCCAGCATGGATGATAAATCCATTGTAATATACTGGATAAACTCATCGAAAGTGCGCGCTTCAAGTAAGCGTAAAACCGCCTTATGGATGCGTTGTTGGTTGTTCATGTTACTGCGTGCGTTTTCAACAAGCTCACGCGTGGAACTGATAACCTCTTCCTTATCGGCCTTAAGGCGTTCAATCATATAGGATTGGAAATCCGCCACATCGCCTTTTTTCGGGCGGCGGCGCGGTGGAATTAAAGCATCCAGAACATCGGGATTGTCTTGCAGGAACGAAGGGTTGCCCTGCAGGAATTCCAGAATTTCTGTTTTTGTTATTTCAACTTTGGAAAGTACGTCACTCATTCGATCATAATACCACAAAAAAGCGCGCCTTAAAAAGAATGCAGGCGCGCTTTATCAAAGATATTCTCAGATTTTATTGTCTTTTATAAAATGCTTTGGCCTGTTTTCTCCCAATCGGCAACAAATGCAGCCAAACCTTTATCGGTTAATGGGTGGTTATAAAGCTGTTTGATCACGCTTGGCGGCGCAGTCATAACATGTGCGCCCATCTTGGCAGATTCGATGATATGCATCGGGTTACGCACAGATGCGACCAGAACCTCGGTGTCATATTGCGGGTAGCTGTCGTAAATCGTTAGGATGTCAGCAATCAAATCAAGACCTTGAAAGCAAATATCATCTAGGCGACCAACGAACGGTGAAATAAATGCTGCGCCTGCTTTGGCGGCGAGCAATGCCTGACCGGGAGAGAAACATAATGTGACATTCACCATTGTGCCTTCATCGGATAGCTCTTTACACACGCGCAAACCGGCAGGGGTAAGCGGCACTTTAATTGCAACATTGCTTGCGATTTTTTTCAAAACGTCGGCTTCTTTGCGCATGGTTTCGTAATCTGTTGCGGCGACTTCCGCACTAACGGGGCCACTGACGATGTCGCAAATTTCCTTAATCAACGGCATGAATTCTTTGCCTGATTTTGCGATGATGGATGGGTTCGTTGTTACACCATCTAAAAGGCCATAAGTCTCAAGCTCTTGGATTTCGTCAAGATCGGAGGTGTCGGCGAAAAATTTCATACGTTTTTCCTACTCTGCATTTGTTCTATATGTGAATCTATGCGCCAAAAGTAAAGGCTTTGTCTTGGAAGGGCAAGAGGGGTTTTCAGACTTTATTCGTGATCAATACTGTCATTGCGGACAACATGAAGTTTTGGGCGGCGCAAGTCCTGATCAAAGCGAATGGCATTGAGGATATTCTCATCAGAATCATAGCTTTCCATGGCGTTGATAACGGCGTTGGTCATGTGCGCTAACAGGGTTTCGTGATCAACGCGCGCTTGTTCCTCTTCGGTAATCAGGCCTGTTTCCATCATTTTATCTATGAGCATACCGACTTGTTCTTCGATATCATCTTCGCTCATTTGAGGTTTGAGGCGAACCATACGAAAGACGTCATCGTAATCATCTTTATAGTGCTGCGCGTCGTTTTTGCTCATCAGGTTACGCAAATGAAGTATGCCAGCCTTCACCAACGTATCATTATACATCACCGGCTCAGGCTCTGGTGTGATGTCGGCTTCCTCCTTGAATAAAGAGGCGAGCGGGGCTGCAATATATTTTTTAAACCAATCCATATGACTTCATATCATTTAATAATCTATATAGGCAAGATTACTATGATTTAAAGCATCTTAATGATACATAAAATACATGGATCAAACGTCATTTTTCGAAGAAGAATCACAAGATGAGCTGCCACACGCGCATTTATTAGACGGGCATGTGGTGTCGGTGCTTGTGCCATATCCCGTGGACAAGGCGTATGACTATATTGTGCCGCCCGATATCACGGTGCAGGCGGGGGATTATGTTTCCGTCCCGCTCGGCAATCGTGAAATCCCCGCTGTGGTATGGGGCGAGGCAAGCGGAGATGTGAAGCCGAAAAAGCTCAAGGCGGTCATATCCAAATATGATCTTGATCCGATGCCCGCAGTGCACCGTAAATTTATCGACTGGGTGGCGAATTATACTGTGTCCATGAAGGGTTCGGTTTTGAAAATGGCGCTCAGCGCACCTGCGGGATTAACACCGTCCAAGCCTGCGCGTGGTTTTCGCCGCAATACGGATCAGGCTATGCCGCCCAAACTGACCCCACAACGTCAAAAGGTTATGGAGGCTATGGCAGACGGGCAAACGCGCATTGCCTCGGAAATCGCGGATATGGCGGGATGCCCGGCGGCGGTTGTACGCGGTACGGCGGATAAAGGCTTGTTAGAAGAGGTCAGCATTTACAACCCCGCGCCGTGTTTAAATCCTAATCCTGATGGGCATTTGGCGGAATTATCTGAAGATCAACAAATGGTTGCGGATGAACTTTGTGACGATGTGAAGTCAGGCACGTTCAGCGCGAGCTTGGTTGATGGTGTGACGGGCGCAGGTAAAACCGAAGTGTATTTCGAAGCCGTGGCGCAGGCGTTAAAGGCAGGTAAGCAGGTTGTGATTATGTTGCCTGAGATTGCGCTGTCCAATGCGTTTCTGGAGAGGTTTAAAACACGATTTGGCTGTGCGCCTGCGCTCTGGCATTCACATTTAACACCTGCACAAAGACGCACGGCATGGCGCGGTGTGGCGCAGGGCGATACGCGCGTGGTGGTCGGTGCGCGCTCGGCATTGTTCTTGCCGTATAAAGATTTGGGGCTGATCATCGTTGATGAAGAACATGACCCCGCATATAAACAGGAAGATGGCGTGATTTACCATGCACGCGATATGGCAGTGGTGCGTGCCAATCTGGGACAAATTCCTGTGGTTCTGGTGTCCGCGACGCCATCCTTAGAGACCATGATGAATGCGTGGGATGAAAAGTATAAGCACCTCGTCCTGCCCAGTCGTTTCGGCGGTGCGCATTTGCCCGATATATCGGTGGTGGATTTACGCGCTGATAAACCGGAGCGTCAATGTTTCCTTGCGAAAACCACGATAGACGAGGTTCAAAAAACCCTTGATGCGGGTGATCAGGCGCTCTTGTTCTTGAACCGCCGCGGCTATGCGCCCCTCACGCTGTGCCGTACGTGTGGTCATCGTATGGAATGCCCAAGATGTACGGCGTGGCTGGTGGAGCATAAACGCAGTGGTAAGTTGCATTGTCACCATTGCGGGTTTTACGCCAATATCCCGAAAAACTGTGTGGAGTGTGGTGACACGGACAGTCTCGCCGCCTGTGGCCCGGGGGTAGAGCGCATATTCGAGGAAGCCAAAACCGCCTTTCCTGAGGCTCGCATTATGGTGCTCGCGAGTGATACGGCAGAGAGCAATGAAGAGTTGAAGGCGATGCTCAACACAATTATCGCGGGCGAAGTGGATATCATCATCGGTACGCAGATCATCGCAAAGGGGCATCACTTCCCGAACCTAACCTTCGTTGGTGTGGTGGATGCTGATTTGGGATTAAAAGGCGGAGATTTACGCGCCGCCGAACGCACTTATCAAATGCTCCATCAGGTCGCAGGGCGCGCAGGGCGGGAGCATAAAAAGGGACGTGTCCTGTTGCAAAGTTGGATGCCCGAACACCGCATTATGAAGGCGATGGCAGGCGAAGGCCGTGATGAATTTCTCGGCGTTGAAGCCGCGGAGCGCGAAATGGCGAATATGCCGCCATACAGCCGATTGGCGGGAATTATCATTGCGGGCAGGGAGGAATCACTGGTGCTCGATGTTGCTAAAGCGCTCGGCAAAACATCCCCGCAAGGCGTGACGGAGGAAGGCTACCGCATTCAAACGCTCGGTCCTGCACCTGCGCCGATGGCACGTTTGCGCGGGCGGTATCGCTATCGTTTGCTCGTGCGGGCGGATAAGGCGATTAATTTGCAAAAGACAGTATCGAATTGGGTAAACGCGGTGAAGGTACCATCAACGGTGCGCGTCTATATCGACATCGACCCACAGAGTTTTCTTTAGAGTCCGTAACTTGAGGGCGCAGAGAAAATCATAATAGGGCGCGGATTGTCTTTCGCGATGTCCGGTGTTTTATGCTTAAAGCCCGATTTCATGAAAAACGGCGTACGTCCTTCGACTTGTCCGTTTTCCCATTCCGTGCCGATGCCATCAAGGGCATAGGTCATTTGATCCGACAAATGCGGGTGCATTTTTGAATTTGAAAAACAGCCGAGCTTAAAGCCTATTTCTGCACTATCGCTGGCATCCATGAACAGATCGGCGAGCTCATTCACGGCTTGGAAGAGGGGCGCGGGTAAACGTTCACGCAAGGCATCGCGATCCTGACCAATAACAATATGAGGAATGGTAAATGCGCCTATTGTTTCGAAATCTACAGAGTTAAGATATTCATCCAGAGCGTCGTTTTTATAACCATCAAAAATAATGGCCTTAATGTCTTGCGTTTGTGCAGCGGACAGAAATGCCGTTGGGGCGTCTGCCAAGGCCACGCGCGCATCATTGCCATGTCTTGATATATCCGTGAAGGTTTCCAGTAACGCCATTCTTTAAGAGCCGCTTATTATTTTTCTCAATATCGCATAGGCGAGAATAATATGTCAAAAGTTAGCTCTTCTTACCGAGCCATTTTGTCCAAAATTTGAAATCGCGTTTAAACGGATAGGTTAGCCAGCCGATATAGCCTTTTTCAGGAAATGCTTTTTGTTCACCAGCGGATAGTCCCATATTTTCGGGTAATTCTTCGGGGTGATAATATGTGCCAAACATCACGTCTAAAAACGGAAACGCGCCGCAAAAATTTTTGTCATAGGCTTCTTTGACTGTGGCGTGATGCCAGCGATGAAATACGGGTGAGGCTATGAAATAGCGGATTGGTTTATCGAATTTCAAATTCAAATTCATGTGGGTGAAGTAATTCATCAGCTTGATAAAGATGACTGCACCTAAAAATCCAGGGCCTGAAAACCCGACAAGGTAAAGCACAACAAATGCAAAGAGCGTTCCTGCAAATATATCAATCGGGTGCAGGCGTAGCCCGGTAATCCATGTCAGTTGTTTCGCGCTGTGGTGGACGGAATGGTATGACCACATGTAATGATGCGTAAAGCGATGCCGCCAGTATGTCGCAAAATCCAGAACAAGCGCGCCAAAGACTACCTGTAGCCAAAGTGGCAGCGTCATGATTTGATCGGCTAAAAGCTGTTCCGGGAAAAGCGGTCTTAATGTTATATCGACGAACAGCGTTGCGAGCAGTGCGAATAGAGGGATGAATATAAAGATATTGACGACAACCAGAAAAAACTCGTTGCTCATATCGTTTTTGAAAAAACCGGAATCTTTGTCGGCCGGATTAATGCGCTCTAAGAAAAAGAAGATAACGCCGAAAACCAGAACTTCGATAAGATCCGGAAGGGTCTTGTCGACGAAGTCTGCGATCATCATCATCCAGTCCATCAGAAATCCTTTTATTCAACTTTGCTTATGTTATCACGATAGATGGCGGGGGCGCTATAATTTTCGAAGTGTTTGTAGATATACATAAAGTTTGAATTGGCGGTTTCACTGTTGTTCCAAACGTCATATTCATCATGCGTATCGTGACGAGAGACATAGGGAAAGACTGAGCGGAATGTATTATCAATATTCCGAGAGAACAGATTGCCGAAGTTTGGTGAAACAATAAAATTCGCCACAAGCACGCCTTGGTCATTCAGGTGTTTTTTAACCTCCGTGAAAAATTCTTGTGTCACAAGATGTTCGGGGATACTAAGCCCGCCCAGATACGCATCCAGTAAAATTATATCGAATTTCTTATCTGTCATATTCAGGTAAGCGCGCGCAGGCAGCGGGTAGAATACTTTGTTGGGTTGAATTTTTTCTTTCAGAAGATGTTCCTCTGATACTGTCTTCAGGTCTTTATCAATGTCGATATAGACGAAATTGTTTTTCAGATCATTATGCCCGTATGTAAATCCGCCAGCGCCGATGATAAGAACGTCTTTTGGGGGAGAATCTTTCGGTAATGCCTCTATCGTGATGCGCTCTGCAAATTCAATATAGTCATGTTTTTTACCATCGGCAGAATACATCGATGAATCATTATTGTTGATAAACATATGTGGGATGCCGTTTTCACTGACTTCATCATTTTCATCCAGTTTTATGATCATGATAGAGCTGTATTTATTGTTCTTCACCATGCTGAGGATATCACGCATAACAAAGTCTGAATTCAGTGCGAGCGATAAAAGCGTAATCGCGAGCATCGTCATCATTATTTCGCGGTTTTGTTTTTTGTTTAAAATTAACGTTAGATAAAACAGCAATCCGAACAGAACCGAAACAGTATGATGTACGCCGATATATTGCATTAAAATAAGTGTGGTCAGCACAGAGCCGCAAAAAGAGCCGATCGTTGAGAAAAACAGCATTTTTCCCGTTATTTTAGATAGTTTTTCGCCGGAAAAGTAGTTGCTTATCAGGGGCACTGTTTGCCCGAGCAGGTAAACGGGCGTTACCAAAAACACTAAACAGTAAATCGTGATTTGAATCAGTTTGTTATCAATGCCGTTTTGTTCCAATCCGAAATAAAAGAAAAACTGCATGACAAAATAGCTGAGGCCGAGAAGCAGGAAAGTGGAGGAAATCAGAATGTTTCTGACTAATTTTTTGCGAATAGAACGGTACGAACCATCTGGCGCTTTGATTTTGAATTGTCCTGCCGTGCGATATCCTGCCGCCAACGGAAGCAGAACAGCGGCGATAATAACGGACATGCTATCTGTACCTGTGCCGACAAAGGGGATTGTCATGCGCATAGCCAAAAGCTCTGTTGAGAGGACAATATACCCCTCAAGGATGATGCTGATAAAAAGAAAGAGCGTATTATCTAATTTTTTCATAGTATTATGAGCAGTTCTTCTTTTATGGCTTTAGCTTCTTTGGCTTGTCATAGAACACCGTATTCTTGTTGTCGGTATAGATGTGTCCCGCATCATACGTATCGTGATGGCGATAAATATAGGCAATATTCGATATGCGCGATGCGCTGTCTGACCATAAATTATATTGCTCTGAGACAACATGACGAGAGTAGTGCGGAAACACAGAACGAAACGTGTTGTCCAGATTACGCGATAACTTGCTTTGAAAATTTGAAGATGAAATGAAGTTTGTGACAAGAAGGCCACCATCTTTTAAATGTGCCTTCACGCTTTTAAAATATTCCTGCGTAATAAGATGTTCAGGAATGCTAACACCGCCCAAATATGTATCCAGATAAATCACATCGTATTTCTGGTCTGTTTCATGTAAAAACGCGCGTGCAGGTTTTGGCACGAATTTTTTGTTATCGCCGATCGGCTCACGCAGAACATAGTCTTCGGCGACTTCCTGTAAATCTTTGTCGATATCAACATAGGTGTAATTGTTGTTCTTATCTTCATGCCCAAAGGTGAATGCACCCGCACCGATGACCAATATATCGCGCGGCGGGACGGAGCTTATGATTGGGAAGATTGCAACGCGCTCCGCAAACTCAACATAGGCATGCTTTCTGCCGAGTGCGTCGTAACTGGATGATCTATTACCGTTGATAACCATTTCACGGGTGCCGCGGGATGTTTCGCCGGCCTGAATAGTATTATATTGATTGTTTTTGATGATGTTGTCGCCAGACATAATGCCGTCCGAATTAAAGAGCATGGCACAGCCTGCAATCACAACGGCATACATCACAGGAACAGAAACTGTCTTTTTGCTGAGGGCAATCACAAGAATAGCCATAAGAACAAAGTTAAGACTGACGGTGTGGTGTACGCCGATAATGGCCATCAGGAACAAGGTCGAGAACACCGCACCAAAGAAAGATCCCACTGTAGAGAAAAACAGGATTTTACCCGTTACTCTAGGCAGGTGCTGCTTTGAGAAAAAGTTGGTAATAAGCGGAACGGTTTGGCCCAATAAATAAACAGGAATAACCAAAAAGAGCATGCAATATATCGACGTTTGCATAAGACGGTTATCAATGCCGATTTGTGGGAGCCACCCAAAAAACCATTGCATTGACTTATAAGATAACCCGATCAGTAAAATGATGGCGGCGATATTAATGTTGAGGATTAGTTTTTTTCGAACAGTAACAAACACACCAAATATTTTGTGTGGTTTAAACGCACCGCCTGACTGGTAACCGAATGCAAGAGGCATAAGGACGGCCGCAATAATAATGGATATTGTGTCTGTACCACTGCCGACATAAGGGATGGTTTGGCGTATTGCCAGAAGCTCTGATGAGAGAACAACATACCCTTCAACGACGATAATAAAAAACAATAACAAGGTTTGTTTGAGTGATTTCATAAAAACTATATCCAAATTATCCAGCGCGCAGTATAGTATGTTTCTTTTGACGAATTAAAGTCTAAAGAGTTTTTTATGAGCAAAAGCCTGCCCAAGGCATTAACGTCTTACGATCTGTTAAAAACGGTTGCGATCATTTTAATGGTTGTCGATCACGTCGGGCATTTCTTCTATCCGGATGATATGTGGTTTCGCACGTGGGGGCGCTTATGCATACCGATATGGTTCTTTTTGATCGGTTATGCCAACACAACTAAAATTCCAAACTCTTGGTGGATTGGCGGCACAATCCTTGTGATTTCATCGCTGATTGCCGGGCAATATTTATTGCCGCTCAATATACTGTTCACGATGGCAATCTTTCGTATATATCGCGCAGGGGTTGTGCGGCATTCCTTGGCGTCACCCGAAACATTACGCGGAATGTTCCTGATTCTGTTCTTCTTGGGTTTTCCGACAGCCATATTGTTTGAGTACGGCGCGCTCGCGATGTTGATGGTTCTTATCGGTTACATCACGCGGCGTAGGGAAGAGGTGTATGAAAGAATCGAGAAGAAATACGTCTTGTTGTATGTGTTCTGCTCGTACACGGCACTCTATTTAATATTGGGAATTGCGATGCCAACATTGTCGGGGGCACAGGCGTTGTTAATGTTGGTCGGATTTATCATTGTCGGTGTTGTGTTGTGGCGCTTTAAGCCTGTGACCTATGACAATGCAGATAAGTATGTCGCGCCATCTGTTATTAAGATGTTGCAATTTACCGGGCGTAAAACTTTAGAGATATATGTCGCGCATATATTAATTTTCCGTGCAACAGCCGCGTATTTATATCCTGAAAAATACCAGCTTCTCCAATGGAATTGGGTGCCGGAGACATTGGTAGCGATGTTCCGCATGGGTAACCAGGCAATACAGTAAAACCAAGAAAATCTAATAAAATTGTAATTATTAGCAAAAGGCTTGCCGTTCCTACTTGTCAGCCGCGATTTGGTATGCTAATTCTCCCCAACACAAAATTAAATCGCTAGTTTTGCGCCGCTTGTTTTGTGTATGTGTAAATTTTGGAATAAGGGACTAAAACGTGTCATCGTCCACGCCGATTTCTTCTATTGTCTATACTCGCTATGCGGGTGCGCTTATCGATTTGGCTGAGCAAAATAAAGCCGTCGATAAGATTCAAAAAAATCTTTCAGCTCTTGAAAACATGATCAATGATTCTGATGATCTGGCAGAGGTTATAACTTCGCCGCTTGTCAGTAAGGAAAAGCAGGCATCTGCTATTGATGCTCTCGCGACAAAAGCTAAGCTTGAGAAGCTGACTAAGAATTTTCTTGGTGTTCTTGTTGAGAATCGTCGCCTGAATGCGTTGCCTGGTATCATTACCGTTTTCAATAAAATGATCGCGGCGAAGTCCGGTCAAGTGGAGGTTAGCGTTGAAACCGCGGCTAAGCTTACCGCCGGGCAAGCCAAAGATGTTAAGCAGAAAATCGAAAAAGCGTTGGGGACAACGATTATCGTTGAAGAAAAAGTCACGCCGGAAATTATGGGTGGGGTTATCGTAACAATCGGATCATACATGATTGATGATTCCGTGCGCCGCAAGCTTGAAAGGCTTGGTGTCGCTTTAAAATCAAATGCAAATCAAAATACAAACTTAAAAGAGGTCGTATAATGGAAATTCGTGCAGCAGAAATTTCGGATATTTTAAAAAAGCAAATCGCTGATTTTGGCGCATCAGCCGATGTCGCGGAAATTGGTCAGGTTCTATCCATCGGTGATGGTGTGGCACGTGTATATGGTCTTGATGAAGTGCAGGCCGGTGAAATGGTTGAATTCGCAAGCGGTGTTAAAGGTATGGCCCTTAACCTCGAGGCTGACAATGTCGGTGTTGTTTTGTTTGGTGACGACCGCGACATTAAAGAAGGTGATATCGTTCGCCGTACAGGTCAAATTGTTGAAGTGCCAACTGGCCGTGAGTTACTTGGTCGTGTTGTTGATGCTCTTGGTAATCCAATTGACGGTAAGGGCCCGATCAAGGCATCTAGTTCCAGTCGTATGGAAGTTAAGGCGCCGGGTATTATTCCACGTCAGTCTGTTTATGAGCCAATGCAAACAGGCCTGAAGGCGATTGATGCCCTTGTGCCGGTTGGTCGTGGCCAGCGTGAATTGATTATTGGTGACCGTCAGACAGGTAAAACTGCGGTGGCTGTTGATGCCATCATCAACCAGAAAACAATCAACGCATCTGATAATGAGAAAGAGCACCTTTATTGTGTGTATGTATCAATTGGTCAGAAGCGTTCAACAGTAGCGCAGCTTGTAAAAGAATTGGAAGAGCAAGGCGCGATGGAATATTCTATCGTTGTGGCTGCTACGGCCTCTGATCCTGCGCCTTTGCAGTATCTTGCACCATATTGTGGTGCGGCGATGGGTGAATATTTCCGTGATAACGGTATGCACTCTCTTGCGATTTACGATGACTTGTCTAAGCAGGCTGTTGCATATCGTCAGATGTCATTGCTTCTTCGTCGTCCACCGGGTCGTGAAGCGTATCCGGGTGATGTTTTCTACATCCACTCTCGTTTGCTAGAACGCGCCTGTAAGCTTTCTGATGAGCATGGCGGTGGTTCTATGACGGCTCTGCCGATCATTGAAACACAAGGTGGTGATATTTCCGCTTATATTCCGACAAACGTGATTTCGATTACGGATGGTCAGATCTTCCTTGAAACAGGATTGTTCTTTAAAGGTATTCGCCCCGCGATTGATGTTGGTGCGTCTGTGTCTCGTGTTGGTTCTGCCGCGCAGGTTAAGGCGATGAAGCAGGTATCCGGTTCGATGAAGCTAGAGCTTGCGCAGTTCCGTGAAATGGAAGCCTTCGCACAGTTCGCATCTGATCTTGACCCCGCAACACAGAAATTGCTCGCACGTGGTGCGCGTCTGACATTGTTGCTGAAGCAGCCACAATATAGCCCGCTTCCTGTGGAAGAGCAGGTCGCCGTGATTTACGCCGGTACGAAGGGGTATTTGGATAATGTGGATATCGCTGATGTTGAGTTGTTCGAACTTCGCTTGTTAGAATCTTTGCGTGCAAGTGGTACAGAAATTCTTGCAAAAATTCGTGAAGAGAAAAAGCTGGATGATGACATTGAAAACAGCCTCAAGTCGTTTATAGAAAACTTTGCAAGCGGTTTCGCCGGTTCAAAAGAAGCTGCTTAAAAAGTAAGGATGTAACAAAACTATGCCAAGTTTAAGAGATTATCGTGATCGCATAAAATCGGTGAAATCAACGCGGAAGATTACATCTGCGATGAAAATGGTTGCTGCATCTAAACTCCGTAAGGCGCAGGAGCAAGCTGAAAGCTCACAACCATATGCGCAAGCCATGGGGGCAATGTTGTCTCGATTGGCTTCTAATGTTGTGATCAGTGCGGCGAGCCCGAAACTTTTGGCCGGTAGCGGCGCCGATGAAAAATATCTTTTGATCGTCGTAACTGCAGATCGTGGATTATGTGGTGGCTTTAATGCCAACATCATCAAAGATGCGCGCAACAAAATTAGCGAGCTTGAAGCACAAGGTAAGGCTGTGACCATTGTTTGTGTCGGTCGCAAAGGCTATGACCTTTTGAAACGTCAGCACGGATCGAAGATATTACACGCATTCCGTGAAGTTTTCGGTAAGAACCGCATCGAATATGCACAAGCACACGAAGTTGCCGAATTTGTTTTGGGTAAGTTCAGTGAAGGTGAGTTTGATAAATGCATCATGATGTATAATGCGTTCCAATCTGTTCTTGTGCAGACACCGCGCGCACCGCAACTGATACCGTTCCAGATGGAAGAAGTTGAAGGTGAGCAGGATAATGCTGACGATAAGAAGGGTGATGAAACATCTGCATTACGCTCTCCTTATGATTTTGAGCCGACAGAAGAAGAAATTTTAGGCAAGTTATTGCCACGTAATGTTGGTGTTCAGATATATCGTGCATTGCTGGATAGCGCTGCAGGCGAACAGGCCGCACGTATGACGGCTATGGATAACGCAACGCGTAACGCGGGCGAGATGATTAATGATCTGACATTGCAGTATAACCGTGCGCGTCAGGCGTATATTACCAAGGAATTGATTGAAATCATTTCCGGCGCGGAAGCTGTATAAGGTTGATGACGTGGACAAAGGTATGACAAGACATATTAAAATTCTTGCCAGTCTTCTGATGGTCGCAATCCTTGCATTTTCGTTTCAAGGGGCACAGGCTGATGATGCCGATATTGATGACCTAAAGTTTTTACAAAAAAACTGGATGCCCAAACTGTTGCTTGCGATTGATGCAGGACCGGTATTATTGACCAAAGACGTGACGTTTGAGGTTGCTGAGCCGCCAAAAAACTCAAGCGATGAAACTAAAAAAGAAATTGAATATCTTCATGAGATTGCGAGAACTGAACGCACACCAGAAAATATTGAGCGTATAAAGTTTGAAGACACGGGTGTTCGCGCACACGATATGTTTGTAAAAGAAGGTTTGATCAATAGTGATAATTATAAAACATTGATGCTTCTTGAAATGATTGATAACGATCACATGTACTTCATTCTTGAGCGTAAGCAACATTTTTCACGCCCGCGTCCGTCTGAAGTAGACCCGACCCTGAAAACAGTAATTTTGAACCCGCCGCATCCGGCGTATCCGTCTGGTCATGCGGGGCAAACCTATATTAATGCGCTTGTATTGGCAGAATTTGACCCCGAAAACGCAGATGTATATAAACAGTTCGCAATAGACGTGGCACACCGCCGTGAAATTGCAGGTGTGCATTACCCGAGCGATAGTAAGGCGGGGCGCAAGTTGGCCGAGGATGTGCTTGCGGTATTACGTGCGATTCCGGTTTTTGAGAAGAAATTTCAGGACGCAAAGCTATCTTATATCAAACCGGATCTTTCAGGCGACGGCGTGAAAGAAACGAAATAACAACCCTAGGAAACAAACGATTAATCAAGAGGACTAGAAGAAAATGGCAAAAGAAGAAGCACAAGGTAAAGTATTACAGGTTTTAGGCGCGGTTGTTGACGTGCAGTTCGAAGAAGGCAATGTTCCGCCGATTTTGAATGCCTTGCATACTGACAATAACGGACAAAAGCTTGTTCTTGAGGTTGCACAGCACCTTGGCGAAAATGCCGTGCGTACAATCGCGATGGATATGACAGACGGTCTTCGACGCGGTCAGCCAGTTGTTGATACAAAAGAACAAATCACAGTGCCTGTTGGTGCAGAGACACTTGGTCGTATTTTCGATGTTATCGGTGAGCCGATTGACGAAGGTAAGCCTGTTAAGACAAAGCAAAGCTGGCCGATCCACCGCGAAGCACCAACATTCGCAGAACAAGCAACAGACTCAGAGATCCTTGTGACAGGTATTAAGGTTGTTGACCTTCTTTGTCCTTACGCGAAGGGTGGTAAAATTGGTCTGTTCGGTGGTGCCGGTGTTGGTAAAACCGTTACAATCATGGAATTGATCAACAACATTGCAAAAGGCCACGGTGGTGTGTCTGTTTTCGGTGGTGTTGGTGAGCGTACACGTGAAGGTAATGACCTTTACCATGAAATGATTGAATCTGGCGTTATTAAGCCCGGTGAACATAAAGAATCAAAAGTGGCCTTGGTGTACGGTCAGATGAACGAACCTCCGGGTGCGCGTGCGCGTGTTGCTCTATCGGCGCTTACAATGGCGGAATATTTCCGTGATGAAGAAGGCCAAGACGTTCTGTTCTTCCTTGATAATATCTTCCGTTTCACACAGGCCGGTGCAGAGGTGTCCGCGCTTCTTGGTCGTATCCCTTCTGCTGTTGGTTATCAGCCAACTCTATCAACAGAAATGGGTTTGATGCAGGAACGCATTACATCAACAAACAAAGGGTCGATCACATCGGTTCAGGCGGTTTACGTGCCTGCGGATGACTTGACTGACCCCGCGCCTGCAACGACATTCTCTCACCTTGATGCGACAACAGTTCTGTCACGTCAGATTGCGGAACAAGGGATTTACCCTGCGGTTGACCCACTTGATTCAACATCACGTATTCTTGACCCACGTGTTATCGGCCAAGAGCATTACGATGTTGCAAACTCGGTTCAGCAAACATTGCAGAGCTATAAGAACCTTCAAGACATCATCGCGATTTTGGGTATGGATGAATTGTCGGAAGAAGACAAACTTACAGTGGCACGTGCCCGTAAGATTCAGCGCTTCCTCTCTCAGCCATTCCATGTTGCCGAAGTGTTTACAGGTTCTCCTGGTATCTTTGTTGACCTTGAAGACACAATCAAAGGCTTTAAGGCGATTGTTGCCGGTGAATATGACCACTTGCCTGAATCAGCATTCTACATGACTGGTACGATCGAGCAGGTTGTTGAAAAAGCAACGAAAATGGCACAGGAAGCGGCATAAATAGATGACGCAAGAGCGTGATATCGAAAAAGTAAACTCGGTGGAGGACTTTGTTAAAAAGCTCCGCCGTGTTGCTGACGCGCTTGAAACGGGAAAGAAAGTGGAATTCCATTTCGCAGGTGAAAAAATTTCCGTTCCTGATAATGCAGAGTTTAGCATAGAACATGAGCGTGAAGACGGCGAAGAAGAGCTGGAATTCCAGATTAAATGGAAAACGGCGTAACAAGTAAGGTATAGGATTAAACTATGAGCAATGTCATTCAATTCGAACTTGTATCACCAGAAGAAAAGCTGGTTTCTGAATCCGTTTATCTGGCGGAAATTCCGGGAGATGACGGTTTTTTTGGCGTCATGAAGGGGCATAGTTCACTTTTGTCTTCTCTAAAGCCTGGTGTTGTACGCCTTCAAAGAGAGCAGGGCGGCGATAAGCAGGAAATTTTCATTGCAGGCGGTTTTGCCGATGTGAATGCCGAAAGCTGTACGGTTTTGGCCGAGGATGCCATTCCTGTGAAGGATTTGAACAAAGAAAGTCTGGAGCAGCA
>CAXHFH010000010.1:0-34601 GCA_964015995.1 uncultured Alphaproteobacteria bacterium
TGGATTCGTCGGCAGCGTCAGATGTGTATAAGAGACAGCCTTATAGGCGCTCATATAGGAAAAAACTCTTTCTTACGCCCGAACGGAAAAATCTATTTCCCACAAAATCTGTCCGTTGGAGAAAATTCAAAAATAGGGAACGATTACAATATCTTCCTTTATGAAAAATTGACTATTGGAGACAATGTTGAGATTGGTCCAGAATTACTCGTATATACTGGTGAACACAATTTTGGATATACTGATCAACCTCTTACGAAACAGGGAGCGCATCATAAGCCTGTTACAATTAGTAACGATGTTTATATTGGTGCCCGCGTTACTATTTTAAAGGGAACTGTCATCAATAACCGCGTTATAGTCGCGGCGGGGGCAGTCGTGAGCGGGAGTCTCGAAAGCGGCTACATCTATGGCGGTGTCCCTGCACAAAAGATTAAGCCAATACCTGACGACCGTAACAAAAAAGATTAAGAGCCATGAAGATTGCATATATTGCCGGATGGCCTATACCCTCTCGTGCTGCTAACGCCGTGCATGTGATGAAGATGTGTCAGGCATATGCGAGTTGTGGACACGAGGTTTTATTAATTCATCCTGCGGGCTCTCATGATGATTTAACTGATATAGATAACTTATTTGAGCATTATGGTGTTGAGCAGAATTTTAAAATGTTCTCGGTTCAAATGCCTAAAGGTCGTCTGGGGTTACTCAGTTATGCTGTGAAGGCCGCACGCTGTGCAAAAAAACATAATGTTGATTTGGTTCATTCCAGATGCCTCATGAGCGCGTGGGTTGCGAGCCTCTTTGGGTTGCGCGTTATTTTTGAGAAGCATGATTCACTAGACGGGCAAGGTAAAATTGCAAGAGCTGTGTTCCGGGTATTATTGAAAAGCAAAAATTTGGCGAAACTTGTTGTGATTTCAGATGCGCTCAAGGAGCATTTAAGCGAGAGATTTCAAATTCCTCAAAACCGAATAATAGCTGCACATGACGGAGCTGACCCATTCCCAGACACCCAAGTAAAGCCAGCCTTTGATAAGATCGAAGGAAAACTACACGTAGGCTATATCGGGCATCTTTATAAAGGGCGGGGCATTGATGTTATCGCCGATATAGCCAAAAGTTTAACAGATGTGGAGTTTCATATCGTTGGTGGTACGCAGGAGGATCTGTCCTATTGGAAGACGACGTTGTCGAAAATGCATAATGTCCATTTTTATGGTTATGTACCCCATAGTGAAACGATTGGATATTTAAAACATCTTGATGTCTTGCTTGCTCCATATCAGAAAAAGGTCGGAGGATATGCCGGTAAGGGCAATACGGTGCAATGGATGTCCCCATTAAAGATTTTTGAGTACATGGCAACAGGTATTCCCATGATTTGCTCGGACTTGTCAGTGTTACATGAGATTCTAGAGGATAAAAGGAATGTTTTCCTGTGTGCGCCGGATAATTCGGATGAATGGGTAGAAACGATCAGGTACATTCAGGATAATCGTGAAGAGGCGCAGGATATTGCAAATACAGCCAAGGCAGAGTTTCTTTCAAAGTACACATGGAAAAAACGGTCGGAACATATCGCGGATAATGTTAGCTGAAATTATAAGCGTCTATCCTTGCCCTTGTTAAGCTGTAATGATAAACATCTCAATTGAATAATTAAGTCATATGAGGAATTGAAGATATGCGTAATATCTTATTGCGTGCAACTGGCCGAACCAGAATGCCGAGTCTTAAACGCTATGCTAATCGTGTTAAGCGTGAAAAAAGCATTATAAAAGCACATGAAGAACATTTTGCAGGCCACAGAGATGATTATAAATCACTTGAAAAATATGTTGAGAACTTCAGAAGTTCTGGTGGGCTTAAACACCAATACCAAGTTTACAAGCTCTGGTGCCTAAAAAAACTTTTGGCACAGTATAAACCCAAATCTATTTTAGAACTGGGCAGCGGATCATCAACATTGGTTTTCAATGAGTATGTAAAAGAAAATGATGCGCGTCTTTTAAGCATTGATGAAAATGAAAAATGGGCATCCAATACGTTGGGATTGATTGGTGAAGATAAATCTACCAAAACAGACATTCTCGTAAAGGAAAAGATATGTTTGCCAGCGCGCATGCCGCCAGAAATTAAGTATGATGTTGATATAAAAGAAAAATTTGATTTTGTGTTCATTGATGGCCCATCGTTGCAAATCGGCTCTGGTAAGTTTTCAGAAGCCGTAAACTCAAATATATTTGATCTTCCGGAAGCTCCCGAAGTTGTCGTGATAGATGTTCGAAAAGCTACGGCAGAAGAATTAGCAAAAAAATATAGTGTGACCCACGATGCTTTTCTTTCGGATTTGTTTACTGAAAAGCCAGTTTCTGAGGATTATAGATACTTTTCTGTTTTTCAAAAAAAGTAGATCTATATATTTTATTTGGTTGAAGCTTCCCTATTATCTATAAAAAGAAATATTTACAATGACTTATACCTTAAAAGACTGCCGCGTTGGTATTATAGGATTGGGCTATGTAGGGATGCCGCTTGCCCTTATGTTGTCAAAAAATGTGCCTACAATCGGTTTCGATGTTTTTGATCGGCGCGTTGAAGAACTTAAAAACGGTTGGGATAGCAATCGGGAAATCAGACAAGCGGATTTGCGTACGACAAATTGTCAATTTACTTCGTTACCAGAAGATTTAAGTGAGTGTAATGTTTATATTGTTACTGTTCCAACACCACTTGATGAGAACAACAAACCTGATCTGAGGGCTGTTGAATCGGCGTCTAGAACAATAGCGAAAGTTTTGAAAAAAGGGGATATTGTTGTTTATGAAAGCACAGTATATCCCGGCGTAACAGAAGATGTTTGCGGGCCGATTCTTGCAGAGGTAAGTACCCTGAAATGTGGGCGTGATTTCTTTTTGGGGTACTCTCCGGAACGGATAAACCCTGGCGATACCAAGCATACAGTTGAGAATATTACAAAGATTGTATCAGGGCAAACGCCTGACGTTACGGATTTCCTTGCGTTATTGTATGGTTCAGTAAACAACGACAATATTTTCAAGGCAAAAAATATTAAAACGGCAGAAGCATCGAAAGCAATTGAGAATGCACAGCGTGATATCAACGTCGCCTTCGTCAATGAGGTCACAATAATTCTGGATAAGCTGGGTCTGTCTTCATATGATGTTCTAGAAGCCGCAAAAACAAAATGGAACTTTCTTAATTTCTATCCGGGGCTTGTTGGTGGACATTGCATCGGGGTTGATCCGTATTATTTCGCGCATTGTGCCGAACAAAATGGATATTCACCTAATGTTATTTTATCGGGAAGAAACACGAACGATGCTATGGGATTTTTTGTTGCAGATAAAATACACGAAAAACTACAATCACACCAAAAAATGGATAAACCGTCTCGCGTTTTATTGCTTGGATTTACCTTCAAGGAGGGAATCAATGATATTCGCAATACCAAAGTTATCGATATTTATAATAAACTGAAAGATAGCGGCTATATTGTGGATGTCCATGACCCCTATGCGCGGCATGAAGACGTCGAAAAACACTATAATATTTCGTTGTTAGAATCCCTGTCCGTAACAGAAAAGTATGATTGTGTTGCTCTCATGGTGGGGCATATGGCTTATAAAGAAATGTCGGAAACAGTGATCACATCTTTGCTAAATAAGTCCGGAATTGTCTATGACATTAAAGGCCTCTGGAGAGACTTATCTTTTGATTCAAATCATAAATATTATTCTTTGTAGAAACGCGCTGGCTATTTTTCCTGTGCATAGGTGAAAATGTCCGAAAGCATAGTATGAAACTTTGGTTCCAAAAGGCGCGCTCCTGTATGCGTTAAATGCCCCGAATCAAAATAATAAGGCCGTCCGTCCTGATCAGAATATTGGCAAGTAGGATTACATAGATCATCGGCTGTTCTTATAATTTCATTAGGGTTTTTTGTAAGCAGCGGGACTGCCTTCCAAAAGGCAGCCTTTGATTGCCTATGATCCTGTAGGGTTTGGTTACTTAAGTTTTCTTCCCCACCAATTGTCACGCTATACATATATTTCGGAATATGTTGTGCGTAGGTAGGCACCGGCTCTATGACATATGATTTGATAGAGTTGTCGTCCAAACCCACAAGAAGAACGCCGAGTCTTTTTATAAAGCCTTCGTCATCATATCTATCATTGAAATGGATAACGACGGCATCAACAGACAAATCCAAAGCATCCTTAAGAACGTGCTTACCGTCTATGTTCTTATTGATTAAAGGGTCGTTCGGCACATAAAAGAATACTTTTATATTCTGACTTTTTGCTATGTTGGCAAAAGAGTGTTTAATGGCATCTGCGTGACTATTGCCGACCAGCAGAACTTTCTTATTATTGTCTGATCGTAAACCTGTTAATTCGCAAATATGTTTCGTAGGGTTCAGAATCCTAAATATTTTTCCGCAGCGATACGCAGAGCGATCCTGCCAAGCAGAAAAAATATTGGTTTGTTCTTTGGAATATGAACGTGAGTTTAGGACGGGCGCCATTATTCCAATAGCAAGACACACAAAGCACAGGCGCATTTTCATCTGAAATATAGATTTATTTTGTCGCTCAACCAGATGAAACATCAGGACAGATGCAATTGCAATTAAGACGATCAAAGTTATTAATGATTGTATATCATCATAGCCAAGCCTAGTCCCGCCAAATGCCTGATAATTATAGAGAACAATAATTGGGAAATGGACGAGATAAATAGAATATGAATACTTCCCAATTGTAACCAAAACAATTCCGACTTTCCCATTTTGGAATGATGCAGGCATACCGGACACCAATAATGCACCTGTCAGACTGGAAACAATCAATGCTATTAAGCCGGGCTGCCCCAGTCCTAGAACTTTACTATTCGGGGAGATAGGTAGAAAAAAGCAAAGTATGAAAATACATAGCAAACTATATTGCAATTTTTCACTTTTATTAGTTTTAGCGAAATAATCCGCAAAATTCCATGCGATATACGCTCCGATTAAAAATTCCCATACGCGAAAAGGCATGTGAAAAAATGCTGTTTTTGGACTGATAGAAGCGATTCCGATACAGCATAATAGTGACATTAAACCGGCAAATATAGTGAGCCAGTTTCGATTTTTTAATAAAGGGAAAAGAAACGGCACGAGTAAATAAAACTGCGCCTCTACACCCAAAGACCAAAGATTTAAAAGCGGGTTGAATTCAGCTTTGCTGAAATAACTGTTTTGTGTCCAATAAAAAACATTTGATGAAAAGCTACCGGCCGCAAGGCTTTGACTAACCAACTGGCTGTAATCAACAGGTAAAACATAGAATGCCGGAACTAAAAGCACCAAAAAAACAGTCGCAGCATACGCTGGAACAAGCCTTTTGATACGCCGGATGTAGAAATCACATTTTGTGCCTTTATCAAAAAGCAAAGCCATTAAAAACCCGCTAATGACAAAGAAAACATCAACGCCTAAAAAACCGTTTGCGAATCCGTTTATCTGTAGATGAAACAGAACGACGAACAATACGCAGATTCCTCTTAATATCTGTATATCGTTGCGGAATGGCATCAAATATCCCCCCTTAGGCATTCATGCGTTATAGTGTTCATCGTTTTGTCACAGAAGTATGGACATTACGGCCCAAGGCCAAACCCACCGCAAACCATAAGATGCGTGTATACATCAGTTCATGAAGTACGGACATGGCCACAAACAGGATTAGGAATGTAAACATAGCCCTATGGTAAGAAGAAGAATCTTCTGCATACCCTGCCCTGTATAATGACCAGAGACACGCAATAAAAAAACCCGAGAAGGCAACCAAGCCTATAGCCCCCGTTTCAACCAAAAGCCAAAGTCCTGTAAAATCAATAATATCAATAGACTTGCCTCTTTTCTCTATCTGGAAAGGTTTGTAAGAACCCAATCCCGCGCCAATGAAAGGGTTATGTTGTTGGTATAGCTCCAACCCATCCTCGACCGCGATATACCGTTTTTGATCACCGCGGTAATCAGTATCACCTGCGAGCGCCAATAAGTTTTGAGCTTGCATGGATTGCAATACGGCGATGTTTGTTGTTACAGAATAAGAGGAATACGCAATGACAAAGCCCAACAATAAATATGGGGCGCATGTTTTTATTCGTTTTATAGGATGCTTCAGGAAAAACACTATAATGAGTATGGCAGAGGCAAGCCATCCCGTTCGAGAATCATTAAACACCAAGAAAATTGGCAAACTTATCCAAAACAGCGCGCTTATCCATGTTGGCATTATCATTTTACCGTCTTTATAGCCCCAGACCACAAAAATAAATGACAGCACAAAGATGACCATAAAGGAATTGCGATTGGCCATAAAACCATCCCACGGATAATTTGGCAGCCATAATGGGTAGGGCATAAAATACTGCGCAAACAACGTAACCATACTCATGAAAATGGTCAGCACAAAAAATCCAGTAAACACGACCATGAAAAGTGATAGAACATATCTTATATCCTTTGTGTTCGTCACAATCCATCCGCCAAGCATCAGATAGGCAAGCAAAAGAAAAAATCCAATATATTTATTGACCAGTGCCCAGCTTGATAAGGTTCCGTTTACACTATACCCATTGAATAATGAGAGGCTCATTACAAAAACTAGGGCAACTAGCCAGAACATCATGTGACGCAAAGACCATTCCGGCAATTTTGATTTTTTTGTAACCAAAGAGAATAGAACGAACAGCCCTATGAGCGGCAGAGACAAGTCGGCAAGCCCTATACGTAGGCCAAGATAATCACCATTCGCAAACAACGTAATTTGTATCTGTAACGCAACAGCCAAAAAGACAGCAAGATAGTGGATCATTTGAAATTGCCGAATGTGCGTAAAAATTGTATCTAACATAAGATTACTTTTAGACTGATCGTATATCTTTTCCAAGCAAGAAGGCTTTTACGTCAAACCATAGAAGGTAATAAAGACCGAATAAAAATGGTGCGACCAAAGTGATCAGCCCGACCTGAATTGATAGCAAAAAGGCACTTTCCATAGGGAATCCGATAAATGCCAACCCATAAATAAAGGCACCTTCCCGAACACCCCAACCGCCAAAGCTAATAGGTAAGCTTGAAATCAATGCTAAAATGGGCACCAATGCCAGAAATTCCAACGTATGTTCATTTTGCCCAGGATATTCTATACCCAGAGAAAGCGTGTAAACACACAAAACAAAGCATACTTGCGCGACAATGCTGCAAGACCAAGCCTTCATCATCGAGCCATAGTTTTTCATGTAATTATTCAATGTGACGACCAGACGAGAGCGCTTGCGGCTGGACAAAATATAACTTTTTAATAATCCTGAATGCAATATGGCAAACGAAAGAAAAACAACAGCGATAACCCCTGTGACCGTTAATGTCAGCATAAAAAGAAGTTTATGGTCTATGCTATTTTGTAAAAACGGCAGACCAAGCGCACTTAAAACTATTAGAGCCCCAAGTGTCATCAACCGATCAAGAAGTGTTGCAAAAGCGGCTTGTGTAAGGGAAAGACCATGACGAACAGCCAAACCGGATTTCACTATAATCCCGCCAACCGAAGTAATAAAAAGAATATTGGCAAGATAGCCTGCTATATTGATCAAACCGCTTATTTTAAACGGTATGTTGTGTGCACCAATATTGAGTAAAATATGCCAGCGTATATTAAGGAAAAATATCTGACACAAAATTAGCGCTAGGGAGATAAACAGCAATGATACACTGATGCTGCCTGCTTTTTCCAATAAGATAATAAAATCCAGATGCGCCAAAAGAAAAACCAAAAGCGACAGGCTGACGATGTATTTAAAAAATGATTTAAAATTAAAGAACTGCATATTTCATTTCATAAAAGAGTATTGATTCTCTCTTAAAACTAATTCCATAGCAAGAATTAAAGTATTCTTAGAAAAATTAAACATGGGCAAAAATGCGTATATTATCGCTTAAGTTGAGTATACAAAATAAACATATATTAAGAATAAAAAAAGTTCCAAGGATATGCAGATCGCATTCGTCCGATTTTCTTACAACAATTCAGTGCCGGTGAATGATGCGAAAATGAAACAGAGCAAGAATATCATCCGCTATGAACTACCCGCTGAAACACCCAGAACATTCCACGCTATGCCCAATCAGGCACATGCGATGTACGTTCCTGAAATCCGCGCCAATAGTAACGAGGCAAGGTTTACCGTAACGGATAAAAATCTAGATTAAGATTGCTTCTCAATGCCATAAATAAAATTATCAATCAGATAATTTGTCATTTGTGATGAGATGTCCTGATCACTCACCAGTGATATTTTGCCGGTTTCCTCCAAAAAGAAAATTCCGTGAACAGACGCCCATAACGTGCGCGCCGCCATCTTTCTTTTTTTCGTTTGTTTAGCAGAATAATAAGGCGTGAGCAGATTTTCCAATGGTTCGAATAAGCGCACTATTTTTTCCTGATACCATGGCGGCAGCTCCTTCCCTTCCGGCAAAGCATACGTAAAAAGCATCAACCAATGCGCATGATGCTTTTCCGAGAAGTCTTTGTACATTTGCGCCATTTTTTTCATATTCTGTACGGGCGTCTTTTTCGGAGAGCGGCATTTGTCACTGGAAAGCGTTTCATATAGCCGATCGAGCGTCATTCCGTTAATTTCCAGACATAAATCCGCCATTGAATCAAAAAGATTATAGATCGTGCCCGGGGTATAGCCGATATCCTTGGCTATACGACGCGCCGTGAGCGCTGCAAACCCTTCTTTTTCGATAATACTCGAAGACGTTTTTAAAATCAGTGCCTTCAATTCGTCACGGGTATGATCACTGCGTCTGGCCATAGAGTTCTCCTGTTTTTCTCATTAACAATACTTCAATTTAATACGCCGTTCAATTTTTTATTGAACAATGTTCATTTTTATGTCATATTAAATATTGAACACTGTTTAGAATAAATAAAAAGGGCAAAGAATTATGAGATCTTTCATAAAAGAAAATTTGGTTTTAATAACCGGAATCGCATTGCCATTGTTGCTGACGCTCATATTTTTTGCCGCAACATTGTTTGATAAAGTTATCATAGACCCGCCGCGCCACAGTGTTATCTTCGCAACAAATTACAACTATCATAACAATAGCAACGCACCATACAGGCTGCATGTTAAAGACAATGCGGTTCACTTTACCTATATCCCCCCGAAAGAAAATGAGTATCGCAACTGGCAAAAACCACGATTGTTTGTATATGACCCAATTATCGACAATACGCGCGAAATTGAATTGCCCATTATCGAGGATCCTGAAGTAAAAGTTACGCAGGTCATCCAAGATTTTAAAGGAAGAAACATCAATACCCTTCAAACCAGTCCGGACGGATACCGATCTTGCCCATCATTATGACATTACCCTTGATGAAATTGGCGCACGTCTTACCAAAAAGGCATTAACAGACAAAAGCGGTAAATGGCTATCGCCCTTACTCGGCTATCTTGGCGCAGCCTTTATATTTGGCGGCCTATCTTTGTATGTTGCCATGATCTGGGATGATTTAGAAAGTCTCGGGCGCGTCGTCATTACCTATGGCCCCGGTCTGGTGTCTTTCATTTTGGGTATTGTCGTGCTTAGTGATGAACGCTACGCGAAGGCATCAACGCCACTTTTCCTGAAAAGCGCCCTCCTCCTACCGACAGGTATGTTCGTGTTTTTAGGCGAATATTTTGACGGTGATGACACACAGCTTGCGGCAATGATTGTCTTTGGCTTACTGGCATTTCAGTTCCTTGGCGCATTTTTCAAACTAAACCGCACGAGCTTGCTATTTTTCGGTTATTTATTCTGGAACGCTACGATTGGTATATTTATGGATCGCGTGGGCGTAGACGGCGAGACACTTGGCATAGTGCTCGGCTTATCAATCATGATGGTCGCATGGAGCATTGATAAAACAGATCATCGCGGCATTGCATCTTTCTGGTATTTTGTCGGTAGTATCGGCCTGCTCTGGTCGGTCTTTGACGTGATCCACGGCATCGCCATCGTCGATATTTTATTCTTACCACTCACTGTGTTCTTAATGTTGATTAGTACCCGCATCCGCAGCCGCACCTTATTGCTCGTATCAACATTCGCGCTGCTTGGGTTCCTCGGATATTACACAGACGAGTATTTCGCCGATGTCACGGGCTGGCCGATTGCACTCATGCTTATGGGCTTTATGCTGATCGGGGTGAGTGCCTACGCCGTTAAGTTGGGTAAAACCATCAAAGATAGGGATAAATAACCTCAGCAGACCACTAAGCTATTTAGTACCTCCCCTATTCAATCTGACTATATTGTCATTTAAAAGCCGCAGAGATCCTATGATTTTCGTTTAAAATTCGAGGATTTCCGGTTGAGCAAGGCTCTTGGGCTGCATTTTAGCCCTAGCTTTTTGTAAATGTGTCAATTCGGCCTGGTCAATGGCATCAAATTCCTCGCTAAAGCTCGAATAAGCACTGCGTATCATCTTTTTTGAGAAACGAATTTTCTGTGTATCTAATTCCTGAGAGCTCGCCACGAGTGCGTAAATAAAGACCGGATCGCGATCACGAAGATTCGTTTCTTCGCCTTCAATTTCAATATTACAAGTTTCGTTTATCTCGTGTGCCTCGTTCGGGCGGATTGCATTGGGATTTGCCAAGCATGAGAAGTATGTGGGAAAGGCAAAAAAGGATAAGTGTTTATCATAATCCTGCGGAAGCCCATTGATAAAAGGTGGATTTTCACGCGGTGGTTCAACGGATTTACTTTTGGCAGCGCGTTCAAACAATTTATCAAAGGCCGATTCAAAATATTCGGCCGTATTATGGCTTGTGTTGTCTCCATTAATACCAGAGACCATATTATCGCTGTATTCGATACCCAAAGCCTCACAAAGCTCAGCCAAGTGATGTTCTGGCTGAATCCTTAATAGTGAATTATCAGATATGAAGACCTTATCAGCATCCGTTTTATCAATGAGATATTTGGTGTTTCGCCAGCCTGTTGCGCTAAATGCAAAAATTTCGTCTAAAATGGGCTGAAATTCTTCAATATCGGCATCATCACTTTCTACCAAACCCTCTAAAAATTCCCAATTAGGGTAATCATTTTGCACAGCAAAATCATCCAATGACTCATACCCCGCAGTTATCGCATCTTCCTCTGTCAAAGAACGCACATATTCACGCACCATTGTTGGTTGATAAAGGTTTAGATCAAAACTGCGGTTATACTCTTTGTGCAAACGTGCCAACTTCCCCCATGCCCCGCTCTCAACGATATCAGCTTTCATTTGCTGCCAGTCTTCGCCATACGGATCTTTATAACCGTTTCTGCGGGCAAATAAGTTTAAATTATAGGTGAAAACCTCCGGGCGCTCTTCATAATCAACAACGCCTGATTTGATCTCGCTTTCAACAGAAAGAAGAGGATTACGCACAGCCACAACATGGCTGGATATGACAGCATCATAGGCATCATATTGCTCACCTATACCAAGATTTCTGGCCATTTCTTTCACCACCATCGTGATTTTACCGTCTGGTTTCTGACCGCGTGCCTCATCGTAGGCATTTAAAATATTCTGATACGCTCGCTCTTCACGTTCTGCTTCGCTTGGTGGCGTGTATGGCACATTATAGGCGAGATGAAAGGGCTGATTAACGCCAATATCGATGGTTGGGCTGGTCGCGATAATATTCTTTAATATAGTACTGCCCGCGCGTGAGGGACCCATAATACTGATCATTTCCAGATCACCCTGGTCAACCAGACCCTTAACTTTGCTGTAAGCGCTCATGCCCACCCTCATTTACATTATTTTTCATAAACGATTATAGCGTTTTACCAAAAGAAGCAAACATATATAATGGCTTTTGAAAATACAGTTCTATCACTACGCCTTATACCCAGTCAGAAAAATTTAAAAATTGCAAACGGGGACACAAAAGAGTGTCAGTAGAATGAAAAATGGGGTGTGTACATCACTTATGTGACTGACCCTGCGGGAATAAAGCTTATATTTCCCAGAATGCATAGCGCCGCCATAGCTTAGAGTTTCTGCGAAGGAATCTTCTTTTTCATTCGTAAAACACTGCATAAACAAAAACAGCATTTTCATGCAGGAGATAGCAAATGAAAAAAATATTACTTAGAACGGTATTAATATTAGGAACGATATCAGGCTTTTCTAGCAACGCAGTAGCGAACGATGATTATTGTCGCGAATACACTAAAACAATCAATATTGGTGGCCACGAAGAAAATGCTTATGGTACCGCTTGCTTGCGCCCTGATGGGTCATGGGAAATAATGAGTCTCGAGGGAACTAATGAAGCCCGTAATAAAGTGCGCAACATCATTTACGATGATATTGAACGACATGTAAATTATAAGGATAGGGAGCACATTATCGTACGTGAAAGCTACCACAGCGCGCCTTTATATTATAAGCCATACAATCGTTTTCAATCAGTACAGTATAAATCATGGCCTTATACGTATCATTTGACTAGTAACAAACACAAATCGCCTAATAAGAAGCACAAGTCACCTAACAAAAAACACAAGTCTCCCAATAAGTATAATAGGTAGAAAAAGATAGTGTCGTAAAATTTACCTGAAATTAAAAGCGCCTGCAATTGTGACAGGGGCTTTCCGTGATGTCTGTGGGCTTGAAAGAATGTCGGTGGAGTGAATAATGGTGGGGGCATCCTTCATATTTAAACTATATCCATTTGATATAATTAAATACTAATTGACATGAATTACAATTATACCCCCACATGTACCCCCAAAACTCATTCCATCAGGCATATTATTTCACTTTTATAACCCTTCAAAAAGAAATAAAATCGCATCTAAAGTAGAAGAAAATAGAAAAACATTAATCAGCTTAAAAAATAAAATACGGCGCAATGACGTTTCTTAGACTATAATCTTTACTAAGACTTTTTATAGACCACTGTTTAGGTTGAAAAAAATCTAAAATCACCTAACAATCGTAACAGTGACAAACGCATGCCCGAAGACAGAAACACACTATTAGACTTTCTCAGGTTTTTAGGCTTGGTCATGATTATCTTTGCCCATGTAGACCCTCCACACATTTTGTTTCAATTAAGAAATTTTGATGTTCCGCTCATGATTATAGTTTCGGCCATGTCATACTCCCTAGCATACAAGCCCGAACAATCTTATCGGCAATACATATTGTCACGACTGAAAAGGCTTGCCCTACCTGTATGGGTCTTCTTAAGCGGCTATTTCATAATATTATTTCTTCTAAACCCATTATCTGACCAATTAGCTACAAAAAAGATTATTGAGAGCTATTTATTTTTAGATGGTATTGGATACGTTTGGATTATTCGTGTATTTTTGCTCGTAGCTTTAGCTTCACCGCTTATATATAAATACCATCTGAATACAGTTAATAACACGCGCTACATCACAACAGTTTTAGGTGTATATTTGCTATATGAACTAGCCCTATACCTGAGACCGACAGAATTAGAAACAGGCGGCTGGAAATACCTTTTCGAGATTCTTTTTTATATCACCCCTTACTCCTTATTATTTGCTTTAGGACTCAGAATTTCAAAACTTAATTTCAAACAGAATATTTTTATATCATTAGCATCACTGCTGATATTTATAACTTTTGCAGCCGCTCTTTACTTCCAAAATGGTTATATTGTTCCAACTCAGCATTTTAAGTATCCACCATCGGCTTATTACCTTTCCTTTGCGTTATTCGGAATCTGGTCTGTTTATTTATGCGCTCCCATCGTCTGGAAAAAGCTACAATCATTTGAGTCCATCGAATCTACAGTGCTCTTTATAGGAAGAAACTCTCTCTGGATATATCTTTGGCATATCCCCTTGATTGAACATCTTAACGCACATTTCATTCTAAAATATGCTATTGTATTGACTGCATCGACCTCAATAACATTCATACAAATTTATATTGTTAAAACCGTAATACTTCCAAAAATAAAAAAGCCACAATTCCAGAAACATATTAAGGCAGTTTTTACGGGGTGATGCATAACGCTAACGACGTTAAGAAGCATGTTTATTGAGTTTTTTAACAATTACGCGCGCGCGAAGAAAACTGTATTTGATAAATAAAAACACTGGGAAGGCGGTCTATCAATGGACTGCCAATATAGTTTTTACATACCCCCCTATCATATTGAAGCCACACAAACACCTTTGATAAATTCAAAGATTTATTAACGACCCCATACGGTAAGCTTAGGGTAATGTTAGTGTTCTTATCCGTTTGAAAATCACTGGGACATAGTACGGTTATAGTGCTTTGATACTGTTATGCTGGGGTGGGTCTACGGGGCTTTAGATATTTTTCCTTGATACATGTTCCCCGTTTGTTCTTGACTCTCTTTACGACTCCATACATATCTATTGCATGTGGAGTTCACCAGAAAAAGAAATACCAAGTCACAATCTCAGAGCCGAGAATTTACGGATTTTAGAAAATGCCGTAGCACAAGCAGAAGACTTTGACCCCCGCACCCCTGAGGTTTATTCTGCTTTAGATAACTTACAGGCATCGTCATGTCGCTCATGGGGCTTTACAGTCTATCGCGAAGGCTTAGAGTGCTGTAACATGCAAGCTATGAGCATGGGCTTATCCCTCATCAAGCAACATATAGGTTTTATTAACTCACAATGATAATTGCCGACATAGACATATACCGAGCCGCAAAAATATACGTGGACAAACATGGCAAGGATGCAACCTCAGAAGCCTTAAAAAAATCAGCCGAACTATATGCTAGCGGAGATACCTCTGGCGGTGACACTTGGCATAAAATAGCCAAGGCCATTGGCTGGATGCTGAATGAAGATTTACACGAAGAAGGAGCGATACATTGAAACTATTTATCACTGTTGCGGTCTTTCTGGTAGCTTCAAGCTTGAGTTTTGCTAAGGGGCAGGACTCCATGGAAAACGCCCGTGATTTTCAAACCAATTTTCATACAGGCTTTAAACTTGATTATGTGATTGATGGTGACACGATTGTAGCGGACGGCATAAAAATACGATTATGGGGAATAGATGCACCAGAAAAAAACAGCATCTACTTTTTGCCATCTAAGATGCTTTTGGAAGTAATACTCACAGAAAGAAAACTAACTTGTAAATTTATTGAAAAAGACCGCTATAAACGTCACGTAATGCACTGCCTTATTGACGGTCGAGACATTGGCTCAATGATGGTACAAGTTGGCATGGCTAGGGATTACAGCAAGTATTCTGGCGATTATTATCAGTATGAAGAAGACCTAGCAAAGTCCAAGGGGCTAGGCATTTGGGATAACACTAAGCAGCAATAATATACTGTTTTCTGCCCACTATTTTACTTATATCTTTTTAATTGCACTTACTTTGAAACTCGGCTTGCGGATTTACTCTGCAATCAAAACTCGCTTTTCCTTTGATAAAACCATTATAAAAACGCCCTTTCGATTCCGCCCCTAGTAAAGAATCCACCGTTTCAACATCTATCGAGCAGTAATGATAATACGTGCCATTTAAGTTTATAAGCATGTACTGACTTGGTTTATCGTAACAAACTCGCCTGATAAAACTACTATCAGTAATTTCATTACACTGGAAACTCTCAAGAGGCACTGAGCCACGATATTTTACAAAGACACAATCAGATGCTTTCGCCGTTAACGGAAACATAAACAAAGCAATAAACAAAAAAATAACTACTTTCATGATGTCGCCTCCCTTCGCATACGCGTTTGAGCTGCTTGAATGCTCCGCTCGATATTTAGTCATTAGAGCCAATAAGCCCCTTACTTTGCAAATCAGTGATGGCACTTTTCCCCGCACTCACAAGCAAATCGGCGTAACTAGAAATAGAATTCCCTCCTGAATACCCATCCGCTTTCCATATATTATTGCCATTACTCATATCAACCAGAACAGAACTCGTGGCCATCGTTGGTTTAGACACTGTATAGCCACCAGTTGTATAGCCGGGTGATGAATAGGTATTAACATATGCAGTATTGCCAATAGCGTTTATGGTACTATGTGTGGTTCCAGCATGATAAGTAGGCGGCACGTAGCTCTTCTTAGTAGATACATCTTCGATGGAAACGATAAGAAGACTATCTGCCCCAGTATCATCTACTATCTTTAAAGCTTCTTCTACACTGTAGGTTCGAGTGGGCGGAACAATATCAATATACCTGATAGCCTCTACCCCTAAATCTGACAATTTTTGAACAATGCCTGTTTCCGCTAAATCAGTTTCCTCTAACCCCCCGCCATTAGCCCTAACAACAACTTTTTTTATTTGGAAAACGCCAGAGCTATAAGCAGGATCAACATAGCCCGTGGTTTTTGTAGTAACACAAGCTGAAAGAGGAAATAGAAAGGCAAAAGATAAAAGCAATAACAATGCGCGCATTAATTTCTCCAAATTTGTTTTCAAAAAACTTTTACAAAAGCCCCTTTTTTGCTCCCGCTCTTTTTCGATTGCTACCTAGAGGCAGTCAACACTTCACGGGCTTCAACACCATATGGTATATATCTATATACTGTACCTGAGGTGATACCGTTAAGATTCCACAGAGGTCTTTAGCGTACCTGAGATGATACCGTTAAGGCTATTTAGAGTCCATATACGTGTTTAGTGTACCTGAGATGGGACTGTGTGTACCTGAGATGACACCGTGTTTTAAATTTTGGAAAATTACTTGATAATGTATCTTAAGCTAATCATGGTAACTATACAGGCGGCACTCTGGTAAGAGCTTTGCTTTTGCATATGCTGCAGCGTTTCGAATAAAATAGAATTGCGAGCAACCAGACTCCCCCTGTTATTACTAAAAGTATTAATGTACCAACACCTATAACGCGTTTTCCCTCAACTGGCCTTTTACACAAATTACAATACATTGTTGCCATTATTATTCCTTTCTTTTTCTGTATTGGTCAATTATCACAACACTCATTTTAGGTTCAAAATGACTTTTGCCCCCAAGCTTTCCATTCATTACTCGGCATCCTATCATCACATCTTTCGTGCGTCATCTCCCAGCGCGTTGATACACGGTGTTTGTTTTTAAATCCCGCATATTGGCCTATTTTTATAAAACCCATATCCTGCAGCTCTTGGAATGCCCTTCCCGCTGTGCTCTTGGAAATGTTACAAAGCTCGGCAGCTTCTCGGCAAGAAAGTGGTATATCGCCATTATTAAACCCATTGTATCGCCGAACAATTTCCAACCAAACACAACGCGCATTCGGTGACAAAGAACGCCAAGCTAGGCTATCCATCATATCAAAGCGCAGCATAACAAAACTTTGGCTCTTACCTCGCCCTTTATTCTTAGAATACTTACCCATTTTTTATAGTCCATAAATGCGCGAGGGCAAAAGCCCCCGCTTGGTTGGTTATTTACTTTCAATATCCGTAATTTCTATAGGCGTAATCAAGACATAGCGCCCATGCCATCCATCCTCATGCTCTTCCCGCATGGTCTGAATATCCATGCCGTAACCTTGCCGTAAATCATGAACATAGGCAGCAAGGCGATAAGCCCATGTGCCTGACATCTCAAAGGCTGTAATGCCTCGGCTGCTAGCTATTGTTAATGCGTGCAGCGTTTTGGCAGCCTTTCCATTGACCTCATAAAACTTCGTCTTACCGTCAAACAGAGCCTTAAACGTTATTGTGTATTTCTTACTCATGCCTAGCGCTCCTCTTTATTCAGATTGCGTTGCATGTCCATGTCTTTGCACTTGGCAGAGACGAACGGATTTTTTCCCATTCGGTAAGGCCATAAAGGGCAAGTGGTACAAACACACTTCCTAACCTCTGCGTGTTGAAAACCACAGCAATCTAGGCACTTTTTTCGAATGATTTTTCCGATGGGTGATTGCTCATGCCCAGCGTCTCGAAGTAAATTAACGTCCGAAGTTAGGGGGTGTTTTCCGATTAAATGGCCGTCCTGATACTCTAGTAGCGGGTTATCATCTTCGGATGTATCTTTGGAATTGATACAGGGGGAGTCTTTAGGTATGCTCATTTTGCATCCTTTCATTGGTAGTTCTGTTGATTTGGATTGTGTGCCCTTTAGACGTGTCCGCGTTTAAGGGGCTTTTTTACGTGTCCAGAAACTACACTTGATTTTCCATCTGCTCACGCCATTCTTGCGCGGCTTCGGATGATATCAAGGTACGTTTTCCGACCTTCATAATGCGCGGGGCATTGCCCTGCTTTGCGAGTTTGTAAAAGAAAGATTGGCTAATGCCGTTGGCTTGGCAAAAATCCTGCACAGACTGTGCGTGTGTAGTCGTATTCATTTATGAATCCTTATGTTTTGTTAAGTATGGTAATAGTGAAGCATAGGGGGAATATATAATGTAAGTGGTAAAATATTCCTATCTTGTCTTACCCCCGCTATTCACACCCCTATATGGCGAATCACCCTCCAAACCTCACTTTAACAACCTGCCCATGACTGCCCAGCGCATCGATATAATCCGCCCATTCCTGCATCATCTTTGTGCGTTCCTTTAAAAACAGGGCGCGGTCATAGGCTTTATCAATCTTATTCTTTGGGGTATGCGCTAACTGCCTATCAACCACCTCATGCCTGTAACCAAGCTCTTGCTTAATGGTACTCATGGCCAACGCCCTGAAACCATGCCCCGTCATGCGGCCTTGATAGCCCATGCGCTTAATCGCGCCTAAAATCGTGTTGTTACTGATTGATTGCTTTGGCCTTACAGAACTCGGAAACACCAAAGGCCAGTGCCCTGCTATTTCTTTCTGGTCGTTTAAAATCTCAATCGCTTGGCGCGATAACGGCACAACATGCTCTTTGCCCATTTTCATGCGTTCCGCTGGGATTACCCATTCTTTACGCTCCGTATCTATTTCATCCCAACGCGCATTGATAAGCTCACTAGTGCGCACAAAGGTAAGCATGAGCAAACGCATAGCATTCATGGTACTGCGATACAGGCGGGCTTCATTGCTATTCAATACATGCAAAAACTCTGGCAACTCCTTTACGTCTAAGGCCGCGTAGTGCGTTTTCTTTTGTGGCTTCAATGCCCCTTTTATATCAGAGGATGGGTCACGTACTGCCCGCCCCGTTGCAATCGCATAGCGGAATACCTCACCGCATTTTTGTAATTGCCGCTTTGCTATCTCTATCGCTGGGCGGCTTTCAATCTTACGAATCGTTTGAAGTAATAAAGGCGGCTCTATCTGGTCTATCGGGAAATTACCGATTTCAGGAAAGATATAAGTTTCTAGTCGTTTCATAATGCCCGTAGCATATCGCTCTGACCATTTAGCGGCATTAACCTCATGCCATTCACGCGCTATGGCTTCGAAAGTATTTTCCGTACTCGCCTTTGATAAAGCTTTTTTCTTCTTTTGCTCTAAAGCTGGGTCGATACCCCCAGCGATTAAATCACGCGCTTCTTTGCGCTTTTCGCGGGCTTTGACCAATGACACTTCTGGATATACCCCCAGCGCGAGCAGCTTTTCTTTGCCATTTATACGGTATTTAAGCCGCCAATACTTTGCACCATTTGGCCTAACATCAAGAAACATACCCCCACCATCGGCCAGTTTATAAGGCTTTTCCTTAGGTGCTGCACTCTTACACTTAATGTCTGTAAGCTTCATTTGGGGGTACAAACTTTCTACGTTTCTGAATATACCCCCAATTGTACCCCCAATTTTTGTAGATGTAAACGCACTGTTATGGATAACCATAGACACAGAAAGAAACAAAACCCTTTGTGACAAGGGCTTTTCGTGATTTCTATAGGCTTGAAAGAATGTCGGTGGAGTGAATAATGGTGGAGGGGGCAGGATTCGAACCTGCGTAGACTAACGTCGTCGGAGTTACAATCCGATGCCTTTAACCACTCGACCACCCCTCCACAATATATTCAGGATTGTCAGTAAAGACAGATGTGCAGAAAAAAGATTTTTACAGCTCCTGTCAAGCAGGAAATGCTACAAACAGAAAATCTGATGAAAAAAAGTCTAAGTTTTGATAATTGAGAGAAAAATGGTGCCCTCACACGGACTCGAACCGCGGACCTGATGATTACAAATCAACTGCTCTACCAACTGAGCTATAAGGGCGTTTTATATTTTGAACAACACTATCTATACGAGTGATTATTTTTTGTCCAGTATAAATGTTGAATATATTGCGCATAATATTAATAATTTTGCCATTAAGAAAAAATATGCAAATTTATGTAATCATAACTATTGGTTTTTTAAACACTTTTCTGTTAAATTACGCTTTGCATATGAATTTGTAATAATACTGAACTGTGATAATCGGGTTTTAAAACGTGGCTCAAGGTCAACAATCAAGCGATACTTTATACGATAACAGCATCGGCTGGGCACTTATGATTGCCATTTTTGCCATATTGATTTGGCTGTTCTGGGTTTTCTTTGATACAGAAGTCCGAGAACTGGTGAGGTGGATACGTTACGGCGAAATGTGGCTTGTATCTTGGTTTTTACCTGAAGATTACACGTTTTTTTATGGGAACAGGGACAGATCATTTTTTATACATTTTGATGGATCAAGAAACGTTCCCCTTAATGGTGTTGCCGAGTATACAAAGCACGAGTTGGACTACGACCGCTTGGCAAAATTCAGTGCCATGGCCATGCAACCGTTAAAATGGCCGATTGTTATGACGATCGGCGCGGGAGCAATGTGGTGTATGTTTATGGGGCCGGGCACACAATTCAGAAGAAAAATGAACTTAGAAAAACTCATTGAAGTACAAGCTCGAGTTTTTCCAGTCATCACACCCTTCGTTAAATTTAACCCGGCGAAACAACCCCCCAGACCGCCAGGAGCACCTGTCCCTGCGGAGCTTCCTTTATTTGCGGAGGCTTTAGGCCCGGAGGAATGGCTCGCCTATAACAATATTCAAGTGCCTGATGGAAAAATTGACAGAGAAAACGCTGCGCAAGCTTTTATCGAACAACTAGGCAACCCATGGCGTGGGTCTAAAACGATTGATAATTACAAACAGGTTCTCTTGGCTGCTTTTGCATTAAAAGCGTCACGTAAAAGAGTTGAGGCAGAGGAAATTCTTGGTCGTCTGGCCAAATGTTGGACGATGAATGGTGGCCTAAACCTCTCCAAAGACCGAAAGTTACTTGGCGAAGCACGACGCGTTTTAAAAGATAAGAATCTTTCTGGTTCTACGCTGTCACAAGCCAACAGACACGCTTTCGAGACAACGGCGATGCTGCGTGCGCTACAATACGCCCGTGAAGAAGGTGGCGTTTTACCTGCCGCGCATTTTGTGTGGCTTCGTGCACATGACAGAAATCTTTGGTATGCGTTAAATAATATGGGCCGCCAGAGTTATCACATGGAAGCCTTAGGCGCGATGTCACATTTCAAGGCCGAAAAACTAACGCAACGCCCTATTCCGGTGCCAAAAGTTGATCACGCCGTTGACACAATCGCGGCGTATATGGGCTCAATAAAAGCACGCCCAATACCACAATTAGATTACAGCAAGTCGAAAAAGCGCGGCGTTAAAAAAGCCGTTTAAATTCTGATTTATTCAAATAAAGTACGAGAAAGAAAAAGTTGATATGAAAAAAAATACTGCAAAGAAAGAAGATGTTATGGCGTCCTCAGTCAAAATTGTAGACGGTAAATTGATTCTTTCTCTTCCAACCGCCCAAACCCCTGTGGTCTGGCAAATGGATCTTGAAAATGCGCAATCAGCGGCATTTACAATACAAGAAGACAAAAAGAATAAAAATTTTACGCTGGTTTTAAAAGCGCAAGACGGCAGCATTGATGAAATTGCCCCTTTTGATGACAAAGAAAGCGCCGTTGAAATATTAATGGAAACATCCAACGTCTTACAAAACGCACATGGACAAATTAAGTCCGGCGGCACGACAGCATCCAACACAAATGTTGCGCCTTCACAATCCCAAAATAACACTGAGGGTGGTAGCGATAAGCTTGGCGCATTTCTCGCCTTTGCATTGGTGGCTGTTCTGATCCTTATATGGACAATGTCATCATCTACACCAAGTAAAATTTCGGATGCCGTAGGCACGAGCGCGACAGCTGGCTCAGTTGAGCCAAGACAATCTTCAGGTGTTCCGGTATCTGCAGATGATTTTCTGAGTAACCGATAGTTTGGAGCAACCCTGATCAATGGCGTTAAATCAAAGGAAATATGAACATAAGCATGAGGCGATATTAAGGGATGTACGTCCCTTATCCATGCGCATTGCCGATGGCCTTTCCAGCCCGTCATACTCGACTGTAATATTTTTCATGGCTGGCTTTTCTATTCATATCAATGAGTGGATGCTGACTTTTGCCGACATGATATTGTTATTTCTTTTTATCTATTTTCTTTGGTTGGTTTCAAGAGACAGGGCACTCGCCTTTAAGTTGCCAATAGGCACGAAACATAAAGACACGAACAATGGGCGCGACGGTAAGCCGGGGCGTGCTGAAGGTATTCTTTATCTCGGTAATGTTGAGAAGACAAATGAAGAAGTCTGGTTTACAAATTCCGATATCAGGACACACGTTCTTTATCTGGGTACTACTGGTGCTGGTAAAACAGAGGGTCTAAAATCATTAGTGACAAATGCTATGACGTGGGGCTCAGGCTTTGTTTACGTTGACGGTAAAGCCGATACTGACCTTTGGTCATCTTTGTCTTCTCTTGTGCGTCGTTTTGGTCGCGACGATGACTTGCTTGTCTTGAACTATATGACAGGTAACGCCGATATTCAGGCACCATCCAACACTATGAACCCGTTTTCATCCGGTTCTGCCTCATACCTAACCAACATGCTGGTGAGTTTGATGCCGGAAAGTGGCGGTGACAACGCGATGTGGAAAGAGCGTGCCGTGTCTTTGGTTGGTGCAATGATGCCTGTTCTGACATGGAAACGTGATAATCAAGAAATTCCGATGTCTGTGCGAACCATCCGTGATTATCTTTCATTGAATAACGTGATTAAGCTGGCACGTGATGACACTGTACCTGCGGAAATCAGATCCGGTATGACCGGCTATCTTGATACACTGCCTGGTTTTATCGGCGAAGCATACGATGATGAAGGTAAGGTTAAACCACCAGGACCGGATACTCCGCAATATAACACTGAAACGGCATCGCAGCAGCACGGTTATCTTGCCATGCAGTTCACCCGATCCCTTCAGTCCTTGGGCGATGACTATGGTTACATCTTTGATACCCAAGCCGCTGACGTGGATATGGTCGATGTCGTGCTAAACCGTCGTATCCTTGTTGTGCTTGTTCCCGCCCTTGAAAAATCAGGTGACGAAGTTGCTAACCTTGGTAAAATCGTTTCGGCCTCAATCAAAGGTATGATGGGTTCGACTTTGGGTTCGACTGTTGAAGGGGATTCTTCCAGCGTTATTGAAAACAAACCCACGCATTCATCCACGCCGTTCATGACTGTCTTTGACGAAGTTGGTTACTACGTTGCCGAAGGTATGGCTGTTATGGCCGCTCAGGCGCGTTCACTTGGTTTCTCGCTAGTATTTGCCGGTCAGGATTTACCAGCCATGAAAAAACGTGTTCGTGAAGAAGCACAATCTATTACTGCGAACTGTAACATTAAGCTTTTTGGTAAACTCGAAGATCCGACAGAGACAAAAGACTTCTTCGAAAAAACAGTCGGTAGCGCAATGGTAACAGAGGTTTCCGGTTTCCAAATGTCTGGCGGAGGTGAGCTTGGCGCGTATCACGATACAAAGCAAGCTGGCGTTCAACTAAGGCCACGCGCCAGTTACGATGGGTTGCGCGGATTTAAAGAAGGTCAGGCCGTTGTCACATTCGGTGAAGTTGTTTGTGACTGCGCGATTTTCTATTCGAACCCTGGGTTTGCCAAAGCCATGCGCGTGACACGTTATATGTCCTTGCCGCCACCAGATGATGCCCTAATCAAGCATGCAGGTTCAATCACGAAGCTCCGTGATCTCATGGTGAATAAAACATGGACAGCCATTCGTGCAGATGTAGCCGTTGAAACATCAGCTGAGATTGCAGCGATGCACGATGGTTTCGTTAAAAATAACAAGCCCGATGTGGATCCAGTGGATGCAGGTATTGCGGCTCTTGTTCACATCCATGGTATTGCCAACGACATCCCGCCGCCAAGTGAAAATGTCGGAAAAGCACAAGGTGGATCAACTTCTGGTGGCAACGGAAGTGGCGGTGGTGCAAAACCTGCTGTAGCACAGCAACAAGCAGCGCCAACAACAAAACAAGCCAGTCCACTCGCTGCCGTAAAAGCAGCAGATACCGCAAAAGCAGCTCCTTCTGTATTTGGTGCAGCACCGGCAGCCGCAGCTGCCGCAACGACTGCAGTAGCCTCTACCCCACCTGCTTCTTCAGAAGAAAAAGCAATCATGCAAGCCGCACAAGGCGTCAAAGACAACGTGTTTGGTGGTGAGAAAAAAGATGATGCCACGAAAGCGCAAGCACCCGCAGCACCAACAACGCCAACTGAAACACCAGCAACAACAGGTGGTGGTGGTGCAAAACCATCAATCTTCGGTAGTGCGCCGGCAAAAACGGAAACACCGGCACAACCTGCTGCGCAAACGCCAACAACACCTGCCGCTGCGCCATCTTCGGAGGAAGAGGCCATAATGAAGGCGGCTCAGGGCGTTCAAAACAATGTGTTCGGCGGTGAGAAAAAAGACGACACACCGCAAGCTCCGACAGCGACAGATAATGGCAATGCAAAACCATCAATCTTCGGTAGCGCGCCGGCAAAACCGGAAGCACCAAAGGAACAACCGCCTGTAACACCAGTCAAGGCAGAAACACCGCCTGCGGCGACACCTCCTGTAGAAGAGAAAAAGGCAGATAACGGCAAACCATCAATTTTCGGTGGCACACCTGCGAAATCGGATACACCGCCTGAACAACCTATACCTCAAACAACACCAGAGGTTCCACCAGCTGCGACCACACCGGAAGTGCCCCCGACTACTCCGGATGCGCCAGCAGATTCAAAGGCAAGTGCAAAACCAGCAATATTTGGCGCGGCTCCGGCAAAACCGGAAGCACCAAAGGAACAACCGCCTGCGCAGCAAACGCCACCCGCGACACCTCCTGCGGCAGAAACACCGCCCGCCGCAACACCTCCCGCAGAGGAGAAAAAGACAGATGGCGGTAAGCCTGCAATATTCGGTGGCGGTGGCGCAAAGTCATCAGATGACGAAGATAAGAAATAAACAAATGCCCTCTTCCTTCGAAGGGGCATTTTTCTTTTACCTACTTTTCAATATTTTGAAATTTTTAAACGCGGCCATACCATGTCGCACGCGCCTTGCCGTGACGGATCAGATATCCGCCTTCGACCAACTCCCCGAGACGAAGTTTCAACGTAGAGCGTTTACCACGTGTAAGACGTTCAATCTCTTTCATGCTCAAACGATCATGCTTATCGAATAGTTTTAGAACTTTAGTTGATAATGCAGGCATATTCACAATTTCAGAACTGCCCTTTTCAACACGGTCTTGTAATTTATCTTTTTGTGCTTTCAGAATTTTAAAGAAAAATTCAAACCACACATCCCAATCAATTTTACCTTTGGCCAGTGTTGTTTGCGTATGTTTCAACGCCTTGTAATAATCCTCTGCCTCATCACTCAACAACACATCAAGCGTACTGTAGGGCGCATAACCATAGCCCGCCTTGAACATCAGCAAGATAATCATGAGGCGTGCAAGCTTTTGGTTTCCCTTTTCAAAGGGACAGAATTGCATATATACGGCCGTGAAAATCGCAATAATATAAAGCGGATGAAGCTCTTCCTTTTCAAAGGCATCATTCGTCCACTTCATCAAGCGCGGCATCAAATCACGCACTTCTTTCGGACTGGCAACACTGAGAGATCCAACAACCTCATCGCCTTTTTTAATCTCTATCGGATTACTGTTTTCCTTGAAAATACTCACCTGCTTTGATCCGGTGAACACCGCATGCAGCTTACATAAAAGCTCAACATCCAATGGTTGATCCTGCCAGCTATGGGCGATTTCTTTGAAGTTCCGGCCAAAGCTCGACACATCACCAAGAAGTTGCAGAGATGTCGTGTGATTTTCCAATGCAGACCACGCGCCCTTAAACTCATCAATCTCGCAGACAAGCTTGAGCATGTTGGGCGTAATTTTTACATTTTGTAGACCGAGCATTGGCCAACTATAGCCATAACTTCACAGCAGATCAATCACGATAAAAGAAAATTACATGCGCGCTGGAATTTCGATGCCAAGAAGCCCGAGAATAAGCGATAACTGCTTATGAGTTTGCTGACATAATGCCAGACGACTGGTTTTCAACGCTTCATTTTCCTCCGAGAGAATATGGCAATTCCCGTAGAAAGAACTGAATTCCTGCGCCAACTTGAAGGCGTAATCACAAAGGATATGCGGCGTATAATTATTCAACGTACCATCGAAATGGTCGGGCAATTCACTGAGCAACAACGCAAGTGCGCGATCCGCATCATCAATCACAAACGCATCCGCTTTGATTTTGTCTTCCACACCCGCCTTGCGCAGCAAAGATTGAATCCGCACCGCCTGATAGAGCAAATATGGCCCCGTTTTCCCCTCAAAAGAGGTCATGCGATCAATATCAAAAACATAATCTGAAATACGGTTATTTTGTAGATCGGCGAATTTCAGCGCGGCAATCGCAACCTTGTGCGCAACGTCCGCGCGTTCGGCTTCGTCCATGTCTTGCGCCAAATCTGCTTCATCCAAACGCGCCGTTGCTTTTTCTTCAGCCATTGCGATGAGATCTTCCAAACGCATCACACCGCCCGCGCGAGTTTTAAACGGTTTGCCGTCTGTGCCGTTCATCGTACCAAATCCGGCGAATGTTAATTCCACCTTATCTTCCGTCGCAATATCGGCTATGCGCACGGCGCGGAAGACCTGTTCAAAATGCAAATGCTGGCGCTGATCCACGACATAGATAATCTTATCCGGATTATGGGTTTTCATGCGATCAATGATCGTTGCCATGTCAGTTGTGCTATAGAGCACTGCCCCGTCAGACTTCAACAAAATCAACGGCGGCATTTCTTTTTTATCATCGCCGCGCGCAACAGAAATAATCCACGCGCCATCATCTTCTTTCGTGATATTACGCTTTTTTAAATCCGCAACCATATCGGCAATGTAAGGGTGTGCATCGCTCTCGCCTTTCCATTCATCAAAATGAACGCCAAGCGCATCAAAATTTTCTTTCATCCCCGCAATGGACACATCAATAAATGCGCGCCATGTTTTGGTATAGGCCGCATCGCCTTCTTGCAATTTTTTGGTCGCCGCGCGTGCCTGCGCCATGCGCGCCTCATCTTCCTTACACGCGGCGGAGGCCTTCGGGTAAATCTCGGCGAGCATCTCCATCGTGATATCACCATCAAAATTCATAATTTCAAGCTCGGACAGGATCATCCCCATTGGTGTGCCCCAATCCCCCATATGGACATCACCAATCGCATTATATCCCGCGAATTGGCATATTCGGCGCAGCGTATCGCCAATGATAGAGCTGCGTAAGTGCCCGACATGCATCGCCTTGGCAATGTTCGGCCCGCCATAATCAAGGATAATGGTTTGCCCTTCTCCCGTCTTTTCAACGCCTGCGCGATCATCATCCGACAATGATTTGAGGTGATCGGCGATAAAGGAATCTTCCAGAACAATATTAATAAAGCCCGGACCACCAACAGAAAGCTCGGCGAACGTACCATCGTCTGCAGTTTCCTGAACCTTGTTGATAATGTCCTGTGCAATTTCACGCGGGTTTTTCTTCGCCACCTTCGCGCACGGCATCGCGCCGTTACACTGGAACTGTGCGCTCTCCACCTGACCAGAGACAGAAACGCGAGCATATTCACGCGGCAAATCCAACGCACCAAATGCCTGTTCCATGATTTCCGTTAAACGTGCCGCTAAAGATGACATTGCTTTTTCCTTGTGTGTTTGAAGAAAGGCATACTATATTTCGCTTAGATTGAACAGGTGAGAGTTTTAAAAACCATGGCGAAAAGACGACGCATTCGTCCAAATATCAAAGACAGCATCACATGCGATGTGCCCCTCGATGATGAGGTGCGTATGTCATTTGATGTTCTGCGCGCCAAATTTTCACAATTCGCCGAAACGAACGAGATCGATTTAAAAGATGTAAAAATCTCAGAACGCAGTATCCGCGGCAGCTTCACCGATAAATCAGGCGTTGTTTTTAACGTTGATTTTACGCCCAATGGTGAAGGCTCTAAACTGGAGGGGTCAATATCCAAGGAAATGAAATCAATGACCGACACTATGCATGTCGGCTCTAGCGCCCGCACATTTATTGAGGAATTATTTCAGGGTTGAGGTTATTTAACGACATCGCTGTATTTGTCTACTTCATATGTCCAAGTAAAGCGTGAGTCGCAAATACGCCTAGGTTTTCCATCCTCAATAACACCAACCCAATATAACGGATCAGCCCCCTTTAACTCGAGATAGTTTCTCCCTTCATATTCAAACCATTTCGCTGTATTTCCCCTGCAAGATATAGGATAAGGATCATTAGGTTCTGTTTCCTGAAGATCGTGCAAAACAGTTATAGGATGAGGCTCTTCGTAAACACCACCGTTTCTATATTCACTAAAGAAACTAGCATCACATCCGCGTCCCGCACCACTCGCTTGATCAACATGAATTAACTTTTCAATCTGTCCATCATTATTGTAATCAACCTCCACTTCACCTCTGACCTTTGAATGAAAAGGACCATAGTAAGTTTTTTCATCATGTTTTGATGGAGATAAGTTAAGGTATTTTACTTTCTGGTCTTTAACTAAATTACACAACTTATATTCAGACATTCTTTGTTCTTGACTTAAATCTCTCTGAGATCTCGCCATAAGGCGTATATCTACATTAGAGCGAAAAGAACATAACCAATATTCTTCATTTTTCTCAGTAATATAACTAACATGAGAAGGAAATTTTCCTCTATCCTCACTAGTACCTACAAAATAATTATAACTTTTGTAAGGCAACCAAAAAGCACCATAATTCCAAAAACCTTTCCACTCGAAATTTTTTTGTTGAACTGTTACACGGTTCCCTTCTAAATCTTCGTATTGAATCATTGGCACATGAGCAGTACCAGCTCGGGTTAAATTAATTTTTTCAACTTTTCCATCATTATTGATATCAAGAAAACCGCCGCTTATCGTAACCCCACCAATGTGTTTTAACGAAGCTACATACTCACAAACTTCACGGATTTCGTCCGCAGGTGGAAGATTTAAATCCTCCCCTGCAAGAGCATCGAATGAAAATAGAGATAAGAAAAGGCTTAATAATGCGGTTTTCCTAAGCATCCACCTCGGCCTTCAGGGCGTTATCCTGAATAAACTCGCGGCGGGGTTCGACGACGTCACCCATCAGAGTGGAGAATATCTCATCGGCCTTAATGGCATCGGCAACCTTCACCTGAAGGAGCGTGCGCACATTCGGATCAAGCGTTGTTTCCCAGAGCTGCTCCGGGTTCATTTCACCAAGACCCTTATAACGGGAGATTTGCATGCCCTTACGTCCGGCCTCTAGGATACGGTCATAAAACGCGGCGGGGCCATTGGCCTTGGCAATTTCATTACCATCAACCTTAATCGCCACCGGCCCGTCAAAAACATCCTGCAACCAGTCTTTCGCACTTTGTAAGCGCACAGCATCAGCAGAGCGCACACGCGGAATACCAATTTCAACGGCCTGCGTGATACCACGGGTGACTTTCTTAAACTTATAGCCTTTATCCGCAGTATATAAACCTTCCCAGCCCTTTTCATTCTTCGATTCAAGGGCATCCAAACGCGCCGCGGCCTTATTGGCGTAATCATTACCAAGTTTCTCATCACCAAGCACTTCACTATCAAACGCGCCGACAATGGCGGCTTGTTCAATCACGCGGCGATTTCCGGCGCGAATGGTCAGTGCATTAATAGAGTTTCGAATAGAACGCGCCTTCATCAAAAGATCACGAAGATCATTACCACTGCGAGTTTCACCGCTAGCGTCCACGATAACAATATCATTAATCGCAAGCTCAATCAGGTGGTCTTCCAATGACCGTTCATCTTTCAGATAAATCTCGCTCGACTTACCCTTTTTCACCTTAAACAAAGGTGGTTGCGCGATATAGAGATAGCCGCGCTCGATCACTTCGGGCATGTAACGGAAGAAAAACGTCAAAAGAAGCGTACGAATATGCGCTCCGTCAACGTCCGCATCCGTCATAATGACAATCTTGTGATAACGCGCTTTTTCAATATCAAATTCATCCGGGCCAATAGACGTACCCAGCGCAGTGATCAATGTTCCGACCTGATCAGAACCAAGCATACGGTCAAAACGTGCACGCTCCACATTCAAGATTTTACCACGGAGCGGCAAGATAGCCTGATTATGACGATCACGCGCCTGCTTGGCCGAACCACCCGCCGAGTCTCCCTCAACGATGAAGATTTCAGAAACGGCCGGGTCTTTACTCTGACAATCGGCAAGCTTACCGGGTAAGGATGAAACATCCATAATACCCTTACGACGTGTTAGTTCCCGCGCCCTACGTGCCGCTTCACGCGCACTTGCTGCTTCAACGATTTTACCGACAATAACCTTAGCTTCTGCCGGATTTTCTTCTAACCACGTGCCTAAATGCTCGGATATTGCGCCCTCCACAACGGGTCGCACTTCTGAGGACACAAGCTTATCTTTGGTTTGAGACGAGAATTTCGGATCAGGAATCTTAACAGATAACACGCAGGTTAACCCCTCACGCATGTCTTCACCGGTTAATTTGACCTTTTCCTTTTTCAGGATACCTTTTTCATCGGCATATTTACCCAAAATACGTGTCAAAGCACCGCGAAAACCCGCCAAGTGCGTTCCACCATCACGCTGTGGGATGTTGTTCGTAAAACAAAGCATGGTTTCATGATAGGCATCCGTCCATTCTAACGCAGCCTCTACCGTTACGCCACTTTCCTCATCGAACCCAACCAGACCAATCGGCTTATCAATCAAACCTTTTTTGGAACGATCAAGATACTCAACAAAGCTTTCGATACCGCCTTCAAAATGTAGGTGCGAAACAATCCAGTCTTCTTCATTATCCGCACGGTTATCCGAAACATAGATATTCACGCCAGAGTTCAAGAACGCCAATTCACGCAGGCGATCTTCAAGGGTTTTAAAATCAAAATCAGTAAGGGCAAATGTTTCAGGCGAAGGCAAGAACGTAACACCTGTTCCGTTGCGCTCACCCTCTTCAAGGTCACGAATCGGTTCCAAATCGCCAATGGCATCACCATGCTTAAACTTCATGTACCATTCTTTGCCTTCACGACGAATATTCAGCTCAAGATATTCTGACAATGCGTTCACAACCGACACACCAACACCGTGCAAACCACCCGATACCTTGTATGAGTTATCATCGAACTTACCACCAGCATGCAGCTGCGTCATAATCACCTGCGCCGCAGAAACCTTTTCTTCTTCATGCTCACCCACGGGAATACCGCGCCCATTATCCTTTACGGTGACAGAACCGTCGGCATTTAACATCACATCAATACGGTCACAATACCCTGCGAGTGATTCATCAATCGCGTTATCAACGACCTCGTACACCATGTGGTGTAAGCCTGTACCATCATCCGTATCGCCAATATACATACCTGGACGTTTACGAACGGCCTCAAGACCACGTAAAACCTTAATGGAATCTGCGCCATAATCATCATTATCGCCGACGGGTTGTGCTACTGGTTCTGTCATTTAATCTCTCATTCTAAAATTACTCGAAAAACCGCAGGTTTTCGCTAGTTTTTTGTCTGTTTTTGCCAATATTATTATATAGCACACGGGTGTAGTGAAAAACAGGATAAACCACCATTTTTATGTGCATTTTTCAACAGGCTAACTATATGAAATAGAGTAATTTTTTGCTATGCTAATGGGACGATTTGCAAAAGCACGAACACAACACAGAAATGCAGCTTATGAATGACGATAAAACGCCGGAAATAGACGAAAAACCTGAGGGGAACGCTCTCGATAATACCGATAGCCCTATTGACGAGAGCCAAGCGCATCAAAGTGAGGCTGATGAACATAATGAATCTGATGATAATGCACCAACCCGCAAAACTGATAATTTCATATCGACCTTAACAAACGGCCCATTACTAACGAACATCATTCTGGCCGGATTATTCGGTAATTTCATTATGATTTATTATAATGATTACAACACCACACCAAAGTTCAGCACCCTTTTAATGATGATACAGGTCAGCTGTATTGCGTTATTTTTCCTTATCCGCGTTGCGCCATCAAAGGTTTCCATGGATCCGAAAGACTGGATCATCGCCGTCTTAGGGACAGCACTTCCCATGCTCATCTTCCCTGTTGAAAATGCACTTGAAAGTCATGCGCTATTGCTCTTACAACTCATCGGGATTTTTATATCGATCATCGCGGTCTTAAGCCTGAACAACAGTTTTGGTATTGTGCCCGCCATTCGAAATATCAAAACCAAAGGTCTCTACAGCCTCATCCGCCACCCCCTTTATTTTGGATATTTTGTATTCATAACATGCATCGTTTTGCAAAACATATCGGCCATGAATGTTGTTATATTGGTGGCTATTTACGCCGCTGATATCTACCGAATTTTGGCAGAAGAAAAGATACTGTCTGAAGATCATGGATACCAAACATATAAAAGCCGCGTGAAGTGGCGATTAATACCCTTTGTTTGGTAAAAATACTTTGATTTTATAGCTCTATTCTGTCTTTACTCATGGGCATGAATGATGCTCTTTTTAAACATATCCGCGACCATTACAAAACCATGGAGGGTTACAGCTCTGCGGGGATGGAAGCCGGAAAAGACGAAACCAAAACCTATCTGAACGCCAACGAAAATCCCTACCCCCTTCCGGGACTAGAAGGCCTCAATCGCTACCCCGAGCCACAACCGCCAGCTCTACTTGAAGCATACGCTCAGAATTACGGTGTAGAGCACACACAAGTGGCCATGACACGCGGCGCAGATGAGGCGCTGGTTGTTCTCACCAAAGTGTTTTGTGAGCCGCATCAAGATAAAATCCTAATCACACCCCCAACCTTCGGAATGTATGCGGTTGATGCATACGCCATGCCCGCAGGTGTGATTAGCGTTCCTTTGATTAAACAAGACGGCACGTTTTCATTAGATCACGAGCAAATTATCAAACAAGCCAAAGACCCTAAAAACGCTGTAAAACTGGTGTTTTTATGCTCCCCCAACAACCCGACGGGCAACAGTTTCTCCCATGATATTATTGCCGAAATTTGTGATGAATTAGAAGGACACGCGGTCGTTGTTCTGGATGAAACTTACGCCGAATTTTCCGAAAACGGCAGCATGGTCGATGATCTGGAAAGCACGCCGAACCTGATTATTTTACGGACGCTATCCAAAAGCTTCGCCTTCGCAGGCATGCGCATGGGATGCATGCTCTGCGGTGATATCGACTTTATTGCGCTTGTGAAAAAGAAGGCTCTGGACGCTTACCCGCTGCCGCGCCTGAGCATAGAGGCCGCCTTTCATGTGCTCTCACCAGACATTCAAGACATTGCAAAAGAGAACATTCAGAAAATTATGACGGAGCGCGCCCGTATGGAGCAAGCACTCTCGCAATCTGATCAAGTCGTTCACCTCTACCCCAGTGATGCGAATTTCCTTTTGATAGAAATGAAGGACGCCAAGGGGTTTTGTGATTTCGCTGCCGATCATAACGTCATTATTCGTGATTTTTCATCCAAGCCGGAGACAAAAAATTGCCTGCGCCTATCCATCGGCACGCCGGAGGAGAATGATTTGGTGTTGGATCTATTGAAAAAATTTTGACAGCGATTGCCATAACCAATACTATAAGCATTAACAATATAAAGAATGGGGTTATAAAATGGATAATGACGATACAGTCGGATATAACGGCGGACAGAGCGCAAGTAAATTTGATTCAGTTATATTAGATAATGAATGGCGAAAACATCATCAGGGCAATTACGTGACCATGGGCAGTGCCGTGATTTTATCATCTGAGCCAACAGCCGAAGAAGCCATACGCGTTGGCAATCAAGTTGCAGAAGAAGAAGGTGTGCGCCTTGATTTCTTGGCAAAAGTTGACCGCGACGCGCAAAAAGAAGCGAGAGCAAAGAGAAACGGTCTAGACATCGCCTAGTGAGCGCGAATCTTTTCTTTTAGACTTTCCACATCAATACAATGCGCTGTTTTTTCGATATCGGAGAACAGCGTTTTTTCTGTCCCCGTGAGCCAACTCTGCGCACCCAAATCCTGCAATATCCCTGTCTCTTA
>CAXHFH010000011.1:0-34505 GCA_964015995.1 uncultured Alphaproteobacteria bacterium
CATTATTAGAGCGGCCCCTATTTCCAAAATACTTTTTCTGTTCCCGTCATATTTCCCCAACATGAAAACAATGAAGAGCGCCGCGCCAGAAGCCGTAACGGCAATAACAAAAGAAAAGACAAACAGCTCCGGGATATAGCGCAAATCAGCGTCCATCTGCATTGCAGACATACCGGTGTAATGCATTGCGCAAATGGCAAACCCCAGCGATACAGCACCAAAACCAAGATAGAAAAAGCTCAATCGGGATGGACGAATAATTTGTAAAACGCCATAGGCAATAACAATGGCAATAACCATAGACAGAATAGTAATAACAACATCATATGTAAGCATCATATTCATGTCATAAGCCAACATACCAATAAAGTGCATCGACCATATGCCGGCACCAAATGCAACCGCTCCGCCTATATGCAGCCAAGACTTCAATTTTTCTGTTTTTGCGCGGTGAATATCTGTAGCCAAACGCAATCCAGTGTACGACCCTAATGAAGCAATCACATAGGACAGTAGAACAAGAGGCCAAATGTAGACGCCTGTCTCTGCTGTTGAAGGAATTTCACCAAAAATGAAAATGTAATCCCATATGGATTGTGGCTCGGGCAGCATTCTTTTTATTTAATCTCCATAAAATTAGCATCAACCGCCATTTTATGCCAACGACGTACATCATCAAAAAGAGTATCATCTGCGGCAATAAATTTTTTTACAAAGGCTTCTTTAAGAATTTTCTGCCCTTCAGGATCTTCGTGCATATGCAAAAGAGCATCCTTAATTTTGGAAGCTTTTTCATCGGACAGGTTTATAGATTTAACCACAGGCGGAATACCCGCCGGACCAAGCTTATCGATAATTTTGATTTCTGCGGCATATTTGGATCCCGTCTTCAGCATGTAGTTAAAAACCAAAGAATCAACGGCACTTATATCTGCCTTTCCTTCTGCCACCCAACGAATAGATTCCTCATGAGAGCCGGATTGCAAAACCTCGCTAAAGAAACCTTTTGTTTCGCCCATTTCAATGAGCTTGGCGCGTGGCATATTATAACCGGAATTAGAGGTTTTATCATTATAAACAAAACGCTTGTTTTTGAGGTCTAAAAACTTACTGAAAGTACTGTCTTTATGAGTTATGACATAAGAATAATAGATCGGTTTCCCTTCATAAAGGGGGGATTCCATTATCGGTGCAATCAATAATTCAACAGGTGAACTCTCTCGCTCATCATGCAATAGTGTGTAGGGATACCCGGAAATGAACGCTATATCGACAGCTCCATCCTCTACCATAGCATTGACCGTACCATAAGAAAGTCCCGTCAAAAACTCTATTTCAAGTCCGGATTTCTTTGTAATGTAATCTGCTATTTGGGCATAAACACCCCCCCCACCTTCAGAAACAAACGCGGCTGTCATAGCCATAACTACAGGTTTTTCATCACGACTATCACCTGTGTACCCGAACGATGCACTTGATGTAAACGTACCCAAAAAAAGTACCGTATAAAGGCAAATATATCTAAAACAACCCATGAGCTCCCCCGTGCAAATTGTACGTTAGCTAAGCTTAACACAACTTTAATTGCTACAAATAATGAAATGTAGATGCATACGCATGTAGTATAAAAAGATGATGGCGTATGAATAAACCCTATCTCAAAGGCACAAGAGGAATGATGGATTTTACGCTAACACTAGCAATCACTTCTTTTTACGGCGTCTAAAAGGATAGAAAAATTGTTTCATATACGTTCTCGGGAGCCTGATCGTTGTTCCATAATGAGCAGGCCAGTGCTTTGACGGCATATGGTATGTGCCAAAAATCATGTCGAAAACAGGAAGGTGGACGGCATAGTTTGTGTCAATCGCTGGCGCCTCGGAACTATGGTGCCAATGATGATATTGAGGCGTACAAAAAATGTATTTTAATGGGCCAAAAGGTATCCCCAAATTAGCATGAACAAGAACAGCCTGTAGTCCGGCAAAAACAACGTAAATATCTAATGCCGCTTTATCAGGCCCAATCAAGTATAGCGGGATCATAGCAATAGAGCGATCCATCACTGTCTGCATAATGTGGTTTCTAGACCCTGCAAGCCAATCCATATGCTCTACGGAGTGATGCACTGCATGTATTTTCCAGAGCTTCGGATTTTCATGAAACATACGATGTGACCAATATAAAACAAAATCAGCACATATCACCAAGAGGATAACTTGTAAGCCCAGTGGTAAATTTTGAACAAACTGTTGTAAGTCGGCGTTCGCGGCCCATCCAAAAACGGTGCTCGTGAAATAATTTCCAATTAAAAGGAGTAAAGCAAAGGCAAGATGGTTCACTGAAAAATAGGCTAAGTCAAGTTGCCATTCAGGACGCAAAATTGCTTGTTCTTTGTATTTAGGAAAAACTTTTTCCAAAAAGGTAAAAAGAATGACAGATGCAAGGAGAGCAAGAATGAGCCAGTCTAACCCCAGAGACAGTTGGTTTTCACCGACATTCCCAGGTTCCACAGAATATCCGCCAATCGCAAAGGCCGCGCATGCAAATAAAACGCCTATTGCCCCTAATTTTCGTTGTTTCCCCATCACAAAGGTAAAAAGACCAAATATAAGTGATGCCCACATGCTGTACATTAAAACATTACGCAACATTTCATGATCGTATCCAGCCCGAAGCTCTGTCACTGTTAGATAGGCTGGAAATTTATAACAAAGAACGCCAAGAAAACTTAGAACACCAAGAAAACAGGATATAGCCCCGCTTATTTTCCCCTCACCAAAACGAAAGGCTCTATCTTCCATATTTTCAATTTCGCGCGCTTTATATTCATATGGCTCGTTTTCTTTTTGTTTCACTGTCACTCTTCTTTGTATTTCTTTATCCTTTAAAGAATATACGTAACAAACTCAGATAATTCCAGTTAGATAACCTATGACTTAAGTCTTATATTCTGGGCGAATAAGATGGTGAAACAGTCCAAAATCCCAGTTCCGCATTGCCAGAACCAGTGTTATTCCATTGCGCTTTTCTAACGGAAGGGATGAATTCTCGCGCACCACCTCTCGAAATTCACCAGCCAGCCTTAATAATTTGCGTTGAAATTCTGCCGCACTGGCATGAGAAACCGTACCGTTCAAGACGCGTAAGCACCTGTGCTCTCCTTGAAAGTTACTATTAAAATATTCTTGTCCTACATGTTCGCGAAAGAAACGCTCAAACGGGCCATCTTCTATCCATGAAAAATTAGGGCTAACGAGAAGCTTAACCTTGTTATGCGGCAGCAATTGAATAATGCCAATCTTATCAAGCTTTAGTAATTTCCCAACGCATTCTTCTTGGTTTAGCGCGAAGTATTGTGTGATATCCTCGATCGTCCAATGATTAAACACACACACAGTAACCAATGTTAACGCCATATCTTGAACAATTTCCGTTTCCTGACTGTGCGTCAATTGCTCGACCTTCGCTTGTGATGCATCCATTTGCTTTACAAGGTCGCTGATTTCCATACCGAGCATCTGGCATATGCTATCTAGCCGCTGTAGAGAAAATTGTTGCTCCGAGAACATGCGTTTTATGCTCGCTTCGGACAAGCTAAGTGCTTGCGCGACATCTGCATAAGTCCGCCCTTGCGCCTTGAGACATTGTTTTAACGTTTGAATTAATAAAGCCGTCTGCATCAAACCCCCTTGAAGTATTACAATGCAATACTAAAATAATCATATATTACAACTTATGTCAATTAAGTATCGATAAAGGCTTCCCTTGTGTACGGTAAAGAGAATGTAAACAAATGAAGGAGTAAACAAAATGAACCTATTTTCCCGTATTACAGCCACGTTCACCAGTAAACTGGATGAGGTGGTATCACATGTTGAAAACCATGATGCGATAGTGGCGGTTGCCCTGAAAGACACACGTGCGGCCGTAGCAAAAGCCAAAGTGCGATTAGATCGCGTCCGCCGAGATGGTGAAGCAATGCAACGGCGTTTGGACGATGCCAAATATAAGGCGCAACTGTGGGAGGATCGCGCAAAAGATATCGCCACAAAGGATGAGCAAAAAGCTTTGGCTTGCATCGCGCGGCGTAACCAGTGCCGCGAACAGATTACACAAACGCAAGCCGCATTGACAAAGCATGAAGAGCTTGAAGCCAAGGTCGGCGAAAATGTGCAAAGCATGGAAAAGCGCCTGCATGACATCACGCAACAACAAAATCTGATGCGCTCCCGTCAATCAACAGCAGATGCAATGCGTATCATCAATCAAATCGAAGGCACCACCAATAACGGCATTGAAGATACTTTTGATCGTTGGGAAACACTCATCACCGAAACGGAGTATTCGACAGGCCATATATCATCTACGGATACGCTCGATATGTCTTTTGCAAAAGAAGAAAACACTGTGCAGTTACAGGCTGAGCTTGCCGAATTATTGAACACTAAAGAGGGAGAGTAAAAATGACTATACAGAAGGAAGACCCATATGTGGTTGAGTGGGAAGAACATCACCTCACTCCGGAGGAAGATAGATCAAATATTTTTGATCTTATTCGTAATGTGACAAACTTCGCATCATTGTTACGTGTATGCGGAGCGTTAATAATGCTTGTCGCCATGTCGTCCTATCTAATGCAAGGATGGTCTGATGGTAACGATATTAGCCGCTACTACATGCTGCTATCACAAACCTTCCTTCTGGCTCTTAGTGGATTTGGATTAAGCTATATCTTGAAGGAAAATAAAGGGGCTCGCATCTTTTTTGGGCTAGGTTTGATTTCCATTACTGTCAACATGACAACATTAGGTGCACTCATATTCTCTACCACACAGTGGGGTAGCGAACTTGTGCAATATCCTAGTTTTGCCAAGTGGGACGCACCGGAATTCGGCGCAATTATTATGGCCTTGTTCGGTACGCTGGCAATCAGCGCACCAGTTACATGGATCGGTCATAAAGTGCTGGCACGCCGCTCTGCGGGCTTATTGTCTGCGCTGTTTCTATTCACAAACCTATTGCTGCTTGTGCCTGTTCGGGAATCCCTCTTCGTTGGGATAGCCGCACTGGTTGCCGTCATACTTCCGCTCAGTTTGTTTTGTAAGCACATGGCAAAGGACAATACGCTGCGTACGCCGGAGGGCATGTTTGCAATGGCCACCATATTTGTGCCGGCAGGAATCATCATTTGCCGAAGCATATGGCTCTACCCGGTGGATGAGATACTGCAAATCATACTCGCAGGCACAATATTTATCGCTTTACGTTTCTGCGCAGAGCAAACAGAAGAAAAATCTTTTGCGCGTATCGCAACGCATTGGTTATCACTCGGTGCAGCATTAGGAGTAGCAATACCTGCGGCGATGTTGGCAGAACGTTATCTTTCAGGTGCACTTGCCATCAACGTATTTGGATTTGTATTTGCGGGATTATTGCTCGATATATCTAACCGCTGTCAAAACCCACTTATCCCCATACGGTTGGCCGCAATGGCACTGATTACGAGCCATATCCTTCCGGTCATGTTCACAGATGATATATCGAATGCGGTTTTGTGTATTATTGCCGGACTGGCAGTCATTACAATAGGTCGCCAGCATGGTTTACGTTACCTGATGGTGATGGGCATGCTGACTTTGTTGGCTGGTGTTGGACGACAAATTCTAGAATTGGCACAATGGGTGGATTTCTCCAATTGGATCGTTTTATCTCTATCCGGTGGAATTATAATTATCACAGCCTCATTGATTGAACGCCACGGTGCCCTCATCAAAATGAGATGGGACCGTCTAGCAAAATCTACAAAAGACTAAAATACATCAAATCTCTGTCGCGGGGACAAACTCGCGACAGAGAGCGTTTAAAGTAAATTTGATTTAACATCTTCGGGTGCACGATCACGCGCCGCAATAATTAATTGGGATCGATTGAAATACATTGTTACGAGTCCAGAGCCTGAAGCCGAACCTTGCCAATACTTATTGTAATAAGCTGGTTGGTGCTAAAACTCATCTCTCAATGCGCGCCTAGATGCCTGATCAACTAAACCGAATAGCCTATCAATCTCATCTTTCTTGCTAGCTTTCTGATGACCGACCACCTTAACCAACCTGCATTTTATTTTTGATGTTAATCGATAAAACTCTTGATACAACTCATAATTATTTAGCCGCTTACCTTTACTAGAAAAATAATTTTCCTTCTCAAGACGAGTACGCCTCTCTGGTAGAGAAATAATATTTTGAGAATCCGTATAAACTGTCAGCGTAATATCTCTTTCACTAGCCCAAGCAATCGTTTCATCCAGTGACCACAATAAAGTTTGTAGTTCCAATTTCGTTGAGCTTGTTTGTTCAAAGCGCCTAACTTTCACCTTCTCTTTAAGCGAGGCTATGGATGCACACTGATCAGTTACAACAAGGTAAGCGCCATAGCCCACCTTCAACTGTGTGTTCACACTACCGTCAGTAAAAACCTGCAAGTGAAGCATTTTTATCCGTTCTAAAATGGTGTTCCTTTTGCGCCATGATAGCATAATGTTGACGAATGAGGATGGCCTGTTAAGGTGGCAGCATCGAAAGCATTAAGGACATTTGAAAATCATGGTAAGTGCCGTCAACACAGATCAAAGGCACCATATAGACAATATTGCAGATCCCGCACATATATTATCATCTGTCTTTGGTTACACTCATTTTCGTGAAGAACAAGAAGATATTATCAATACCGTTATATCCGGCCAAAGTTGCTGCGTTCTTATGCCAACAGGAAGTGGCAAATCGCTGTGTTATCAAATTCCCGCACTGTGCCTTAAAGGTACGGGCGTTATTATCTCCCCCCTCATCGCATTAATGCAAGATCAGGTAATCGCCTTACGCGAAGCTGGTGTTAATGCGGCCACAATTCATTCAGGGTTAGAATATCCGGAACTCCAAGAAACACTAAAGAATTTACGCAACGGTGAACTTGATCTGGTTTATGTTGCGCCTGAGCGGCTTGTTAATGATACATTTTTGGATCTTTTAGACGAAATTGAAATCGCCCTTTTTGCAGTTGATGAAGCGCATTGTATTTCACAATGGGGACACGATTTTCGACCTGAATATCGACAAATATCACTGCTGCGGACGCGCTATCCTGATGTGCCATGTATTGCGGTAACTGCAACCGCAGATGCCCCAACACGCAAAGATATTGTTGAACGCTTGGCTCTGCCCAAGCTTTATGTGGCTGGCTTTGATCGCCCCAACATCACCTATGAAGTGGCAATTAAAGACAATCCGCGCGCTCAGCTTTTACGGTTTTTAAAAAGCCGAAATAGCGGTGAAAGCGGCATTGTTTATTGTCTATCACGCAGAAAGGTTGAGGAAACGGCAAAGTGGCTTGCAGAACGCGGATATAACGCTCTGCCCTATCACGCACGATTGGACAAAGATGTACGCAACCATAACCAAGCGCGCTTTATCAAAGATGAGGGTGTGATTATGGTGGCCACCATTGCCTTTGGCATGGGCATTAATAAACCCGATGTTAGGTTTGTCGCGCATCTTGATTTGCCCAAAAATATCGAAGCTTATTATCAGGAAACAGGGCGCGCAGGGCGCGATGGATTACCGGCTGTTGCGTGGATGGTTTATGGCCTACAGGATTTAGCCTTACAGCGACAGATGATTGAAGGATCGGATGCACCAGATGCGCAAAAACGGATTGAACGACAGAAGCTGACTTCGTTTTTGGGATATTGTGAAAGTGTGACATGTCGTCGGCAAATATTACTACGCTATTTTGATGATAACGGTAACCCTTGCGGCAATTGCGATACATGCCTGCGCCCGCCCGAAACGTTTGATGGATCAATCGCAGCGCAAAAATTACTGTCCTGTATCCTACGGACAGGACAGCGGTTTGGCGGAGGCTATGTGATTGATGTTTTATTGGGAAAAAACAACGACCGTATTGATAAATTCGGGCACGGATCTTTAAGCACGTTTGGCATCGGAACAGAGCATTCAAGCAAAGAATGGCAGAGCCTTATTCGCCAACTTGTTGCACGGGGATATATATATGTTGATATGGATGCGCATGGTGGACTCAAAATGACACAAGAAGGCATAGATTTCTTACGCAATAAGCCCGCCTTGCAAGTACGGCTTGACCCTAAGTCTATCGGTGGGTCGTCCTCGAAGAACGGAAAAAGAACCGACCCAGCACTTAGCCTTGAAAGCGAGGCCGATCAGGAACTATTTATGACGCTTAAGGCGTTGCGATTAAGCATAGCCAAAGAGAAAAACATACCGCCTTATGTTGTTTTTCACGATAAAACATTGATTGATATGGTTCTACGCAAGCCACTGAGTTTAATCGCGATGAGCGGTGTACCTGGCGTTGGTCAATCCAAGCTCGACAAATATGGGCAAGTGTTTTTAGACGCACTCAGTGAATAAACATATCCCTACGCATGTTTTTACATTATGTACAATCACAGTATTTAACTTACCAATGGATATTCGAAAATGCCGCACCTCTATCAAATGAACGTTTTAACAATTATAGAAGTCGGCAAAGATGGCGTTTTCCTTGAAGGCGAACATTACGGAGATGTACATCTGCTTGATGCCCCTAAAAACCTTCGGGTAGACGAAGAAATAGAGGTTTTTATCTATCGCAATACATCGGATAATGTCGTGGCCACTATTGCCCCTGCGCTTGTTAAAGTCGGCGAATGTGCAAATTTAGAAGTGGTTTCAACGGGTGATAACGGTGCGTTTTTGGACTGGGGCTTGCCCAAGGATTTATTCCTTCCCCATTCAGAACAAGCTTATTACGTAGATGAAGGCGATTATTGCGTCGTGCATGTGTATCTGGACAAAAAAGGACGTCCCGCCGCCTCATCTTTGCTCTACCATCACTTAGATGAATATCAAGGTGATCTGGAAGAAGGTCAGCAAGTCGACCTCCTCATCGCGGATGAAACCGAACTGGGGTTTAAGGCGGTTATCAATCACAAGCAACTCGGCCTTATTTATCACAGCGAGCTTTCACAACCGCTACAGCTTGGAACAACGATGAAAGGATGGATCAAAAGCATTAGCGACGATGGAAAAATCAATCTCAATATTAATGCCTTCGACGCAGATACGCGCGATGCGCTAGAAGCACAAATTTTAAATCAGCTCAAACAAGAAAATGGGCGCATAGATATTTCAGATAAAAGCCCGCCTGAAGAAATATTTGCGACATTCAAGGTTAGCAAAAAGAATTTTAAACGCGCGATCGGCAGCCTATATAAACAACGCCTCATTAAAATTTCACCGAAATATATTGAGTTGGTTTAGTCAGCTTGCTTTACGCGGATTCTATTTTTCCCTACTTTTGAGCCATGTAGCTCTTTTATCGCTACCTCTCCTTCATGCGCCAACGCCATTTCCACAAAGGCAAACCCCTTGGACTTACCACTATCTTTATTAAGAACCAGATCACAGGCTTTAATATTACCATAGGCTTTGAAAAGTTCAGCGACTGATTGTTCACTAAAATCACGGGGCAAATTAAGGGCAATGAGTTTCATGTTAAAAGCTCCAAATGGACAAAATATTAATGTCTGAGTACCATAAGTACGCTATATTGCAAAGTTTAAAGGGGTACGCACACTTAGCGTTTCAGGATTTAATAACAGCCAAAAGGATATTTAGTATGAGTACAATCACCATGGAAGATTTAAAAAGCGGAATGTGCCGTTGGCCTTTTGGCAGTACCGAAGATGAGGGACTTCATTTTTGTGGCGCGCCAAGCGATCCTGGAGCACCCTATTGTGAAGAACACATGGCAAAGGCGCAAGCTCCCACCCGTAAATCTAAAGCGACTTAAATATCAGGATTTAGTACAAGCGTTAGAAAAAAATAACTTTCCTAACGCTTGTACTCATATACCAAAATCTAACCCACCTGCTTTTCCATCCATTCTGTTTCTGCGATCACTAAATCTGCCAGCAACTTGGTATGTGTTTCTTGTATCTTGGCGGTGTCGATGTTGGGCTGTGTATAGAAACCTTCCGCGCTCATCAGGGTTTCCAACTCAACTTTCTGTGCTTCCAGTTTTTCTATTTTCTTTTCAAGCTTGGCAACCACTTGCGGGTTGAAACTCGGTGCATCTTTTTCAGGATCAGCGGCAGCCTTGTCTTTTTTCTTCTTTTCGCTTTTACGCTCCTCACGGCGCGCTTTAATTGTAAACTTGCGGTAATCCTCCAGATCGCCATCAAAATGCGTACACGCACCATCTTTAACCAACCACAAACGATCAGCAACACGTTCAATCATATTCGGATCGTGACTGACGATTATGATCGCACCATCATACCCATTAAGCGCCTGTACCAAGGCTTCCCGCGCATCAATATCAAGGTGGTTGGTTGGCTCATCCAAAAGAAGAAGATGGGGAGCATCAAAACTCATAAACGCAAAGAGAAGGCGCGCCTTCTCACCACCGCTCAATGTTGATATTTTATTGTCTGACAGTTGACGCGAAAATCCGAAGGCACCCAGTTTCGCACGCACGATCGGCTCACTAACCTCAGGATATTTCTGCCGCATCATGCCCATCATTTCTTCATAGGGCGTCGCATTGACGTCCAGCTCTTCTGTCTGATGCTGAGAGAAATACCCAATGCGTAATTTATTCGAGCGAAAAAGGCTGCCCTCCATCACGTCTAATTTCCCGGCAATCAGCTTCATCATCGTTGATTTACCATTACCATTTGCGCCAAGGATGGCGATACGGTCATCCCGATCAATACTCTCATGGATATTGCAAAGAATAGGATTGCCTTCTGCATAACCGACATCGGCCTTATCAATGGACACCATGGGGGATGGAATTTTATCCGGGTTAGGGAAAGAAAACCTTACCGCTCTATTGGCAATCACGGCATCAACAATATCCATACGCTCCAAAGCTTTCATACGGCTTTGTGCCTGACGGGCTTTACTCGCCTGCGCCTTAAAGCGATCCACGAATTTTTGCATATGCTCGCGTTCGGCCTGCTGTTTTTCAAACATTTTTTGTTGTAAGCCAAGCCGCTCTGCGCGCTCACGCTCAAAAGTATCGTAATTTCCGGTATATAAAGTGAGCTGTTGGTTATCGACATGGACGACATGATCAATACATCTGTTGAGCACTTCACGATCATGCGAAATAATCAAAAGCGTGTGTGGGTATGCGGCCAAATACGCCTCTAACCACATAATGGCTTCAAGATCCAAGTGGTTGGTCGGCTCATCAAGCAACAGGATTTCAGGCTCCACAAACAAGGCAGCAGCCAAAGCCACCCGCATACGCCAACCACCACTGAAAGAGGAGAATGGCTCTTGCAACTGCTCTTCCTTAAACCCAAGGCCAGTTAACAATCGAGAGGCTTTTGAAGGCGCAGAATAAGCATCCATATCAGATAGCTTTTCATATATTTCTGCAATTTTATTCGGATCTGTTTCTGTTTCCGTATCTTCCCAAAGCTGCGCTAGCTCTTCATTCGCCGCTAAAACCATATCAATCAGAGGTGTGTCTGTTTCCGGAATATCTTGTCGCACCATGCCAAGCTTTTGATTAGAAGGATAACTTACCGTACCACCATCCGCTTGCAATTCACCCGCAATCAATTTGAATAAAGTAGATTTACCCGCGCCATTTAAGCCAATAACGCCAACCTTCCAGTTGTCGATAATACTGACACCGCATTCATCCAGAATTGTACGGTTTCCAATTTTATAGGTCAGATTTGATACAGTTAACATTTATCTTGCTCCTTAACAAAGGAGCTTATGGCACAGAATAAGAATGAGAGAAAGCATTCTTAATAAAACACACGGCCCATTTGATAAAGACACACTAGGATTGTTTAGCTTTTGGGATATTTCTAAGGTAATATCGGCAGTTAATTAAGTACGATAAAGTTAGATTTCAAATGTCGGTATCGCATCCGCGAGTGTGTATTGGTTTAGCACATCAATGTATGACGTTGTTGCCTCAAACAAATAATGCTTCAACTGGCATGACTGTGTAATACGACATGTGTTGGTTTTAGGATCAAAACATTCAACCATATTCATATTAGGCTCTAATTCTGATATCAAATCACCTAGGCGTAGCTTTGTTGTATCTTTTGCAATTTTAATACCACCGCCTTTTCCTTTAACCGTTTCAATATAAGTCAGTTGTGACAGACGATGCACAACCTTAACCAAATGGTTGCGCGAAATATCAAAATGCTCGGCAATCTCCTTCACACTGGACATCCTATCGGGATGAGCAGCAAGGAACATAAGAGTTCGTAGACCATAATCTGTAAATGACGTTAATTGCATAATTTACTATAAAATAGGGTTGCCAAATTAAGAAGACAATTATAATGTGCATTTAAAATACATATTACAAAGGCTTTCATCATGCTCTCACAACAAACCATCGATATTGTTAAATCAACCGCTCCTATTTTGGATGAGCACGGAGAAACACTAACCAAGCATTTCTATACGCGTATGTTCTCCCACAACCCTGAGGTCGCACCTTTCTTTAACCCCGCAAACCAAGCGGGTGGAACGCAGCAGCGCGCTTTGGCGGCGGCTATATGTGCGTATGCTGCCAATATCGACAATCTTGAAGTTCTGGGTGGCGCAGTTGAGTTGATCGCTCATAAACATGCATCCCTTCAGATTAAACCGGAGCATTACCCCATTGTTGGTGAAAATCTTTTGGTCTCTATCCGTGAGGTTTTAGGTGACGGCGCGACAGATGACGTTATCAATGCATGGGGCGAAGCGTACGGTTTCTTAGCTGATATTCTGATTGGTCGAGAACAACAAATCTACACAGAAGCGGCAGAAAAAACAGGCGGCTGGGAAGGTTTTAGAAAGTTCAAAATCGACCGGAAAGAAAAAGAAAGCAGCGTCATTACCTCCTTCTATCTTAAGCCGGAAGATGACGGCGCATTGCCCGATTATATGCCCGGGCAATATATTACGGTGCGGATGCCAACGAAAGACGGATCAACCACAATGCGTAATTACAGCCTGTCTGATAAACCGGGTCAGGATTATCTACGTATTAGTGTAAAAAAGGAAGTCGGTGCCAAGGCCGAAACACCTGATGGTTATGTCTCAAGTCTTTTACATGATACAAAAAACACAGGTGACATAATTGAATTGGCACCGCCATGCGGGGAATTCTTCCTTAATGTCAAAGATCGCCACGAACGTCCCTTGGTGTTACTCGCAGCAGGCATTGGAATCACGCCAATTCTTAGTATTCTGAAGTCTGTTCTTGATGCCAAGCAGAACCGTGAAATCATATTTGTGCATGGCTGCCTCAATGAAGATGTTCAGCCATTTAAAACAACCATTGATAATTTGGCTGATAAGCACCCCAATCTCACTGTACATTACCGTTACAGCGATGCCGAAAATGGCGCGGTAAAACGTGAGGGGAATTGCTCAACCGGCTTTATCAATGCGGAATTAATTGAATCTTTTGCACCTGAACGCCATGCCGATTATTATTTCTGTGGGCCCAAACCATTTATGGTTGGCATTTATCAAGATTTACTCAAATGGGGCATCCCTGCACCGCAAGTGCATTTTGAATTTTTCGGGCCGCGTGAAGAACTTACCCAAAAACAATCTTAAGATTACAATTTTATATCGTATTATCTGCTGTGTCAGAAGCTTGGCATATCTTCCGTTACGGTCGCGTCGATATCATCGGCAATCTGGGTGCGCACAGTTGAATGCAAGGATTGATCCAACCCATGCTCTTCAATCAGCTTAACAACATTCGTGGCATATATGCGCTCTAAACCCGCTGCGATAACGTCCAATTCTTCTTTGATTAGCTCATCACCATCAAATTGTTTGTGCGGATCAATAATAAAAAGCTGTTCATGGGCCTCTGTTGCTTCGGGTGTAATATGGAGATAGTGGGTCATCTTGCCGCCCAATAATTTTGGCGCACCGCCCGCATCATCCTGCGCACGGATAATATTAACAACGTCTATCTCCGTAAGCTGTTCAGAAGATCCGGGTAATGTACTAATACAAAGATGCTGGCCCTCTTTGTTTTTATCACGTGTCAATAACACTCGCGGTGCAACCGAACCATCAGCGCGCCCCAGTTCGAAAACCTCAGCACTCATATTCTTACTATGGCGACTAAACGCTATTGGATCAGGGCGTTTCTTGCTTTTGAAAACACCCATAAAAGTTTTTTCTTCAGATTTTCTTACATCGTGATCAAACGGCAGTTTTTTAGCCACAACATCCGCCAAACGATCGCCTACCACCTTTACGATCGCAGAGCCTTCAGGGTGAAGCGCACCAAGAGACAGGCGCAATGTTTTCTCATTTGAAAAGCTTCCTCCAAAATGCAGTAAAAATGCATCTGTATAATCATGCTCTAGACGGTCGAGCAATGTATCAACACTAGGGTCAACATCTGCGCCCCCCTCTATTTCGGCTAAAACAGTCTCGTAGTTTTCTGCACATTTAATCAGGAATTTTTTTCTGATGTCGTAATCTGTTAAATCAGCTTCTGGATCGCTCATGGCATTAACCTTTAATCACTTTATCCTTGCGTTTAAACCGCCGCACCTCACAATGCCGCGCCACCATAGGGAAATGACTAAAAATATGCAAACTTATTGAAGCCTATTTTGCGATGTGAAAAATTACAAAATATTGATGTTGCCGTTTTCGATCAACTGCTGAAGATCAAGGTTTTGTAGTCCTTCCAACGCAACCAAATCAACAGCTTGCGTCGCGTTACCGCTACCGCTTGTATCCACAGATAGAACGGTACCGCCATCAACCTCACGTGAGAACACAAAATCATCAATGGCTTGCTGCGTGGGATCATACCCTTGCAGCAAACTTGATAAATCAAGAACATCACCTTCGCCGGTGCTAAAATCTTTAATGACATCAACGCCTTGGCTTACGGCTTCCATCACAAATGTATCTTGCCCAGAGCCACCGGATAAAATGTCATTGCCCGCGCCACCATAGATAACATCGTTACCTTCTTGACCGTAAATAACATCATTACCATCACCGCCGCGCAGAACATCATCACCGCCCTGACGCCCAGCTCCAGACCCGACAACACTTTCCTGCGACAATGCTTCGTGGTTGTTTTTGATATATTCAATAGTATCCGCGCGTGACCAATTCGGGTTAAGTGTACTTTCACCATTTTCAAGACGATCAAACACGTCCCACCCTGCCCCGTCTTGCGTGCTCAAGCCATGCTCATCAGCCAATGTGTCTGTGTGAAGACTATCACCAAAGATCGTGTCATCGCCGCCACCGCCTTCAATGACATCATCACCAACATCATCTAATGTATTGATTGGGCTCGTATCTTTCAAAATAATCGCCAAATCGGATGGGTCATCAATATTCAAGGCATCTCCGCCCTCATCAATGACATCCAAACGTGACATCACCGAATTACTGGCATTTACACCAATCGCGATAACATCATCACTCAGTGATTGTAACAAGCCGACCTCGTCTGATCCGTCTGCGCCTGTGATTGCCGCCATGACCGCATTGGCACTACCGCTTTGTACTGCGCCTGTATCATCATTCACCGACCTGTTCGGGTTACCATCAGAAATGAAATAGGTGGTTGTAATAGCATCCCCGCCCAGAGCATCACCACTTTGCAGCCATAAATTAGCCTCTTGCAATGGCGTCTCATAGTTCGTGAAACCATTACCTGTTAGCCCATCCAGATAATTAATCGCGGCAGTTAACTCATCCGCATTTGTAACCGTGAACGTCCCGCTTGGCATCACGTTTGTTGCAAATGGCGTGATGTGGATTTTAATCTCTCCGCCTTGATATACACCAAAGTCATTCAGCGCATTTTCAACGGCATCTTTTAGCAATGAAATACGAGACGATGCGTTACTTGCACTCCCCATAGAGCCTGAAACATCAAGGATAAACACAAAGTTATAGTCTTGTGTTTCAGTGATTGTGCCTGCACCACCGACATCACCGACCAGTATATCACCCGCCGCGCCGCCAACAATCGCACCTTCTTCGCCGCCAATATGATGGTCAACATCCGACTTCGATGTATCATCCACGTTTTTACCGACGATCAATTCAGGCGTTAAGCCTTTCAGCATTAAGATTGCGCTGGAGCTATCACCATCGCCATCAGTCAAAACATATTCAAATTCATCACAAACATCAGATGAGTCCTCATATGTCGCTTTCACATTATTCAATAAGAAAGACGCACCTTTATAAGAACCCGCATTTGTTGAATTCAGCGCGATAGAGGTAATAGCAAGACCACCAAAATCAGACGCATCAAGGGCGAAAGAAAACTCACCGTCAACAATTTGGCTTGGCACAAATTGCTGTTCGCCTGCGACTGTAGTTCCATCTTCTAGTGTCACCACAAAGTCCACACCATGTTGGCCATAGTTATTATTACTTCCGATTTCCGCCACTGTGATTGAAACATTTTGTGCATTTTGATCAAAATCAATGTCAAAAGTTTCCCCTTGCGGCCAGACCTTCTTACTGTCGCCGTTATTCAAATTATCAATACCAATGCCACTGCCGTCTGCCGTATCAACCCAACTCAAGTCGTAATTACCACTATTGGCTACAGAAACCGTTATGCCTTCTTGTGTAAGCGAATTTTGTGTACCAACCACATCCAACGCCACAGGATCAAAAGAGGACATGCTTGTTGTTGTCCCCGCCCCTGCATTGAGTGTGTAGGTATAAAACCCATTGGCCGAAAGCTCTAACGTACCATAATCACCATCAATGGTGATTGTTCCCGTTTCAGGCACATCGACTGTATTGGCTCCAAATTTAACTTGTGTGACCGTATTATCCATATCCTGTGACAACTCATCATTCACCATGACATTGCCATCGACGCTGCTGTCGGATACGTCAAACGTCGCCGCATCATCATGCGCAACCGGTCCATCGTCGAGAACGTTAATTTTTAGTGTGCCATCAACGCCATCACCATCGAAATCTCTGGCTGTTACTCCAAAATTCAAAGTGATCACATCATTCGGGTCAGACGTATCAGGATGATCAAGCGTCCCTTCCAGAACGAAATTATATGTGCCATCCGCTGCAATGCTTAAAGTGAATACAGTTTCAGTGCCTACAACGCCCGTATAAGTATTGGTTGTACTGTCGAAAGACACAATTACGGTTTCACCATTTGATGTCAGTGTTTGGCTTGGCCCAACACCGTTACCCGTAAATCCGCCTGCGCCATCTTGTCCGAAATGTGCATCCAGTTGCCCAGATACTGAGACATCCGGTGCCATATTTGTTTCATCAACACTCGCCGTTTCAGGAACCACACAGATTGGTCCGTCATCCAGAACGTCAACTTGCACCATTGTTTCAATCGGATCACCATCACCATCGGTGGCAATCACACCAAAATTCAGACTAACTGCGTCGTTTGGATCACTGCTGTTCGGGTGGTCAATTGTACCAATCAATGTGAAGTCATAATCACCATTATTGTGAACCGTCATTGTAAAGACCGTCGCACCATTGGCCGCGCCTGTATAAACACCAGTTGTGGCATCATAGGTTACTATTACGGGATCACCGCCGGATGTAATGCCGTTTATTACGGAGACGCCGTTTCCTGTAATTGTGCCTTCACCATCACTGCCGAAGTCAACGGTGACAGAACCTGATGCGGTTTGCGCGCCGGATGATAAATCCGTTTCATCAACACTGATATCTTTTGTATCAATCGAAATCGGCGCATCATCTTTCACCGTAATACTGACAGTTGTGGTTTCAATATCACCGTCTGAATCTGATATTTGTACACCGAAATCTAATTGTATTGCATCGTCAGGATTGCCCGTATCCGCATGATCAAACGGCAAGACTTGGTTGTAATTATACTCCCCTGTCTGCGGATCAATTGTGAACGTGAACACGACCTGACCATTTGCCGTTCCCGTATATCCTGTTGGCGTGGCCGTGATAATAACATCATGCCCGCCGGAATGCAGTCCGCCATCGGCCATAGAACCTGACGGCACAAAATCATCATTCGCGGAGATTTCTCCGCCGCCATTCCCCCCAAAGTCAAAGGCCAAAAATCCGCTATCACTTAAAGAGAATCCATCTGTTTCGTCCAAAATTTTAGCAGCACCAAAAATTTCCGGTGCATCATCAACGAAGCCAGAACCGTTTCCGCCATCCTCATCATCAATAAATTGTTCATCACGATCAAATTCAATTCCGTATTGTAATTGTGTTGGATCAATCGGGCCAACATCTTCCAAACCGATAACGCCTTGTGCTTCGAATTCACTTTCAAAACCATAACCACCACCAGATGGTGCGCCAACGGCCTCACCTGCTGCGGGTTCTACACCTGCTAATTGTTCAGCAACACTCGCAAGCTCTTCCTCAGCCCCCTGCGGAGCTTCATTTGCCTCAGGGATAATGCCGTTTTCTTCAAGCGCAGAGATAGAAGAAAAATCTTCTGTGTCGTTTTGCGCCAACAACATTTCTTCATATCCTTTTGCTTCGTCAACCGCGCACACCTCATCATCTTCCATCGGTATTTCTTGCGTTTCCGCTGCCCCCAAACCAGGCTCAATAGAGGCCAGCTTAACCGCAAGGTCGTCCATGTTCAGACCTTCAGTATATCCGTCCATGGTTGATCCTAGTCCATCAATCACCAACATCGACGTGCTCATAATTTCTGTACCGGATAAACCTGTCACAGAGTCACCCGACTGTTTGTTAGAACCATCATCATTAAACTGAAAATCAAGCATCTTGAGGCTATCTCCATATTATTTTCTTCGCGTTTCAATAAAACGCTTTTTATACAAACTCAGGATATATTTTGAAATTACGCATACCCTATCTCATTTGCTCAAAGTATAGATAAACCCTTAACAAAGACTTACTTTCAAAAAATTTTATGAAAAATAATATGCTTGTTAACGAATCTTTTATGTTTAGAGCATTAGAATGAAAAAACTGGACAACCGTGTTGGGACATAAAAACAAGTAGGAATTTAAAATGGCACGAACATTTCAAATTGGTGAAACAGGCATAGATGCGATGATGACGCAGGATGGCAGTATATTAAATACACAATCTGCAGATGGAGAAATCTCTGTTATAGAGGGTAACACTGCCATGACCGTACAAAACCCCGATTATCAACCTGAGGATGTATTGCAAACCAATACCCCCACGAACCTTCCGGGGATAGATATCTAATTCCACCTCCCTTCAATATTGCAGTGAAGCACGGCTCAAATGGCTGTGCTTTTTTTATTTTAAGCCATAAAAACCTTAGAAAATATAGTTTAAACAATTGCAACTTATCCTCCCAAAGCATAAAGTGCGCAAACATCTATTATTGTTAGCTTCATTCGCATTTATTTACGGTACAAGAATACTGTGTGTTATTTGACGAAATGTATCAGGGAAAAAATGAAAAAATCACATCTCATTGCTGTCGGTTTTTCCGGTCTTATCATTCTATGGATGGCCTTTGGTATGGTTTTTTCAGGAAACCCTGCGAAGACGGACAACGCTCAAACCGACAAAGATAATAATGCACAGGCTATGACGGTTGAGGTAAGCATACAAAGCTCCGCCCCTGTCATAAGTTATATTATTTCGCAAGGGCATGTCATGCCTGACCGAGAAGTACATGTACGTTCAGAAATTGCCGCGCAAGTCACTGATATTTTAATTAAAGAAGGCCAAAATGTTAAGGCTGGCGATATCATAGCAACACTTGATATTGACGATAGACAAGCCAAACTGGACAAAGCCATCGCAAAAACAGCAGAGGCACAAAGAAAGTACAACTCCCTTAAAAGCCTTAATCAAAAGGGTTACACGTCTCAAAATAAAAAAGACGAAGCATTGGCAACATTAAGGTCTGCTGAAGCAGACCAAAAGCTTATGGCATTAGAGATTGAGAACACAAAAATAAAAGCGCCGTTTGATGGAATTATTGATCATCAAAATATAGAGGAAGGCGATTACGTTCGCGTGGGAGACGAAGCTTTCACAATCGTAGATAATGATCCCCTGATTGTAACCGTTCACGTCCCACAACATGAAATTAGCGCCTTAAAGGTAAATGGAATGGCCGCAATCAAGCTCGCCACGGGGCAAGATAAGCAAGGTAAAATCCGTTTTATCGCCCCCCGCGCAGAGCAAACAACACGAACGTTTCGCGTTGAAATTGAAATCCCCAATCCTGACAATTTGCCATCGGGCATCAGTGCAACGGCTCTCATTCCTAAAAAAAGCATAACAGCTCACTTCATTTCTCCCGCCTTACTTGCGTTAGGTGAGCAAGGTGAAACAGGTGTAAAAATCGTAAACGATGAAAACGTCGTTGAATTCTATGAAGTAAAAATCGTCAAAGCAGAGCCAAGCGGCATTTATGTGACAGGATTACCTGAGCAAGTAAAAATTATCAGCAATGGGCAAGGTTTTGTCACAGCAGGAGAAAAAGTGTCATTTACCCTTACTGATGAAACAAATAGTAACGACACAGTAACACAAAAATCAGGAAAGCCAAATGAAAGTCATTGATGCCGCATTTGATCGCTCACGTGTTGTGATGCTGTCTTTTGTTATGATCTTAATCTCTGGCGCTCTGTCTTATATTGCTATTCCTAAAGAGTCAGAACCAGACATTCCCATTCCTACATTTTATGTTTCGATGTTTCACGAAGGCATCGCTCCTGAAGACGCAGAGCGTCTTTTAGTGCGCCCCATGGAACAAGAACTCCAGGCATTGGAAGGCTTGAAAGAAATGAGCGCAATTGCGGGAGAAAGCCACGCATCGGTCACTCTGGAATTTAGTGCAGGCTTTGATCCGGACGAAGCGTTGCTAGATATTCGTGAAAAAGTCGACTTGGCGCGATCAGAATTGCCACCTGACGCAGAAGAGCCACGAGTGATAGAGTTAAATGTTGCCCTTTTCCCTGTGATTAGTATCGCCTTATCCGGCCCTGTCCCGGAACGACAACTGGTCAACATTGCGCGTGATTTACAAGACAAAATAGAAGCTTTACCAGGTGTTCTTGAAGCCGAAATCGGTGGCGACCGCGAAGAAATGATGGAAGTGGTTGTCGATCCTTCGGTCATGGAAAGTTACGACATTACCTTTCAGGATATCGCAACCCTCCTCCAAAATAACAACCGCCTCATCGCCGCAGGTGCCATTGATTCCGGTGCAGGTCGAATGGTGTTAAAAGTTCCCGGCGTTATTGAGAATATCGATGATGTCATGAATTTGCCCATCAAAACCCTGAATGAAACAGTTGTGACGTTCAAAGATGTGGTTAGCATACGGCGCGTATTTAAAGACCCCGAAGGGTTCGCGCGTATTAAAGGAGAAGGATCTGTCGTTCTGGAAGTTTCCAAACGCCTTGGCGCTAACATTATTGAAACAATTGACCTTGTCCGCGAAGTGATTGAAGAAGAACAAAAATTGTGGCCAGAAAGCATAAAAGTCACATTCATGCAAGACAAGTCCGTCAACATTAAGGATATGCTGAAAGACCTGCAAAACAACGTCTTGTCTGCCATCGTTCTGGTTATGATTGTCGTTGTCGCCGCACTTGGTGTACGCCCTGCCTTTCTGGTTGGCATGGCTATTCCGGGATCTTTTTTGGCCGGCATACTTTTCATCTATAGCATTGGCTTAACCATCAACATCGTTGTTTTATTTAGCCTTATTCTTGTTGTTGGCATGCTTGTCGACGGGGCCATCGTTACCATTGAATTAGCGGATCGAAAAATTGGTGAAGGTTTAGAGCGCACAGAAGCCTATGCCTTTGCTGCAAAACGCATGTCTTGGCCCATTATTGCATCCACAGCAACAACTTTGGCCGTATTTTTTCCGCTTCTTTTTTGGCCGGGTATGGTCGGCGAATTTATGAAATATTTGCCCATCACCGTTCTCTTTACGCTTATGGCATCGCTTTTTATGGCTCTTATCTTCATTCCGGTTTTAGGCGGCCTGTTAGGCAGTAAAACAGTCGGTGACATGGGAAGCCTAGAAGCCATAAAGGCCGCAGAAAGTGGTGACTTGAAACAAATAAAAGGATCTACCGGAAAGTATCTCAGATATCTTGAAACACTTTTACACCATCCTGCAAAAGTCCTTCTGGCGGCCATTGTCTTTCTCATAATGACCTTTGTTGCCTTTGGAACCTTTGGTAAAGGCGTAGAGTTTTTCCCCGACGTAGAGCCTGACTTTATTCAGGTGCAAGTCCAAGCACGCGGAGATCTGTCAGTTTTTGAAAAAGACAAACTCGTTAAACGTGTTGAACAAAGAATTTTGGGCATGGATGTATTCAAATCCGTATATTCCCGTACATTTGGCAATACAAACAACCAACAAAATATGCCCGAAGATGTGATCGGTGTCATACAGCTAGAGTTTATCAACTGGCGTTTACGCCCCCCTGCATCCGAGGTGATCGATGATGTACGAGAAAAACTTAGCGATGTTGCAGGCATCAAAGTGCAAGTCAGAAAAGCAGAATCCGGACCATCTGCAGGGAAACCCGTTGAGGTTGAAGTGCGCTCAACAAGTATGGCTAAACTTACGGCATCGATTAAACAAGTAAGGGGTTTAATGAACGATATCGGTGGGTTCGTTGACCTTGAAGATAGCCGCCCCCTGCCCGGTATTGAATGGCGTTTAGAAATTGATCGCGAGCAAGCCGCACGCTCAGGAGCTGATGTATCCGTTCTAGGAAGTGCCGTGCAACTCTTAACGACAGGCTTGAAAGTTGGTGAGTATCAACCTGATGATGCTTCTGAGGAACTCGATATACGCTTGCGCTTTCCTGATGATGAAAGAAGTCTGGAACAACTTATGCAGTTACGTGTACCTACACCTCTTGGGCATATTCCGGTCGATAATTTTGTACGATTTGAAACAGCGCAAAAAACAGGAAACATCAATCGCGTAGATGGCCGCCGCGTTATGACGATCAAAGCAGATGTGGAAGAAGGATTGCTTGTCGACCAACAAGTCAAATTATTAAAAGAAGCTGTCGCAAATGCAACTTTTGACCCAGCGGTCAGCGTTCACTTTAAAGGGCAAGACGAAGACCAAAAAGAAGCCGGTGATTTCTTATTAAAGGCATTCTTAACTGCAATATTTATGATGACCACTATTCTGGTTACGCAGTTCAACAGTTTCTATCAAGCCATCTTGGTTTTAAGTGCCATTATCTTCTCAACGGCAGGCGTTTTGCTTGGCTTGCTCGTCACTGGCAATCCATTTGGTATTGTTATGGGTGGAATCGGTGTTATCGCTCTCGCGGGGATAGTCGTAAACAACAATATTGTATTGATTGATACATTTAATGATTTGAAGAAGAACGGCATGGAGCCCATGGAAGCTGTTCTTCGCACCGCCGCGCAACGTATGCGCCCTGTTCTCCTGACATCCATCACGACTATCCTTGGTCTTCTCCCCATGGTTTTTGCGATGAATATTGACCTGATCAACGCAGATATTGCCTTCGGCGCACCGTCAACACAATGGTGGATACAACTCTCCAGTGCCATCGCGGGCGGCTTAGCATTTGCAACACTTCTTACGCTGGTTCTTACGCCATGTCTTTTGATATTAGGGGAACGATTATCCTATAAGATAAAATTGCCCCAATTTTTATCTCGTCCCGGTAAATCAAAGCACGCAGTTTCAATAATGATGTGCGGCATAATCTTAAGTGGTTGCGCGCAAGAACAAAAAATAGATCATCAACCGTTCAATAAACCCATCCCCGAAAAATGGACATCAGAAGATGTCATTAATGGTGACTACAAAAACTTAGGATGGCTTGCAGATTTTAATGATGAACAACTCATATCACTCGTTGGCGAAGCCCTTAAAAATAATTATGATCTTCAAACGACGGCTACGAATTTAGCCATCGCAGCGGCACAGGCAAAAAAGGCCGGAGCAGACCTATATCCTCAATTAAATTTAACATCACAAGCCGGACGTAATGGAAGCTTAGAAGCCCGCAACAGCAGTTCAGGCCAATTCAGCAGTTTTAATAACACATTTGGACAATCTGGTGGCACATCATCAGGACAATACGGTGTCTCCCTTGATGTGAGTTGGGAAATAGATATATGGGGTCGCATTCGTGCAGGCTCTAAGGCCGCAGAGTATGATTATTACGCGGCTGAATACGACCACAGAGGCGCACAGCAATCAATTGCAGCACAAACAGCAAAAGCATATTTTTTAGCAATCGAAACGTCAAATCAATTGGCACTAGCGCAAGATTTTGAAAAGAACCTTCAAGAAACCCTAGAGGTCACGAATGCTTTTTATAAGGAAGGCCTTCTCTCGCTTCAGGATATTCATCTGGTAAAAGCGGATTTGGCACGCGCAAGAGAATCTGTTCAAAATACAAAGAGCGCTTATTTCATCGCCTTACGTAGCCTTGAAGTTTTATTGGGTCGCTACCCTTCCGCTAATGTGCAATTCAGTCAGGCACTGCCTCAAATGCCTGCGGCACTTCCCTCAGGCATTCCCTCATCAGTTCTGGAACGGCGACCGGACGTACGCGCCGCGGAACGACGTATTGCCGCAGCATTCAAACGCGTAAAATACGCAAGAGCCGCAAAATTACCCTCGGTTTCATTGACCAGTTCTATCGGCGGAAACTCTGACCAGTTGAAAACATTAACCGATCCTGAAAATATTATATGGAATGTGATCGGCAATTTAATGTTCCCTATCTTCAATGCAGGCGACCTGGACGCAGATATAGACATCAGAACCGCAGAACAAAAATCGGCCATAGCAAACTACCAACAAACGGCGCTCAATACATTCTTAGAAATTGAAACAGCGCTAAGCAATGAGGCCTTATTCCGCGAGAAACAAAACAATCTGGATGATGCATATAAAAATTCAAAAGCTGCAGAAAATATTGCAGATGCAAATTTCAAAGCAGGCGAGATTGAACTTCTTGATCTTCTACAGATCAAACGCAGTACCATCACCACCCAAACGGCGCGTATTACAGCACAAAGAGAGCTTTTAGATCAGCGCATTAACCTACATTTAGGGCTCGGTGGAAAAATCTAAAATTCATTTGTGCCTTTTTATCAACCGTAGGTTATTACCATAATCATCAGTAAATTAGATGATTTGGGGATTTTATGTTAAAATACATGATCTTTAACTAATAGTTTTTATTAGGAGAATTGCCAAATGATTACCGGTTATTGCGTTAAATGTAAGGAAAAGGGTGTTGAACTCAGCACCCCTGCTATTCACCAAACTGCCAAAGGCGGGTTTATGGCAAAAGGTGTTCATAGCACGTGTGGCACCACGGTTTGCTCAATTATGTCGAAAGACAACGCTGAGAAAGCCATCGCTAGCGGTGTTAAAAAAGCAGACTAACGCCCTACAAGACCGTTCACAGGGAAATACTTATCACGAAGAAATAGGCTCTTTGTGCCTTTTTCGCGCCCTGCGGTATACCAATCACGCTCTTTAAATTTGTAATACTCAACGACATCCCCTTAAAGCATAAAATTTTATTGTATTTTCCATACAAACCTATTAAAACCGAATACTTAACTTGAAATGTATAGGTAAGCCACTGTGTTATCACAATAACATAAGGGGTTTACGCGTTAGGTGGTTGAGGCACAATGTTAAGTAATAGTAAGAATTATTCCCGTAGAGATTTTATAAAAAACATAGCAACAGGGTCGGCTTTGGCCTGTGTCGTGAGCAGTACGTCACTTCTAGGTGGGTGCTCCTCTGCTATAGACACGAAACAATCTTATTTACATGGTGCGATAGAGCCTAAAAATATTTCCACAGTTTATCTTTGGACAGATATAATTCTGCAGGCGGTACGAAATAAATCCGTAACGCCGCCATTCGCCACGCACGCATTTGCCATGGGGCATCTGGCTGGATTCTTGGCCGTTAACGGTATTCAAAATGAATATAACACCCCCCATGGCCTGGACAGCGCTCCCCAAAATGCTGATCCTGATATTGCCTATGGCGTAGCAGTATCTTACGCGATTAGCGATGCGTTCGGTGCGTTATTTACATTTGATCGCAAACGTTTCCTTGATCAATTTCCGAACAGCGAAGCCAAAAGCGAAGGCATAAAATGGGGGAAATATGTTGCCCGCCACGTCATCAAAACACGTACGAATGATGGATCAGAGCCCAATAAATCCAACTTCTATTTAGACCGTTACCCACGCCGCGAAGGCGCTTTGAACTGGTCACCGACAGGCCCGTTTTATCAGGCTGAGCTGGGGCCCGCTTTTGTGACATTTGAACGCGGCCTCTACCCTGGTTGGGGTGCCATTAAACCTTGGGTAATGAAGAACACAAAAGACTTCAGAGCTAAAGAATTTATTGACCCGCGCAGCGATGAATTCACTCGCCAATATCTGGAAGTGAAGGAACTCGGCGCGTATAACAGCGCAACCCGAACAGAAGACCAAAAACAAATTGCATTCTTCTGGGAGGATGGACCACGCGGCGTTACCCCACCTGGACACTGGCAATTAATCGCCATGAGCCTTACCCAGAACATGAATTTATCCTTACTTGAACAGGCACGTATCTTCGCCCTACTCAGTTTAGGACAAGCAGATTCAGCCATTACCACGTGGGATAGTAAATACGCACATGATGTTGTACGCCCTGAAACATTCATCAGATTCAGAAGCGGAAAAGTAGATAATGAAACATTAGCCAATGCAGGCGATCCGAATTGGAAGAGTTTAATTCCTACGCCGAATTTTCCGACCTATACATCCGGTCATTCATGTTTCAGCGGTGTATCCGCACGAATTATTGCCCGCTGTATCGGGACGGACAAAGTCTCATTCTCTAGCAAATCACCGGACACTGTGAACTGGCTATCGCACGTAAGTGATGTCACCAGATCATGGACAAGCTTGTGGCAAGCCGCAGAAGAAAACGGTGCGAGCCGCATTTACGGCGGTGTTCACTGGGACGAAGACAACGTTGAAGGGCTTCGCATAGGTAAAGAGCTTGGCGATTATGTTTATAAAAACGCATTCAAGAAAAAAGCATAAAGGGGCGGACATGAAAAAATTTACTCTCATTTTAAGTGCCGGCACATGCCTTATAGCACCAGCCACAGCACAGGCAGACAACCCAAAATTCGGCATTAATTATGACGGAATTTCCTTTTTGGAAGAGCCATTGGCACGAGAACTTGGTCCCGTGACAGTAAGTACACGCGCCTTGATTGACCAATCGATTGAATATGACACCACCGATGAAAAAGACACATACAACACGCGCGTTAATGCCGATATCAGGCTTGAAACACAACTGCCGAACACATGGCAGATTGGCGCACAATATTTCATAGATTTCAATCGGTTAAACGGAAGTGATCGAGAGAAATATGAAGATGATATCGTCTTTTTCCTATCTGACGAGCTCGGCACAGTTGCGGTCGGTAATGTCACCAATGCGGTTTTTGAAAACACCAGAAGAATGCGTGCGGTCGGCCATGGAAACCTTACAAACAACGCGTTTTTAGGCAATCTTGACGCAACAGGCGGGTTTTACTCCGTACGATTCAATTCTTATGTGTTCTCACTCACTGGTGATCAGGAAGGCCGCGCAGAAGGCGCCCTATCCTATGAACGCAATGTCGGGAAGTATAATATCCTACTCAGCACGCGCGTACGCAAAGGTGAAGTTTCTGAGAATGGTGACATCGAAAATGTTGGCAGCAATGTCGTAACATCCGACACAGGCGATACTTACGGCGCTGCGGCAGTCGGAAGTTTCAGATACAGCTCTTTCATGTTTGATGGTGAAGTTGGCTATGAAACCATTGATACCGATCAAGGCAGCGATAAAAACGACCACCCTTTTGCCTCTGTTGGCGTCAGCTATAAGGTACGCGCCCTAAGCGTTTCTGCTGAGGGTGGTATCAGCCAATATGATGACCAGGACTTACGATCGGTTGCACTTGGCGGTCGTTATGACATCGCCCGCGGTCTGTCATTCAATATGGGTGTGAATTACACGTTCGTTGAAGATAATGACAAGACCAAGGCCATTGGTTCATTCCGTTACGAGTTTTAGAAACTACAAAATAATCGTTCTTTGACCATGAAGGAAAATACGCCTCTCAGTGTATAGCTCGATGGCGCGCGCAAGCACTTTAGACTCTGTATCACGACCGAGAACTTGAAGCTTTCTTGGATCATGGCGGTGATCTATCCGTACGACATCCTGCTCAATAATCGGCCCCTCATCCAGATCGGCGGTGGCAAAATGTGCTGTCGCCCCAATGATCTTCACCCCGCGCTCATAGGCCTGATGATAAGGTTTAGCCCCTTTAAATCCGGGTAAAAAAGAATGATGAATATTGATAATCCGTCCTGCATACTTTTTACACATATCGTCTGATAGTATCTGCATATAGCGTGCAAGCACGATAAGCTCTGCCCCTGTTTCTTCAATGATTTTTTCAAACTGCCTTTCGGCCTCCGATTTATTATCCGGTAAGACCGGCACATGATAATAACGCAACCCCCTATCCTCTACTAACGGGCGATTGGTTTCGTGATTAGATACAACACCCGCAATTTCAATATTCAAATGATTGGTACGCCAGCGGTATAAAATATCGTTCAAACAATGATCAGCTTTTGATACGAAAATCAGTGCCTTAACGGCAGCGTCTTGTTTTGAGACTTGCCAGTCCATTGAAAATTCTTTAGCAATTTTCTGAAAGGCCTCTTTAAACGCCTTCTCTGCGCCCTCGGACAATGCAGAAAACACAACGCGCATAAAAAATTGACTGGAAAGCGGATCGTTAAATTGCGATGACTCTTCAATATTGCAATTCGCATTACTTAAGGTCATAGCCACAGCAGCCACTATTCCGTGGCGGTCATCACAATTCAGGCGAAGTATATAAAGCATATCTGTTTTTTCGGCGTTAAGTGAAATCAATTAAACTAAGGAACAGTCTAACGCCTGAAAAGTTATAGTCTAGCTTCAAGTGCCATGAATCATCGTGAGATCAAACACATGCAAGAAATCCCACATTGTTTCATCCACCGCCAGACCTACAATCGCGACAAACCCACCCATTTCCCATGGAATACGGAATGTATGGGTGATGATAAAGGCCAAATAAACATATCCTAATAATGTCATGAACACGGCATAGACCTCAACATCCATTACATCGCCACCAGTAAAGATATAAAATAAGATCGGCGAGACAAAAATAATATCGAACAAACTGATCCAATTTGTGATGACTAAAAAACGCCAAAAATGTTCCTGACGTTCTAATTGCTTACTTAAGAAATAAACAATCGTAAGGTATATCCCTGCCCCGATGAGAATACGAAAAAAATGTACTGATATGATGAATGGTATTGTGTGCCCTTCTTTGGTTGTCATCACCAGAGCGACAAAAGCAAGCGGGGACAGCATAAGCGGGATTAGAAAAGATTTTATGGCGTCTTTGCGCGATGTCGACTGAAAGCGCTCAATACCTTTGCGCATGAAGATTATAACCTCTAAGCACCCTGCTAAATTTTGTTTTATTTCCTGCTTAGTAAACATAAGGCACCTCTTTGTTTTCTACACCCAAGTGATACTTTATTAAACCATGAGCACACGCGCCAAATGTCAAAAATTTGTAAAATCGTTGTAAAAAAGCCTTAATCTTCACACGAAAATTTATAGCCCGCGCCATGCACAGTGGAAATGATCGCCGGATTTTTGGGATCTTTTTCAATGCGTTTTCTAAGGTTCGCAATATGCTGATCTACAGTGCGGCTTTCGGGCATGATATGCTCTCCCCAGCAATGATCAAGCAAGGTATCGCGATCAATGACCTCGTTCTTACGATCAAATAACAGTTGCAGGATTTTAACTTCACGCAGGCTAAGCTCTATGTCACTTTCACCGTCTTCATGACATGCCTTGAGACGTTGCGGGTATATACTCAAACCCGCCATAACAAAGAAATCATCAACCTCACTGGCGTTACTGACCTGCATATAACGACGGGTTACGGCGCGAATGCGCGCGACAACCTCACGCACACCAAAAGGCTTGTTGATGTAATCATCTGCGCCAAGCTCTAACCCTATTACGCGGTCAATCTCCTCATCTTTAGCACTCAGAAACATAATAGGGATGTTACCGTTGGTTTGCCTAATTGTACGGCAAACGTCATACCCGTTGATTTTGGGCATCATGATATCAAGGCAGATGAAATCAGGATTTTCAGATTCATAGAGATCGAGCGCAACCTGTCCGTTATCAGCCTTAACCGTTTCGAATCCTTCATGCTCGAATATCTCGCATAATGCACTCAAGATATTTTTATCATCTTCCGCCACTAATATTTTCAAAATATCACCTCAAAACATGTTCCGTGATTAGTATCTTTTAACTGCAATGTACCGCCATGAGCATCCATCAGATTAACAGATAAAGTTAAACCAATTCCTATCCCCGACACACCCTCGCTCAAACGGTCATCGCCGCGTGAAAAAGGTTGAAAAATTATTTCTTTCATATCATCGGGTATGCCCGGCCCGTCATCTTGCACCGTTATGACAATTTGCCCTTTATCTTGATACGCGGAAATTTTCAGGAACTTTCCATCAGGAGCGTATTTTTCAACGTTACTAATCAGGTTCACGAGCACCTGCTCCAGTACCGCGCGATCAGCGTTCGCCATTCCTGCATTACACTCCAGCTGTATCTCTGTGCCGTTTTGGTCAAACAAGGGCCTGAAACTATCCGCAACGCCTGTGACAATCGCATCGATGTCTTCTTCTTTTTTACTTAAGGACAGACGCTCCCCATGCGTGAACATCAGAATATTATGCACCAACCGATTAAGCCGCGCGCTTTCCTGTTCCAAAATTGCCACCTTCTTAAGCGCATTTGACTGATCTGATACATCCTCTTTCAATAAATCAATATAGAGCTGTAGATTGGTAAGTGGCGTTTTAAGTTCATGCGATACCTGATTGATAAAAGATACTTTTTGCGCGGCGGAACCAAGAGCGCGCAAATGCGCAATAAGAAAAAATCCGCCGACGCACAAAAAATAAACCGTCATGATTTTGATCAATGCGAGATATTTGATCTGTAGCGGTGAAGGCGTTTCGGAATGAATAAATGCGTGCCCGATACCGTTAATTGCAGCAATCGGAATAATGATGATGAACACCAATATAAAAATGAGTTGTTTATTCATGCAAGGAACCTAAGTAAGGCATAGCCATATATATCGATACCATTTTTACACACTATCTTCCACAAGACCTTTAATGATTAACCCTATCCACATTTTGGAACTACAGCAGCACTCTGAATATCGACATCCTCTTTATTGAAAACAATATCCCGATCTGACGGAATATTCATCTCCCTCAAGATTTTACCATAAGTCGGTGGAATGTATTTAGGTGAGCGCACATATTGACGCCAAGACCGAAGCCGCTTCGTCACCGGCATAATCCAATCATGCGCCCCCCATATTGGCTGTTTTGAGGCAAGATCAACTGTTGGGTCTGCCCAAATTTCCGGTTCTCGATAATTCACACTCATTTTTATATAAGCATGAACACTCACGTTTTCGGTTTGGAATTCTCTCTGATACACCCTTTTTAAATATTGCGTATATTGAATGGCCATATTGGGCATCGTTGTGATGCGAAAGCATTGACGTTTACTGAGATAATTTTCTGCAGGCACAAAAGCAACCTTATTGATTTCAGGCATATCAACAACGAATGAAGCAGTATAGACAGCCTTGTCATTTAGCATCATGCGCCATGTAAAATTATCCAAATGCCCCTTCCATGCGGTCTCAAGGTTTGTGTGCCACAATGCCATCATGGGAATAAGGATTTGCACGAACAACCATAAAGATATAAAAGACATCATTACAATACGATACGACTTTGAATATTTTATGTTACCGCCGATATAAAGCTTCTGCCCCCTTGAACGCCGCACCTTATTTATTATTCTACGCGGCCAATCAGGATCAAAGAACAGTAAGGTCGCCGCTATGGTCATGTATGGAAATATACCAATGTGAAACAGCTGAGCATTCGCAACGTGAAAACACGCATATAGCGCAAACACCCAAGGGCGCGTAGCACGCTTCAATAACAAAGGCGCACCAATAATATGCAGAGCAATGACGCCATAAGCCCCAAGAGCAATCGGCGCATCAAAAAAGAACAGCCAACCAACGTAAGGGATATCAAGCAAATCTGGCCTGATCCACGTACCCAGCGGTTGTAGCTGTAGCCAATCAGGGTTAATTTTAACAAGGCCAGCAAAAATCAGAATAATTTCCGTTTGTAATTTTAAGGCCCAATAACACCATCCAGGCACGGTATCATCGCGTGTCTTTTTGTTCTTTCCTATGCGCGTTCGGATATAGGAATCGATTGACCACACTCTATTTGCAGGCATAAGACTCATGAGGCCCAAATACAACAAAAGCATGTAATAGTGATTCAGATAGTTTTCCGGCGCGATAATAAAGAAATACATCACGATGATCGTCGTGATTGGCATAACCAAACGATAAAACAAGCCCAAAATAACGCACAGCGCGGCAATCGGCAGGATATAGACAAAAAGCTCGATAAGAACAGGATTGGACTGAACCCATTCAAAGCCATGAAAGCTAGCCTTAAAATCAGTAAAACTATATTGGGCGCCGCGCTTGATATAGGGAAAGCCGTGCAAAAAATCACGCATCAGTAAGACGCCAAGAACAATACGAAATACGGCGAGCGAAGCCCCATCTTGTTTTTCAAACAATGTGCTCGTGATGCACTGCCATCTATCTTTCAATGATATTGTCTCGCCCATATAAAATATTTAGGCACTATGGCTGGTGCTGGCAAGACGTTTATTGTTTTCTTCAGGCTTATTAAACGCCGATATCTTCTACGTCATGGTGCTCTACCGCGTGCGTTTTTGCCCGAAGAAATAGTCCGGGAATAGCCGCACTGGTGGCAACAACAAGCATAATGGTGGCAAACATCTCCTCAGGTATAATACCACTTTCCAGACCGACACTGGCCGTGATAATGCCAAAACTCAGACGGTAGTTAAACATTATCCCACTGAAAGCCGCACGCGTTGGAATAAATTTACGCGCAGGAAAATAGGTGCCTAAATATTTCAAAGACGTTGCCGTCAAAAACATTACTACCGCCACCATCATGTATTCTGTTGTCAAACTACTTAAATCAATACGTGTTCCCGAATAAAGGAAAAAAATTGGCGCAAAAAAGCCAAGAACCATCCCCATAAGCTTGTCTTTAACGGCTTTGTTATCCTCAACAATTCTGGACATAAACACCCCAACGGTGAACGCCACTAATGCCGGGTGGATGTGCCCTATATGCTCTGCCATTGATCCCATCCCGACAATAACAACCATCAGAAAGCGTAATTCAGGCTCTGCGATAGAATTAGGATATCTCTCAAAGACCCAAAGGCCAAAACGCGGCAGAGCCAATAGTGAAAACAGCAAGATAATCAAAAAGATAGCTGTCCCCATTTCAACCTCCCCAAGAAGAATAGCAAGGGCAACCATGCTCAGGATATCGACGACGGAAGCGGCTCCGAACATAACCTGACCATCTTTTGTATTGAGCAAAGCTTGCTCCTTCAAGAGATGGTAAACCAATGCCAAAGACGTTGTCGAAAGCCCTATCCCGATCAAAGCCGAGGCCATAAAACTAAGTTCCAACCAATAGAAGGTGAACACAAATATGCCTGAAAACGGAAGAATAAAGGAGGATAGACCGATGGTCAGGTTCGGAACCCAATTTTCTTTTAACTCTCTAATTCGCAGTTCAAACCCGGCGACAAACATCAAGGCCATCATGCCGAAATGCGAAAGAAATTGAAGCCATGACGTTGAGTCGATATCAACAATCAATAGTGCGAGGATCATGCCTGCAAATATTTCCAAAACCGCGCTCGATATTTTTAATTCATACGAAATGATAGCAGCCAGAATTAAAGCCAGCGCCACGGCCAAGGAAACTTCCATGAATTAACCACCCTCAGGAAATGTTAAGTAAAATTAGACAGTGTAAGGTATTTGATCACCGTTACACTGTAAAGAAATATTCAGATTTAACGGTATAGTACGCGCAATATCGACTGCAATTTTGCATTAGATGACAGGAATATCAAAATTCGTACTTTAAGGACTTGCTTTTTAAACTGGAGTTGGGTAATTTTCCGTTCATCCATTTTGGTAATGGGGTATGGCCAAGCGGTAAGGCACCGGTTTTTGGTATCGGTATCGCAGGTTCGAATCCAGGTACCCCAGCCAATTTTCTTTCTTCAAAAGATATAAAAT
>CAXHFH010000012.1:0-34020 GCA_964015995.1 uncultured Alphaproteobacteria bacterium
CGTCGGCAGCGTCAGATGTGTATAAGAGACAGATCGGAAGGCGTACAAAAATCAGGTACACTGTATGCCTTTGATATCTCATTTAAGCGCGGCGATGTGATGCCCTTCATTCATTATATGGAGGACGCACTGTACGATGAATACCCCGAACTGACCATTTGTGATTTCGGTCATATCGGCGATGGCGCGGTGCATTTCAATCTGGTCCTGCAAAAGAAAAATAAGAAGGCCAAACAAGAAAATTACGAAAGCGATCTACGCGCTTGGGTGATGGATATCGTTGTAAAAACATTCGGCGGCAGTTTCAGCGCAGAACATGGCCTTGGACGCAAGAACCAAGCGTTTTATGATCTCTACACGCCAGAAGAAATCAAAACCATAACCCGCACGATCAAGGGCACGATTGCCCCCCTCGAAATGGGCGCAGTCAAAGTTTAACGCTATGGGTTTTTCATTAGGCAAAATCACAATAGATAATCCGGTGTTCTTGGCGCCGATGTCAGGCATCACCGACCTGCCCTTTCGCCGCCTTGTGAAATCATACGGCGCGGGATTGGTGTTTTCTGAAATGATCGCCAGCCGTGAGATGATACAAGCCACCAGTCATTCTATGAAAATGAATGAAAATTACGCCGAAGAGTTTCCGATGGCAGTGCAGCTGGCGGGGTGTGATCCGGAGATCATGGCGCAAGCCGCGCAAATGAACGAGAAACGTGGCGCGGCGATTATCGACATCAACTTCGGTTGCCCCGTGAAAAAGGTGGTGAAGAAAATGGCCGGCTCTGCCTTGATGCAGGATGAAACCCTCGCCACCGAAATTATGGCGGCAACGGTGAAGGCCGTGAATGTACCCGTCACCGTGAAAATGCGCCTTGGGTGGAGCAACGAAGATCACAACGCCCCATCTCTGGCGGCAAAAGCACAAGATGTCGGCGTACAGATGGTCACCGTGCATGGCCGTACACGTGAACAAAGATATACAGGCAGTGCGGATTGGAATGCCATCCGCCGCGTGAAAGATGCCGTTGATATCCCCGTCATCGTCAATGGTGATATTAATTCCCCCGAAGATGCAGTGCGCGCATTGGAACAATCCGGCGCGGATGGCGTGATGATTGGCCGCGGCTGTCAGGGGAAACCGTGGCTCCTGCAACAGGTGATGGATTACATGAAAACGGGAGCAATCGGAGCGGAGCCAAGCGCCGAAGAAAAACTCCATATTATCCTGCAACATTATGATCATATTTTAGAGTATTACGGAGAGCGCAAAGGCGTGCCCTTCGCGCGCAAACATCTGGCATGGTATTGTACCGGATTTGATGGCGCAGCCAATTTCAGGGCGGAGATTAATACGCTGCGTGATCCCGACGCCGTGCGCGCCAAATTAACGGACTTTTTTATTCCTTTAAATCAGGCAGCCTAAAAAAGAAAATCAACCAAAAGCACCGCACCACCAACAAGCATGATCAGAAACATCAGCATTAATACTGCCGTTCCCTGATTAGTCCAAGGTCTTTTACCATAGACGCTCTCATTGTATTTATAACATTCGTCATAAATAGCCCAAAAAAACTTTTTAAGAAATTTCATACCCCAAAACTCCAATCAATAATGCGGGGGTTTATCGCGGGCCGCTTGCTCAAGTGTGCTTAAGGATTCGCCGCCATCATCACTGTCATGGCCGAGTTGCTCTATCTTATCCATCGCGCGGGAGAGCTTGCGCTTGAGCGCCTCAATCTCTTTCCATTGATCGGTTATAATCCCGCTCAACTCCATGATTTGCTGCTCATGATGCGCGAGGGTGGTTTCAATTTCTATCAATTTACTGTCTGTCATAACCGTAGCTCTTATCACGAAATCATCATTTTACACTAGCGGTTTTTGATCAGAGGCGTACAATCAATATATACGCACAAACGAGAGGATTTCGTCATGAACAAACTGATTATCGTTATCGCAATCCTAATTATTGGGGGCGCGGTTGCCTTCTGGGATGTCATTGCTCCTCCACCCACCGCCAAACCTGTCACTGTTGCCGAGCAAGCGCAGGAAACTGAAAACCCCGCGCCTGACTTTGTTTTCACCGATTTAAACGGTATGGAGCACAGCCTGAGTGATTTTCAAGGCAGAACTGTTCTGGTCAATGTCTGGGCAACATGGTGCCCACCCTGTATCTTCGAAATTCCGCAACTAGTTGAACTGGCACGCCGCATGCCGGATGATATGGTGTTTATTGGCCTGTCTGTTGATGATCAGCCGAAGCCTATCGGTGAATTCCTGAACGGTTTACCCGAAGACGTACGCGATAATATCGCACTGGATAATGTGTTTTTCGTGCATGATGCCGATAAAGCCATTTCAAAAAATATTCTGAGCATTACCAAATACCCGGAGACACTTATCATTGATAGGGATGGCGGCATTAAAACCAAAATTGAGGGTGTTGAAGATTGGCTCGGCCCTGAGGTCAAGGGTTGGATCCTCGACGAATAACCACGGCAAGCGTTATTTATCTTCCTGCTGCCTGCGCCACATTTGTGCGTAAATACCGTCTTTTGCTAAAAGATCCTGATGCGTTCCGCGTTCCATCACCTTACCGTGATCGAGCACTAATATTTCATCCGCTGAGACAACGGTTGAAAGTCGGTGTGCAATAACCAAGGTTGTCCGCCCCTTCGATACATCCTTGAGGCTTTTAAGGATATCTTGCTCCGTCGCGGAATCGAGCGCTGATGTCGCTTCATCGAACAATAGAATCGGCGTATCCTTTAAGATTGTGCGTGCAATGGCCACGCGCTGTTTTTCACCGCCTGAAAGTTTCAGTCCTCGCTCCCCCACGATAGAATCATAACCATCGGTGAGTTTTTCAATAAAACCATCAATGCTCGACATTTCCGCAGCCTTGAGAATCTCTTCCTCGGTTGCCTCAGGACGACCATAGGCAATGTTATATTTGATTGTGTCATTAAACAGGACAGTGTCTTGCGGTACAATCCCGATAGCCTTACGCAATGATTCCTGTGTCACATCGCGCACATCATGGCCGTCAATGCGTACAGCCCCCTCATCAACATCATAAAAACGGAAAATCAAACGGCTAATGGTCGATTTCCCTGCACCACTGGGCCCAACGACAGCAACCGTTTTACCGACCTCTACTTTAAAGGACAAACCATGGAGAATGCTGCGTTTACCATCATATCCGAAGTGAACATTATCAAACTCCAATGAGCCGCCCTTACAAGAAAGCTCTACCGCATCTTCTTTATCGGTGATTTCACGATCAATTTTGAGCATAGAAAACATATCATCCATATCCGTTAAAGACTGCCTAATCTGGCGATAAACAAAGCCTAAAAAGTTAAGTGGCATGTAAAGTTGCACAAGATAAACAACAACAAGAACGAAATCCCCAACGCTCATCGTGCCGTTGGCCACGCCTTGCGCAGCCATATACATCACAACCACCAAGCCAATCGCGATAATCGCCGCTTGCCCGATATTCACGACAGACAAACTGCGTAAAGATTTGATCGCGGCGCGTTGATATGATGCCAGCGACACATCATAACGGCTGGCCTCGTGTTCCTCGTTGCCAAAATATTTAACTGTTTCGTAATTTAAAAGACTATCGATGGCTTTGGTGTTGGCCTCGGCATCTTTGTCGTTCATTTGCTTACGGAATTTTAAACGCCATTCAGTGGTCACCAACGTATAGGCGATATACAAGGCGATGGTCACGAACGTAATAATCGCATACCAAGCGTTGAATAAATACCAGAGCACGGCACAAACCATTAAGATTTCAATTAACGTTGGAACGATATTGAACAGCATAAAACTCATTAAGAACTCGATACCTTTTAAACCACGTTCAATCACACGACTGAGACCGCCCGTTTGTCGCGTCATGTGAAAACGCATTGAAAGCGCGTGAATATGCGTAAATGTTTCATTGGCAACTTTACGCATGGCGCCTTGTGTCACACTAACAAACACCGCCTCACGAATTTCAGCAAATACAACCGTCATAATTCGTGCAAAGCCGTAAGCAAGCAATAATCCCGTTGGCACAACAAAGACCATCGTTTCGACGTCTGTATTTTCAAGAACTTTGGAGCCTTCTGTCATCAAATCAATGATTTGCTTATAGATCAAAGGCATGTAGACATTGGTCACCTTCGCCAACACAAGGCAAATCATGGCGATAACGACACGTACACGTGTACCCGTCGCATTCTTCGGCCACAAATATGGTGCCAATGTTTTTAATGTCTGAAATTGTGTGTTGTTTTTATCAGGCCGCTTTTCTTCATTCATAGAAATGTGATAGCACATAATAAATAAAACAACACCCGCGATGTGCCATTTTACAATAAACCGAGGCGACAAATGACGACACCTAAAATTTACGGTATTAAAAACTGCGATACGATGAAAAAAGCGTTTAAATGGCTAGAAAGCAACAACGTAATTTATGATTTTCATGATTATAAGAAACAAGGTGTTGATGAAAACGTTCTATCAAAGGCCATTAAAGATCATGGCTGGGAGAAAGTCATTAACAAACGCGGTACGACATGGCGTAAATTACCCGAAGATGTAAAAAACGCTATGGATGAAAAAAGTGCTATATTACATGCTCAAGAGAACCCGTCATTGATCAAACGCCCACTTCTTGTTGATGGCAAGAACAGCCTGCTCGGCTTTGACGAAAATTCATATAAAGACGCTTTAGGATAAGAAAGCCCTGAGAATTTATCCAAAGAATAAAAACCAAAACCATAGGAAAACCTTGACCCTTTCTTCCTAAAATCGGTATGTATGTAAATATATTTTATGTAATGTCTGTTTACTGGGTAACTTCCCGAAAGGATGGTTTGTAATGGGTTTTAAGAAAACATCCGAAGGGCGCGTTTTTTTCAAGAGTCCTGACAACGATGATGCGCCAAGCAAGCCCATCAAGACGTCCTCTGATCCTGTGATTACCAAAAATAATGCACAAATGCAGATTCTTTTGCTTTTGAAATCTTTGAACACAAAACTTAAAAGTTCCAAAGATGATCGCGAATCCATGAAAAAGGAATTGGTCGAATATAAGGCAACGATAAAATCACTGGAAGAAAAGACCAATAAGCAACAAAGTGATTACATTGATCTGGAACAAAAAGTTGCCAATAAACAAAATGAAGTTAGTAAGAAAACCTCACGCGTTGAAAGCACTGTTAAAAGCACTTTGGAGCAATTAAAAGAAGCCAAAGAGCTTGTGAAACAGCTCGAAGAAAAATCAAACAGCCAAGACAAAAGCCTAAAGGACATAAAAACCGAGGTTAAGAAAAAAATAGACGAGCAAGGCAAACAAGTCGAATTGTTTGAAGAAAAACAAAAATCACTTGAAGCAACACAAAAAGACCAAGGCGAGAAAATGGTCGATAGTGTTGCCGCCTATGTCGCGCTCACTAAGCGGGTTGGTGATACGGAAACGCGCCAAGATAATTTAGACAACAAAATAGAAGATGCCACATCCGAATATCTCAAGCTTGATCGTAAAATTGATAAAGTAATTGAGGATCGCAATCGCATTTTGCGCAAAGTTGAGCGCATTGAACAAGCCGTTTTAGAAACACGCGATGCGTTGAATGCTAAGGCCATGGTTCTGCTTACTGATCAAGGCGTGGCTGGCGTCGACATGCCACAAATCACAGACGCTGCGATGCGCGCTGATCCTATGGCTTTACAACGGCGGCTTCAGGAAGAAACGATGATGCCCTGGTGGCGCAAGCCTGTGCGTTTACAAGCCACAAGCTTAGTCTTATTAATGTTGGCCGTTCTTCTATTAGGATGGATTATGAATGCTGCCAATAATCCGACGCAAACACAAAGCTCTGGTGCATCGATCGCTCCACCACCGACTGTAAGGCTCAAGTCATCCGCCAAGCAGGAAATGAACGCTCCCTCAGAAAAGATACAAAGTGCACAACTTCTAGGTGCAGAAACGGATACGCCGGCAAAAGAAAATTTTACGTCAGTCCAACCTGATTTTCGCTTGGACTATAAAGATACGGCGGAAACAGTCACTAAAATAGAAAAGACTGAGGTTCAAGACACGCCCTCGCCGACCATAGAAACCAAAACCGAGCATGGGATAACCATTCACAAAGGCTTGGATGATCCATCACTAATCACACAGAATGAAGCACTAGACATCAACAATGATGCTCAGATGCTCGCTGCGATGGAAAAAAACCCTGAAAAAGTTGCTGCACGATTAAATCAAATCGAACCGGACAGCATCAATATGCAACAAAATGTTTCAACGCAAAAAACGCAACAAGAGATAGCATCTGCCGTACCGCAACGTGTCATTGATAACGCCTACAAAGCCGCCCTCAAACGGCGCATCAAACCCGATCCTAATTTAACTGATAAGGCAAAACAAATAGAGAGCAAAGCCTTTGAAGGTGTACCTGAAGCTCAACATGATATGGGCGCCATCTATGTCAGCGGACATGGTAATATCGAAAGAGATTTAGATCGTGCTATAACTTGGTTTCAAGAAGCTGCAAATAACGGTGTTGCCAATGCAAAATATAATCTCGGTGTATTATACCACCAGGGAATGGGCGTCACAGCAAATCTGGACACGGCCATGGAACTCTATATTGAGGCCGCCAATATGGGACACCCAGAGGCTCAATATAATCTCGGCATCGCAAATATTGAAGGCATCGGTGTTCCCTATAATCCACAAAAAGCCGCGCAATACTTTGAGAAAGCCGCAAAGCAAAACATTACAGAAGCTGCCTATAACCTAGGCCTTATCCATGAAAATGGTCTACTTGGTCAAGCGAAGCCTGATATTGCCCTCACTTGGTATAAGCATGCCGCAGACGCCGGAAGTCCAGAAGCACAATCCGCCATGGAACAACTCGCCGCATCCTTGGGCGTTGGTATGGATGACATTAACCGTATCATTGAAAATGTAAAAAAATCAGATACATCGTTTCCTAATATTCAGGATAATAAGTCCCTAATCTCAAGAACACAAAATGAACTCATGAGACGCGGCCTCTATCCCGGTCCGGTTGACGGTGTCATGGGGCCAATGACGCGCAATGCCATCGAAGCGTTCCAAAAAGCAGCTAATCTTGACGTCACAGGCGAAACATCTGTAGAGCTGCTCCAATATCTCAGCGCATCTTCTAATTACTCAAAATTCCAGTAACTTTATTTTGATGGAGCGATTTGTTCCGCAGCAGATGCTGCGACAGGCCTTGCAATCAAAGAGAGTTGTCCTTCGATCATATTACATTGCGGCTGTCTGATAATACAAAAGGTAGAGCTCAGTGTTAATTGTCGTAAATCCCGATCAGGCTTTTCTTTCACCATGTCATTGACCATCGTAACCGCATTAATACATTTTTTTAAATTATCGCTCATCACCATAGGGATCACTTCTTCACGATTACCAACAATAATGCCGGCGCAACTCTCCTTAAGAACTTTTTGAACCGGCTCCTTCATATCTGCCGAAACCGTTTTTGAATAATGTATTTTTTTCATATAATCTTTAATGAGATCTATGCCAAGAGACGATAAACGCTTCAAACACCCTTGGCTTTTCCATTGTTGATTACAATAACGCGCCATATTTTTTAAATGAGGATAAGCCTTGGGATTATAATCCTTAGACAAAGCAGAAGCATCAGGCAAAGTTCCGACAGGCATATTTTCAATAGCCCTTTCCATCGTTAGGTTCGTTTTGCCAGTGCGACCGAAACCCTTAAAATTCTGCCACAATGAATCCGACCCTCTGGAGCCTGGAATATCATTTAAATCTACTATGCCTTCTCCTAACACGGAACCACCAGTGTGCCGGCCATCTTGAGACGCTGGAAGTTCTTTTTTACCATTTTCTTGAGCATAAACCGCATTTTGTGAGCAAAAAATAAGACACAAAGCGAAAACAAGTATAAATACATTATGATATGTCATTTTACCTCTAAAATAATTAGTCACGGCCTCTAATAATCTTGACATTAGCCTACAATGGTATCATGTAAACGAACAATGACTAAAGAAAAAACATTTTCACGCATACGCAATCGATTTAAGGCTCCGGGTAAGAATCTATTCTGGGCATGGGTTGTGTATCAGAGTATTAAGGGTATATTAACTCTGAGCTTTATATGGATTCCCCTTCTATATATTTGGTTTTCAAAAGGATAATAAATATGAGTTTAAAAAAAGATGACATAGATGATAATCTTCGTCTGAGTTCTCCTACTATTTATGAAATCATTTCTACCGAAGGCGAAGAAGAACTTGCCCGCCCCCTACCATCTCTCGGTTGGTCTGGTTTGGTAGCAGGTTTATGCATCAGCTTTTCTTTGTTTTGTGAAGGGTACTTGAAACATCATTTACCTGCAGAAGGTGATTACTTTCTTTTAGAAAACCTTGGGTACACCTTTGGCTTTGTGATTGTTATCGTTGGCCGTTTTCAACTTTTCACAGAAAACACAATCACCGTTATTCTACCGCTGCTTGAAAAGAAGACAATCCGAAATTTCATTCGAACAGCCAAGCTTTGGGGCGTTGTATTGCTCACAAATTTTATCGGTACATTCATCGCTGCATTGCTTGTAACCAAGATGTCGCTTGTCACACCTGAGCTTTTACAGGTGTTTACTGAAATTTCAAGTCATGCTGTTGATCAAGATTTCTGGCAAATTTTCAAAACAGCAATTCCTGCTGGCTTTCTAATCGCATGTCTTGTTTGGATGCTGCCGAGTGCAAAAGGCGGAACAGAGTTTTTTGTAATTGTTATGATGACGTATATTATAGCCATCGGTGATTTTGCGCATATTGTTGCCGGGTCAGCTGAAGCCTTTATTCTACTCATCGAGGGCCACATTGATTTCGCTAAGACAGTTTTATTTCTAATTGCAGCGGCGGCCGGAAACATCATCGGTGGAACATGCCTTTTCGCAGTTATCGCCTATAATCAGGTCAAAAACGAACGCTAAGCTAACGAACAACTATAGTTTTGATGTTGGTAAACTCACGGATACCAGCATCAGCTAGCTCGCGCCCATAACCGGATTGCTTAACCCCACCAAAAGGCAATGCAGGATTAGATGAAACAGTATCATTCACGAACGTCACACCTGCCTCCAGTTCGTTGATCACCCGTATTATCTCGTTTTCGTCATTGGTACAAATCACCGAGCCAAGACCAAAACGCGTATCATTGGCGAGCGTGATAGCCTCGTCTAAATCACCCACCTTGAACAACAGCCCCACAGGCCCAAACAGCTCATCTTTATATGCGGTGCTATCCTCATGGATATTTTCTAATAAGCCTGGAGCGTAAAAATTCCCAGCTCCTTCTATTACTTCTGCACCACACAATTTGGTTGCCCCTGCACCCAACGTCTCATCAACTTGCTCTTGTAATTCATCACGAATTTGCGGTGTTGATAATGGCCCGACATCCGTTTCCTTATCCATAGGATCCCCCACTTTTAAGGCCTCAAACCGCTCTATTAATTTAGATCGATATTCGTCGTAAATATCAGCATGAATAATATATCGTTTCGCTGCGATGCATGTCTGCCCGTTATTCTGCACACGCCCTTTTACGGCCAACTCAATGCTCTGGTTTATATCTGCTGAGGGCATAATGATGAACGGGTCACTCCCCCCTAATTCAAGAACGCTTTTTTTCAGGTATTTCCCTGCTTGCGCAGCAACTGCACTGCCCGCCTTTTCTGAGCCCGTCAACGTAACGGCACGCACGCGATGATCGGCAATAATTCGTTCCACTTTATCCGAACCGATCAAAAGTGTTTGGAATACCCCATTTTCAAACCCATTTTTCGTAAAAATATCTTCAATCGCCAAAGCGCACCCCGGAACATTAGAGGCATGTTTCAACACCCCCACATTACCAGCCATTAACGCCGGCACAGCAAAACGAAAAACCTGCCAGAACGGAAAATTCCAAGGCATTACGGCCAGAACAATACCAATGGGCAAATATCGAACAAAAGATGCTTCAGCATCTGTTTCAACATGTTGATCCGCCAGAAAGTCAGGTGCATGATCCGCATAATACTGACAAAGCGATGCGCATTTCTCAACTTCGGCAATGGACGCCGTATATAACTTACCCATTTCCTGCGTCATTAAGCGTGCATATTGTTCTTTACTATTTTCAAGGTAATCCGCAACATCGCGCATCTTTTTCTGACGGTCTTGCATATCAGTCTTTCTGTGCACCTGAAAAGCGGCATGCCCCTTTTCTAAGGCAGCCTCAATATCTGCATCATTGTGCCGTTGATATGTCTTAATGATCTCCCCGGTGGCCGGGTTCACGCTTTGAATACTCATATAGATTAATCCTCTATCACTTTTAAGGGATCAATAATCCCATTTCCAAAACACACCAGCGCCCGCGCTTGCATCTTGACCAATCTCACTTTCCAATGTGATATTAGGCGTCAATTCAACTTCAATGTTGGCATTGCTGCTGCCCTCTTCCGATCCCGTTTCAAATTCCAGATACACCTTTTCTGTTAGGTATTTTCCGGCGCCTACAGTTGCACCGCCAGCGGCGTCCGTTTCGACACTCAAGTCATCCAGACCAGTTGCCGCGCGCAAATCCCCTACCGGATCAAACGAACTTCCTCCGCCCCCAACACCTGTAAAACGCTGCATGGTTTGGGCAAGTTGTACGGCCTGAAAAGGTGATATTTCTTCTAAATCTTCACCAAATAATATATGCGACATCACCTCATCTTGTGGCAAGGCAGGTTCGGAAGAAAATTCTAATTCCGGCTTCATAACATTACCTGCAATGCCGACTTTTGCCAGAATGTCACCCGCGGTGGTTTCAGCGAGAATATCAAGCGTAGGACTGGGTGGGATACTGCCGGAAAATTTCAACTTCGCGCGCGCCAATTTAAACTTCTTACCGAACTCTGCATACCTGCCGCGGACAACTTCAAAGTCGCCATAGACTTTCGGATCATTCGCTGTGCCTTTAACTTCTAGCTTACCGCCGAATTCAGCATCCAAACCCCAGCCGCGCACAAAAATTTGACGCGGCGCATCGATGATTAAATTTAACGCTATGTTCTTTCCAAAGGCCTCTGGTGGGTTAATCTCTGACTTGTCTTTCTCCTGAACATTAAGCTGCGGGATACCGCTCGAAAATTGTTCCGGAATTTTGATATCAATTTTCTCAGGTGCTATCGTTCCACCGATTTTGTATTTCTCTGGATTACCTGCGATTGTGATATCCGCATTGATAATCCCATTTGCAATTTCACCCTTCAGGGCGCGGTATTTATTGGCATTGATAGAAAAATCAGCATTTTGCGTCGTCAAATTATAAACCCCTTTGGCCTTTAACGTGCCCTGCTCTTTATCACGCATAGTCAAAGAATTAACGATGAATGTCTGCCCCGACAAACCTGCATCAAGCTTGATATTTTTAAGAGATAATCCATATTCTTTATGCTTATACCCCGTGGACTCCAGATCGATTTTCACCTGCTGTCCACTTTTACCGCCACTTAAACCAATATCAAACGCGGTCAGCCCAAGATCATGCCCGACGCCTATGAAAGACTGATATGCTGCCAAGCTTGTTAAACGCCCTGATAGCTTTCCTGTAGCAATAGATGCCGCCGTATTGTAAGTGATATTTCCTGTCGCGCTTACATCTGGAGCTTTGGCATCCAGCGTTTTTAAAACGACAGATTGCCCCCTCATACTCAAATTCGTTTTTAAGAATACCGGCTTTTCGAAATACTGACCCGTGACAGCAATATCAGCCGAAAAATTTTCGACATTTTTGGCCTTGATGGTCAATTTAAGTGGAGAAAGGTTTGCTATACTTTTCTGGTTCACAGATACCGCCGCGTTCATATATTCATCGGCCCTAAACACGGCATCTGCATGTGCTTCAATAGCATAGAGAGGCGCGGCAACCTTCATTTCTTGAATTTTCACAGCTGCGGTTTTTGTATTGAATTCGGCCTTAAAATTCGCGGCGCGAGGCATATGCTCAGCGGCCTTTTTTACACGCTCCGCATAGATCAAATCAATATCAATTAACCGATCATTCTTAACAACAACCTCACCCGTAAGTTTCGGAGAAAGTATAATGTCCTGATCTCCCTTTATCACAAGATCATCAATCGCGATTTGCTTGATTACGAATTTATCAAAAGGCATTTCCGGCAGATCAAAAGGCGCAACAACGATAGGCGTAGCGGAGCTTGAAACTTCTGGTACAGGTCCATAAGTAGCAGGCTTTTCCGATTGGCTGACGGTCAATGCACCAATGTTAAGCTCAAGCGTTAATATCTTTTTCTTTAAAGGGAAAATATCAACATCAAAATGCACAGAGCGCGCCTCTATGATTTCATTATCCTCCTGATAAAGCGTCACCTTCCCAATACCAAGTAACGTTGGAAAAACATAGGAGAAACCACCTATTTCAACACGATAACCGCTTTCTTTAAGTTGCGCCCCCAGAACTGATTCCAGAAAGTTTTGACCACTTTGCGTATTGATCCAAACAATCCCCCCCCAAAAGGCAACTTGCACAAACACAAACAACGCCATCACCACAGCAATGCTCCACGTGAATACACGCGTCACCTTCTTTATGATTGTTTTTTTCGCAGGCGCTTCCATGCAATAAATATCCTAAAAGGCCTGTCCGATACTGATATAAACCTGAAAGTTTTCATCTGTATTATCATCGCCGCGCAATGGCGTACCGACATCAAACCGCAGCGGCCCAAAGTCGGTATAATAACGAAAACCCAGTCCCGCACCAATGGATAAATCATCCACCGCAGGTGTAACCTTGTCCGCCACTTGCCCTGCATCCACAAAAGCAACACCGCCCATAGTCTCCGTTACCTTAAATCGAAGTTCAAATGAGCCTTCCACGAGTGAGCGTCCGCCTACAGGATCACCGTCTTCAAACGGACCGACTTCTTGAAAACCAAAACCACGCACCGACCCGCCACCACCGGCAAAAAATCGTTCTGATGCAGGCAAATTATCCGCATTAGAGCCAACAATAGAGCCAACGTTCAAACGACATGCGAGCACCAATTTCTCATGCGCTTCGTAATATGTTTGCGCGGTGAGTTTATTTTTCACAAATGGATCACTCTCACCCAACACATCAACAGTCGGCTCTACGGATATTTTTATCAACGCCCCTTTATGCGGGTCAAGGGCATCATCTCGGCTATCATAAGTTATTCCTGCGACAGGGCTTAAAAGAGCAAAATTTCTTGATTCCTCCCCCTCTTCTTCAATTTGCGTTAATTCAAAATCTGCACCAACACGTCCGGATAAATGATCATTAAAGTCACGCTTAATACCAAAACCTGTGCCAATGGATAGGCTCTCATAGGCATCAGTATCTTCACGCCCGGCGGAAGCACGCAGAGAAAGAGTTTGGTCATTACGCAAAAAAAACGGCTTGGTTAAGGTGGTTTCCAACTCTTGCTCAAGCATAGACAGCGTTAGCTCGGCTTTCAGTTTCTCACCACTGCCAAAGAAATTTCGGTGTTCCCATCCAAACACTGCGCCAATACCTTCGTCCGTGTAATAACTCAACCCCGCACTGATTGTACGGTGTGCGCGCTCCTTCAATGCATACTCAACGGGTATCACATCTACCTTCGTGGCATCTTCCGGAAGTACCATGTCCGCCCGTGAAAATAACCCTGTACCAAGCAGCTTATCGCGCACAGCAGAGAGCTTTTCATGTTTGAAACACGCACCCTCTTCCCATGTAATCAGCTTATCAATATAGGATTGCTCCACAGTTTCCGCACCTGTAAAGCTCAGCGCGCCCAAACTGGCATCTCTGCCTTTTGCGATATGATAGATAATCTCCGCACTATTTGTATTGGGATCAAGAATAACGCTGTGCCCCACATCAATATCATAAGCGCAGCTGTCTTTTCGTAGCTTTTTCAAAAGCTCAGCTTGCGCGATTAATACTTTCGTCGCCTCAAGCGCATCACCGCTCGCAACAGACACATCAGAGAATTCCTCCTCATAGTGTTTCGGTAAAATGGATACATCTGAAATGGTGGTCAACGGTCCCGGCTCAATGGCGAAGCTACCCGCTTCCGTCCCCTCAGTATAGCTTACATCTGCTTCGTAATAGCCCTTAGCACGCATCGCCTTAAGCACATCAAGACGTACTGCTTCTTGTATATAGGCCAAATCTTCATCATCTTCCGACGGTTCAGCAAAACCTTTATCTATAATCGTACGGATATAGTCTTTGGTATCTTCTTTATCCTCAAGCCCTGAAATTTCGTATGTTTTGGAGGGCGCTGAGCCCCAAAATTTCAGACGATCGGCAACACACGACGATAAGGCGACGCACGCCAAAACAGCAAAAAAACAGCGAAATATACTCATGCGGGGAATTTACTATCTAAAGATTTAAAAGCAAAGAAATAATCAAACTAAATCGCGAAATTCAATACCGGCGTGTTTATCGGATCAAGTTGACCTGCTGTTCTGGCTTTGTGACAGAGGCGCTTGAAACTAATATCGGAAAGACTATCAAGCCAACTTTCATAACAAGTCTCCAGCTTCTCATTCAAAATCGTATCATACCCTGCAAATTCATGTTTTTCAGGCACAACACTTGTTACGAAAGCATCAACAACCTCACGCAAGGTCGTGTTTTCAGGGTGAGACATATAATATCCGCCCTTTGCGCCCTTCACTGAAACGATCAAGCCCTCACCGGAAAGGCGCTGTAATACAGGCTCAAGAGCGCGCTTATTCAGATTACAATAGTCCACAATCGCACTACCTGATACAGGCATATCTTCTGTGCCATTATAGGCGATGAACATCGCCGCATTCATAGCCAAATATAATTTGTTTGGTAAAATTTGCATTTCCCCATATTACACAAAAAAAATGTATTTACAAGTTAAATTTGTTAATTTATAGTCCGCCCTTAATAAAAAGGTTTTAGTGATATGGGTTACACCCCTTTATTTTTAAATGCTGAAAAGCACGGCACCATTCTTGTCGTTGGTGGCGGAGAGATTGCCGCGGCCAAAACCGAAGCCTTGGCAAGTGTTGGCGCGACAGTACACATCTTGGCCGAAAACATCAGTACCGCCGTAGAACTCCTTTGTGAAAAGCACAGCTTTGAGATGACCGCTGAAAAATATCACAAGAAGTATTTAAAAAACGTAACCATTGTTGTCGCTGCAACAGATAACGACGCTGTGAATGAAACCATTGCAAAAGACTGTAATAAGCGCGGTATTTTGGTAAATGTGGTCGATAACCCGCCTTTGTGTGATTTTATCTTCCCTGCCCTTGTTCGCCGTGGAAACTTACAAATCGCAATATCATCATCAGGCGTATCCCCTGTTCTTGCACGTATGGTTAAACATGCCATCGAGCAGGTTGTGCCGATTAATTTTACCAATCTGATTAAATTTATGGGTGATAAAAAGAAAAGACTGAGAGAGCAGCTTTCTACGATCCAGCCGCGCCGTTTAATTGGTGAAGAAATTTATCATGGCCCTATTGCCGAAGAGCTCTTTGAAGGCAACCGCGACAAGGCGGATCAATTATTTGATGATCTGATTGAGACATACCCCAACCATAAACAGGCCGCGCTTTATCTGGTTGGTGCAGGGCCGGGTAACCCTGAGCTTATGACGGTAAAGGCCATCAGATTATTATCCAAGGCTGATATTGTTTTGTATGATCGCCTCGTTTCGCCGCTGATTATTGAGCAATACGCCCGCAAAGATGCGGAAAAAATATTCGTCGGCAAGACACGACATCAGCATCACAAAACACAAGAACAAATCGACGCCATGATCGAAGAGCACCTGAAAAACGGTGATGTTGTTGTCCGTTTAAAAGGTGGAGATCCGGGCGTTTATGCGCATGGTGCGGAAGAAATAGAAATCGCAAAACGTGTTGGCGCAACATATCAAATCGTACCGGGTATTACCGCTGCAAATGGCTGCGCTGCATACGCAGGCATTCCCCTTACTGAACGCGGCGGAGCGCTATCTGTGCGGTTTATAACGCTTTACACTAAAACATTACAAGACGATGATTTTTGGCAGTCAATTAAGTATTCAAAAAATGAAACTTTTGTGTTTTATATGAGCACACCTCACTATGCTCTGCTCTGCGAAAAATTAATCGAGCTTGGTTACTCCCCACACACACCATTGCTTGTCGTAGAGCAGGGCACCACAGATTTCCACCGCGAATACCCCTCCACCATCGGTACATTTGATCAGGATTGGGATTCTTCCACCTTTGCATCCCCGTGCACTATGATTGTCGGTGATGTCGCGCGATGGGCAGATCAGAATCAATGGAAAGACGCACCGCAAGATAAAGGCTCATACTTCCCTCCCCTTGATAAAAAGGAGAAGAAAGTTGCTTAATCAAATCATCGAAGAGTTTAGCGCCCTGCCTTGGCAAGATCGCATCAAAGCGCTTAACGGACATGCAGACAAGACAATCGCATTTTCAACCAGCCTGAGTTATGAAGATCAGGTCATCACGCACTTAATTGCAGATCAAGACACACCTGTGAACATCTTCACGCTTGATACAGGCCGGCTGTTTGAAGAAACCCACAAAGTCGCACACGAAACGCGCGAGAAGTATAAAAACATCACCATCGAAACTTACTACCCCGATGCAGAAAAAACGCAAGAGTTAGTACGCAATCAGGGCATTAACGGGTTTTTCGACAGCGTTGAAAACCGCAAGAATTGCTGCGGCGTGCGCAAGGTAGAGCCGCTCAACCGCGCCCTTCAAGGCGTTGACATCTGGATCAGCGGCCTACGCCGTGCCCATTCCGAAAACCGAGAAGAGCTTCCCATTGCCGAAATGGATGAAGGCCGTGGAATAATCAAGCTCTACCCCCTGATTGATGTTGAAGAAGACACGCTGAAAGATTATATTCGCGCGCATGATATTCCCTATAACGAATTGCATGATCGTGGGTTTCCTTCTATCGGCTGCGCACCATGTACGCGAGCAATCAAGGCAGGCGAGCCAATGCGCGCAGGCCGTTGGTGGTGGGAACAAGATGACGCACAAGAATGTGGATTGCACATGGTTGATGGAAAATTGGTGAGAGTTAAAGGTTAGTTATGCTCAATAAAGAACAAAAAACACTATTAGAACAGCTCATGAGCTCTGCTTCTCATGAACAGAAAATCTGGCTCGCAGGCTTTATGCAAGGTCAAATCGGCAGCATTGAAGGCGCAAGCGCAGCAGCTCCGGCGGCGAACAAACCTGCCGTGATGGTTTATTACGCCACTGAAACAGGCAATTCCAAAGGGCTTTCCCTTCAGGTTATGAAGGCCGCCAAAGCAGCAGGTTACAAGGTTAAAAATTGTGCCGTAAACCGCCTGAAAGCCAAAGACATCAAGCCTGATGTACTTTCAATATTCCTTTGCTCTACTCATGGTGAAGGTGACCCACCGGAAACAGCCATCAATTTTTATGAAGACATAAAAGCCGCCAAAGACGGATCATTGGAAGGCTTAAATTACGCTGTACTTGGCCTTGGAGATTCCAGTTATGAAATCTTCTGCGGCTTCGCAACCGATCTGGACAAAGAATTCCAACGCATGGGCGGGAAACCTTTTCAAGAAAACGCCTTGTTTGATGTTGATTACGCATCACACACACCAAGCTGGATCGAACAAACCGTCAAAAACATGGATGATTTATTTGGCTTAGAAACAGCGGCGCAAAGTGTATCTGTAACTGTTGCCAATGAACAAGCCGTGCGTACAGGCAAAGGATACACAAGGCTCGAACCGATCAAAGGCACGATCAAGGAAATCGTCAACCTGAACGATATCGATTCAAACAAAGAAACCTATCACATAGAAATCGAATATGACGATGACGTCATTTATACATGCGGCGATGCGGCTGGCATTATCGTTCCTGACGATCAAAATCAAGGTGATGGTGCACCGCGCCTTTATTCCATTGCCTCCTCCCCCGCCTATCATGAAGGCGAAGTGCATTTAACCGTGGCTCTGGCCAAACACGCCAATGACGACGGCAGCACAGGATACGGCATTTATTCAAAATATCTGGCCGATTTAAAGGAAGGGGATGTGATTGATTTTTACATTCACCAAAATCAAATTTTCAACCTGCCGAGTGATGATAAGGACATCATCATGATCGGTCCCGGCACAGGAATCGCACCATTCCGTTCCTTCGTTTACGAACGATCAGAACGCGGCAGTGAGGGGCGTAACTGGTTATTGTTCGGAGATCAACACATGCATTGTGATTTCCTTTATCAAGCAGAATGGCAGGAACATTTAGCGACAGACGTTTTGCACAAAATTGATCTGGCATTCTCACGCGATCAAGATCATAAAATCTATGTTCAAGACCGCCTGAAACAAAACGCCAAAGATGTGATAGAGTGGATCGATGGTGGCGCCAGCATCTATTTATGCGGCAATAAAGACCCAATGAGCAAAGACGTAGATCAGGCTTTGATTGATATTATCGCCGAACAAAAGTCTCTATCGCTGGAGGACGCGGCAGACGTCCTTGCGGATTTAGAAGAAAATGATCGATATATGAAGGATGTGTACTAATGGCTGATGAAATAAACAAACCGGAAAATCTATCCGAAGTCGAAGGTTTTAAAACAAAAAGCCGCGGCCTGCGCGGTGATTTGAATGAACAAATCGAAGACCGCATTACAGGTAACGTGACCGAGTATGGTAAACAGCTTGTGAAGTTTCACGGCTCTTACATCCAAGATGATCGTGACCGCCGAACAGAGCGTGAAGACAAAAAGCTTGAATGGGCGTACTCGTTTATGATCCGCTTGCGTATTCCGGGCGGTGATGTGAACGCGCAGCAATGGCTCGGCCTTCAGGAAAGCTGTGACACTAAGGCCAGCGGCGTTGTGAAAATCACCACACGCCAAACAGTGCAGTTCCACGGCGTTGTGAAGGCGCGCATGAAGCCCACCATGAAAGATTTTGACGAACTTGGCCTTGATTCAATCGCCGCCTGCGGTGACGTGAACCGTAACGTGATTACAGGATCAAACCCCGCAATAGCGCCTTTCCACGCTGAAGTACACGAATATGCCGATAAAATCAGCGAACATTTAAAACCCCGCACAGGCGCATTCAGGGAAATCTGGCTCGATGGTGAAAAATTGCCGGAAGACAAGCCAACCGAAGAAGATCCGCTCTATAAGGATCATTACTTACCGCGTAAATTCAAAGTCGCGATTGCCGTACCACCGCATAATGATGTTGATGTGTACGTGCATGATATCGGCCTGATCGCCGTTGGTGAAGGTGAGACGCTTGAAGGCTTTAACGTTTCCATCGGTGGCGGTCTTGGCGCAACACACGGCAATGAAAACACCTACCCGCGCCGCGGTGATGTAATTGGATTTATTCCAAAAGACAAAACATTGGATGTGTGTTGGCAAATCGTAGCGGTGCAGCGTGACTACGGTAACCGCGAAGCACGCAACCTCGCCCGCCTAAAATATACGATTGATCGCCTTGGTCTGGATTTCTTCGTTGGCGAGCTTGAAAAGCGTCTTGGCTATAAATTAGAACCTGCCAAAAAAGTGCCTGCCTTTACCCATCGCGGCGACCCGTTTGGCTGGGTCGAGGACGCGAGCGGCAAATGGTATTACACCGCCTTTGTTGAAAGTGGTCGTGTCATTGATGAGCACGGATACGATATCAAAACCGCGATGAAAGAAGTGGCCGAGACCGATATTTGCGGCTTCCGCTTTACTGCTAATCAAAACATCATGTTCACTTATGTTGATGAAAAAAATAAGGCCCGATTAGAAGAAATTCTGGCCCGAAATGGCATCACAATCGATGCCATGAACGCAACTCGCCGCGAAGCGATGGCTTGCGTTGCTCTGCCGACTTGCCCATTGGCATTGGCAGAGGGGCAAAGATACCTTCCGGAATTCGTAACCAAAATTGAAGATCTACAGAAAAAACACAAAATTCTTGATCGCCCCATCACCACCCGCATTACCGGGTGTCCGAATGGCTGTGGCCGCTCCTATGTCGCTGAAATCGGGCTTGTCGGAAAGGCTGCAGGAAAATATGTGCTCCGTCTTGCTGGTGATTATGAGGGCGAGCGTTTGAACAAAGTTTACATCGAAGAAGCGGATGAAGAAGAAATATTGAAAACTCTGGATGATTTGTTCGGCAAATATGCCAATGACCGCGAAGATGGTGAAAGCTTTGGTGACTATAGTGAACGCACTCTTTTTGCATAAGAAAGTTTTACAAACTCAATCAGACTATCTATAATACTATCAATTCAAAAATTTAAAGGGTGATAGTAATGGATTTGGGAAAGAAAATTAGTTCTGCAGTTGGTACAGTTTTTGAAAAAGCTGGTGATGGCTGTGAGCTTGGGTATAATATGTTTCTTTCTGCTGGAAACCTCTCTCAGGCAGAAGAGAGGCTAAAAAAAGCACAGCAAGGTATTGATTACAACATGGCAGCCGGTGGTGAACAGGGTCGATTTGACCCCACATCAGAAGAAGGTCTGGCCATAATAGCGCAAGCAGAAGAGCGTGTTTTAAAAGCAACAGAAGCGCGTGAACAAGCGGTTGCTGCATGGGACAAAATCTATAAGTGGATCGGCAGCGACGGAAGCGAAGAAAAACCTAATCAGGATAATGACGCGTCATTGGGTTAACCTCCAGTAAAATCAAAAAATCATAACTATTTCAAATTTAACGAAGAATAACGGTTTTTGTTAAATTTATTGCATTATATTAGTGGATTCTATTATAATTCGAAAAAATCTTAAATAACGGAGAGTAAAAATGGGTTTGAAAGAAATTGGGTCGGGTATTTCAACCGGAATCACGACAATGTTAAACAAGTTTCATGGTGCAATTTTCTCAGCACCAGATCTTACCGAAGCGGCAACAAAGTTTACAAACGCATTGGACGGTAAAATATATGTTCCTGGTGTTGGTGAACAAGGTACATTCGACCCGCACACCACAGAAGGTCAGGAAATCATCGACGAAGCCAGACATAAATTATTGTCTGCCAGAACAGCTTATAACAGAGCTTATGGCAACAATGCAGAAATGCGCTCTGCTGACGATCTATTAGGCGAAGAATTCGGCATTGATGTTACCGAACTGATTATCGACGCACAGCCTGTCCGAGCGGTTACAAACGCGCTTCCAAGTAAGTCGTCAAAAGATCTTGATGATGCAGGTGAAGACGCACTGCGTTTATAGCATCACGCATTATATTTCCCCTTTCTTTTTATAAATAACAGGCGTAAGAAAAACTTATGCCTGTTTATTAAAAAGAAAAAAATATAGTGCTACCAAACAATCTGACATCAAACATCCGTGGCGATATCATGGGCGGCATAACAAGTGCCGTTGTCGCCCTGCCCCTTGCCTTGGCATTTGGTGTGGCCTCTGGTGCAGGGCCAATTGCCGGACTATATGGCGCGATCGCGCTTGGTTTTTTTGCTGCGCTTTTTGGTGGCACCCCGTCTCAGGTTTCAGGCCCGACAGGTCCCATGACGGTTGTGATGACCGCCATCATCATGCAATATCAGCATGATCCAGCCATCACATTCACCATCGTTGTCTTGGCTGGAGTGCTCCAAATTCTCTTTGGAATTTTAAAAATAGGACAATATGTATCTTATGTCCCCTATACGGTAATTAGCGGGTTCATGAGCGGAGTCGGTATTATCATTATGATAATGCAATTCAGCGCCTTTACAGGCCACGCGTCCCCTGGCGGCATTCTGCCCACACTCGCGCATACACCAGAGATGTTTCTAACAGCTGTTATTCCCGCACTCATCATTGGCCTTCTTACGGTCTCTATTGTTGTGTTTACACCGCAATCCATTAGCAGAAAAGTCCCGCCCCCACTCATTGCCTTAATTGTCGGAACAGTTACAGGGTTATATATTCTTTCCGGCGCTCCGGTTCTTGGTGAAGTACCCAAAGGCCTGCCAACACCGTCCTTTGCATTTCCATCCCTTCATGACTTGCCCTCCATTCTATCAAGCGCACTGACCTTAGCGATGCTCGGCACAGTTGACAGTTTACTGACCTCTTTGGTTGCAGATAACTTTACCAAAACCCGCCATCGTCCAAATAAAGAGCTAATCGGACAAGGCATCGGTAACATGGTGGCCGGATTACTCGGCGCACTGCCCGGTGCGGGTGCAACCGTACGTACCGTGGTGAACATCAAGTCAGGTGGCCGCACCGCGTTATCCGGCATAATACACTCCATTATTCTATTGGCGTGTGTTCTTGGCCTAGGGTTCCTGATGGAGGATATTCCGCGTGCAGTTCTCGCCGGGATCTTATTAAAGGTTGGCTGGGATATTATCGATTGGCCGTTTCTTAAACGCCTATGGAAAGCCGGTCATAAGGATGTCGACAGGCAAGCTGCTATTGTTATGCTGACCGTACTTATCATGACAGTTTTCGTTGACCTGATTATTGCCGTTGCAATCGGCATTGTGATGGAATGCCTCATTAGTGCCAAAAAACTCGCGCAGGAACAGCTCAGTGATGTGACGTTTTTGGCCGGCGATCTGCAAGACCACACAAACACGGTGATCAACGCAGAAGAGCAAAAACTGCTTGAGCTTAGCGATAACAATGTCATGTTCCTGAAATTTTCAGGCAGCCTCAGTTTCGGCAGCGCCTCTGACCTGATGAGCAATTTTCACGAATATGAAGGGTCAAACAACGCAAATTACGTGATTATTGATATCACTCGCGTCAATTTAATGGATATTTCCATTATGGTCGCCTTCGCCGATATGATCGACATCATCCACAGCCATAACAAAACCATCATTCTCAGTGGCACATCGACGCCAATATATGATGCCCTGAAACATCACGGCATTCTGGCCAAGTTGAAGAGTGAAAAAATCTTTGACACTTACGGCGAAGCATTGTCTCATGTCACACAGATTTACGAACAAAAGACTTAAAGGAACAGATATATGCTCGCAATTATCGGAGGCTCCGGCCTGTACGCTTTGGATGAACTTGAAATCTTGGCTGAGCACGATATAGATACGCCCTTCGGCAAGCCATCTGCCCCCATCGTTGAGGGTGAAGCGTTCGGATCAAAAGTTTTGTTCCTGCCCCGTCATGGCCGTAATCATGAATTCCTACCCTCCGAGGTGAATTTCCGTGCGAATATCTACGCGCTTAAAAAGCTTGGCGCAACAACGGTTTTGAGCATATCCGCGTCAGGCTCTTTGCAGGAAGAAATCGCCCCAGGTGATATGGCACTCGCGTCACAATATTTTGATCATACGCGCGGCTTTCGTAAAAACTCTTTCTTCGGTGAAGGCGTAACCGCGCATATCTCAACCGCAGCGCCAACATGCCCTGCTCTTGCGCAAGATGTTTTGAAGGCCGCGAATGATATCGGCATAACGCTCCATTCGGATAAAACCTATGCCTGCGTCGAGGGGCCAAGATTGGGCACAAAGGCCGAAAGCTTTTTCCTACGTGATGCCGTGAAGGCCGATGTGGTTGGCATGACCAACGTCCCCGAAGCGTTCTTGGCACGCGAGGCACAAATGGGCTATGTGACGCTCGCCATTGCCACAGATTATGATTGCTGGCGTGAAGACCCTGATGAACATGTGAGCGTAGAGGCCGTGTTCGCGGTGTATTATGAGAATATCGGCAAGATTAAACAGATCGTTTTAAAGCTCCTTGAAAACGGAATCTCCGAAACACCGGAAAAAATCCGCACAGCTCTGCAAGGCGCTGTCATGACCAAGGATGAAGCCCTCACGAACGCGCAGAAAGAATGGCTTGGTGTGCTAAAAGTTTAAATGACATCAATAGCTTGATTTTTATAACAAACTAACCAGTAGAACTAGCCCCTCATATGCTGACACGGCCAACAGAATTATTATAACACCTACGCACAATAATAAGTTGGCTTTTCTATATGCATTCCAAAATGGTGTATCTTGATTCTTCCAAGGAAATAGATTTGATAGCTCATCTGCGATATCTAGAAGAAAGCTTGTAATTTTTTTTTAATACCATTGATTTACTCTGGCATACGCCCCTCCAAATTCTCCAGTGCCTCTAAGATATCTTCGATCTTAGCGCGTTTTTTATAGTCCTCATCCTTAAACACGTACACCACTGTGCCGTCCTGTGCGATGACAAATGTCGCGGGAATAGGAAGCTCATATTCCTCAATCCCGTTAAACTCGGAGAGCGTTTTTCCTGTCTCCCCCTTGAGCCAATCAGAAAACCCCTCGCGCTTATCCTCAGGCACTTCCCAGAGTAAATCATACCGGCGCGTCACGACATTGCCGACATCACTGAGGATTTCAAACTCCACTTCGTTTTTAAGGACAGTATCCTGTGCGCTTTCAGGCTTTTCAGGGGAGATCGCGACAAGCTCCGCGCCCAAATCGGCGAATTCCGGTAAAATTTGCTGATAAGCGTAGAGCTGATCATTGCAATATGGACACCAGCCCCCGCGGTAAAATGTCAGAACAACCGGCCCACGTTTCAGAATATCACTGAGTGTACGTTCTTCACTATTTGCATTCGGAAGCGTAAAGTCCGGTGCTTTATCGCCAACCTTAACCGTACTTTCATGCTCTGTCTCAATCGGCGGTGCATGTTCCGGGTCAGTCGTTCCGTCATCGACTTCATCTATAGCAGCTACGACAGTATTTGTATTTTGCGTATTCTCGGCCGCAGTTTGTGCTTCGTTCTGCGCAATCATGACTTTCGCCAAAATGGCGACCATGGCCACACCTATTAATAATGTTGCAAATTTTCTCACTTTTTATTCTCCTGTATCAAATGTGATACCCTGCGCGAGCGGCAATTCCGATGAATAATTCACGGTGGATGTCATGCGCCGCATATAAGCTTTCCAACTGTCGGAGCCGCTTTCGCGTCCGCCGCCCGTTTCCTTTTCTCCGCCGAACGCACCGCCGATTTCCGCGCCTGATGTGCCGATATTCACATTAGCAATACCGCAATCACTGCCTGTTTCGGACGTAAACAATTCAGCCTCTTGCACGTCACGTGTGAAGATAGACGATGACAGCCCCTGTGGTACGGCGTTCTGGCGCGCTATCGCATCTTCAATATCCGTATATTTAAAAATATAAAGGATCGGCGCAAAAGTTTCTTCGGCGACGTTGCCACCATCGGGCATTTCAACAATGGCCGGATTAACATAAAAACCATTCGGATACTCATCCGCGAGTACGCGACCACCACCTGTGACCGCACCGCCATCCATTTGCACCTTATTCAGCGCATCTTCCATCGCCAGATAGGATTGCTCATCAATCAATGGGCCAACAAGCGTTTTATCATCCAGCGGATCACCGATAGACAAACCGCCATAGGCTTTTTTCAGGCGCGCGATGAGACCATCATAAATATCCGAATGCACGAATAATCGGCGCGTTGTGGTGCATCGTTGGCCGCATGTTCCGACAGAGCCAAACACAATTCCCTGAAACGCCAAATCAAGATCAGCGCTCGGCGCGACGATAATCGCATTATTCCCACCAAGCTCCAGAATTGTTTTACCGAAACGCTGTGCCACACGCGGGCCAACAGCGCGCCCCATTGCCGTACTGCCTGTCGCACTAATAAGGGGCACGCGTTTATCATCCACCAAAGCTTCACCAATATCGCGCTCCCCGATAATGACTTGTGACAAACCTTCCGGTGCATCACCAAAACGCTCGCACGCTTGCTCAAATAGCTTCTGACAAGCCAGAGCCGTGACCGGTGTTTTTTCCGATGGCTTCCAGATCACACTATCTCCGCAGACAAGGGCGAGCGTTGCGTTCCATGCCCATACGGCCACTGGAAAGTTAAACGCGCTGATAATCCCAACAGGCCCTAATGGTTGCCAGATTTCGCGCATCTTATGCTGCGGTCTTTCAGAGGCAATAGTCAAACCATAAAGTTGGCGGCTTAATCCCACTGCGAAGTCACAGATATCAATCATCTCCTGCACTTCACCGAGACCTTCTTGGTATATTTTGCCACACTCCATTGTCACGAGCGTACCCAGAGCCTCTTTATTCTCACGCAGAATTTCACCATATATACGCACCAACTCACCGCGCCGTGGCGCTGGCACTTGCCGCCATTCTTTAAACGCCGTAACAGATTGAGAAACTTTCTGGCTTACGTCCTCAGATATGTCCATTTTGACCGATGCTATTTTTGCACCATCAACGGGGCTGTAGACATTTAAATCACCGCCCTCTAAATCTTTTTTATCTAGGCCAATATTGTTCAGGATGTCGTCTAAAGTCATGGGTTTCCTTGTCTTTTTAAAAATCTTGATTGTCACCGTGAATCTAAATATGGTGCACACAAATTTAAAAATAGTGTATTATGAGTTTATAACAAGAAAAACAAAAAGGTTTGAAAAATGCCAGATACTCAGGACTTTGTTTCCTCAGACGACATTCGCGCACGCTTTTCACAAGCCATGTCTAAGATGTACCGTGAAGAAGTGCCAGCCTACGGAACGCTTCTCGATCTTGTTGCAGAAACGAATGACAATGTATTGCAAGCTGATCCCGAGCTTAAAGCAACATTAGAAGAGACCGATAACCTTGAGCGTATTTCGGAAGAACGCCACGGTGCGATTCGCTTAGGTACGGCCGATGAATTGAAAATGATGTCTCGTGTTTTTAATGTAATGGGCATGGAGCCTGTCGCATATTACGACCTAACACAAGCCAACGTGCCGGTGCACTCAACCGCGTTCCGAGCAACTGATCAAGAAAGCTTGTCAAAATCGCCTTTCCGCGTATTCACATCTTTGTTGCGTACAGAGTTGATCAAAGATGAAGATTTACGTCAAAAGTCAGAAGATATTTTAGCCGCGCGTGATATTTTCACACCGCGCCTTCGTGAACTTGTCGATAAAGCAGAAGAGCAAGGCGGACTGACGGAGAGCGAAACAGAAGAATTCATCACCGAGGCAACCTACACATTCAAGTGGCACCAAGACGCCGCCGTTGATAAGGATTTCTACGAAGCATTAAAGGCGGAAGACCCGCGTGCGGCAGATATTGTATGCTTTAAAGGACCACACATTAATCACTTAACACCGCGCACGCTTGAAATTGATACCATTCATGCCGATATGCCTAATCGTGGCATGGATCCCAAAAACGTCGTTGAAGGCCCGCCCCCCTCACACGCGATCTTACTGCGCCAAACGTCATTCAAAGCCCTCACCGAAACCGTCAAGTTTGATGGAGAAGAAGGTCTTCACACGGCGCGCTTTGGTGAAATAGAACAGCGCGGCGCGGCATTAACAGAAAAAGGCCGTAAGCTTTACGATGAAATTCTTACAGAAGTACGCGCAGAGATAACGCCTGCACCGGACGGATCAAACGCAGCCGAATATATGGCCGTTCTGGAAGAAAAATTCATGGAGAAATTTCCGAATACGCCAGAGGGCATGCACGAAGAAGGGCTCGCGTTTTTCCAATATTACGTCACAGAAAAAGGCATGGAAGAAGGCCTTGTCAGTAACGATTTATATGGCCTTGTTGAAGGCGGTCAATTGGCATATACGCCCATTACATATGAAGACTTCCTCCCCGTAAGTGCAGCTGGTATTTTTGCCTCTAATGCGTCTGAAAAAGGGCATCAGGACGAATTCAAACAATCATCACAAGAAGAGTTTGAAGAGGCACTTGGTCGCCCTGTCTGGAGTGAATTTAAGCTCTATGATGAAATGGAGCGTACATCCATAGAATCTGCGTTTGCAACACTTTCAGATGTTTCTCAAAACCTTAAATCCGACCACGACGCGCCGGGCGTAGGATAAATCATTTATCTTTGCGCCCTTCTCTGATACAAGACGCTCCTATGAGTGATCTTATTTTAAGTGTAGAAGAAGCAAGCGTCCTAATCGCCGGAAAACCGTTTTTCGACGGCTTGACGTTTCACATCCACGCAGGGCGTAAAATCGCACTTGTCGGGAAAAACGGCGCAGGTAAAACTACGCTCATGAACATCATCACAGGCGATCGTGAAATTGATGACGGTAAGCACTTTTTACTTGCGGGGGTTAGCACAGGCTACATGCAGCAACAAGTCGATCCAACGCCCGGGAAGACAGTGCGCGAATTCGTCTTTGAAGGCTTAAGTGATGATTTGGAAGACTGGGATATAGATTACCGCATCGAAATGGTTATTGCCCCCCTGCTCCTGAATGTTGATGATACCCTTGAAAATCTATCGGGCGGACAACTCCGCCGCGCCGCTCTGGCGAGAGCACTCGTTGAAGAGCCCGATATTCTGCTTCTTGATGAGCCAACAAACCACATGGATTTAGAGCTTATAGAATGGCTGGAAAATTATATAGCAGGTTATCGCGGCGCTGTTTTGATTGTCTCCCACGATCGTAGATTCTTGGCTAACACGACTGACCGTGTGTTCTGGCTTGATCGCGGAGAACTTAAAGTCGCACCCAAAGGGTTCGCGCATTTCGAAGAATGGTCAAGCGAGATGCTCGCACAGGAAGGCCGCGCCTTGCATAACCGTGCCAAAAAAGTCGAGCAAGAAATCGCATGGGCCAATAAAGGCGTAAAAGCACGCGTAAAACGCAATGTACGCCGCCAAGCCGAAGCTTTCCAAGCCCGTAACGAACTGGAAAAAGATCAAAAAGCCTATCGCCGTGTGACATCAACCATCGATTTACCGCCAATCACGGCTGAAGAGTCATCAAAAAATGTCGCCGAGTTTTTCAATGTCGGCAAGGCGTATGATGATTTGCTCATCCTTGATAAATTCAATATGCGCATCAAACGCAAAGACCGCATCGGCATACTGGGTAAGAACGGCGCAGGAAAAACCACATTTTTGCGGATGCTGACGGGTGAAGAAAATCCCGATTCAGGTAAAATCAAAATGGCGAAGAACTTAACCTTCAGCTATTTCGATCAAAAACGCTCCATGCTGCAGATTGAAAAATCACTAAAAGATAATCTGTGTGATGAGGGATCGGACTACCTTGATGTGCGCGGCAAATCGCGCCATGTCTGCGGGTATTTGAAGGACTTCCTGTTCGATCCAGAGGATGCGTGGCGCGGTGTGCATACATTATCAGGGGGGCAAAAAAACCGCCTGATGCTCGCGAAAATATTGGCTGACCCCGGCTCGATGCTCATTCTTGATGAACCAACCAATGATTTGGATATGGACACGCTCGATATGCTCACTGATGTTTTGAAGCAATATGACGGCACATTGTTTGTGGTATCGCATGACCGTGATTTCCTTGATCAAGTTGTCACCAAAACGCTCGTTTTTGAAGGGGAAGGCGTGGTTGAGGGCATTATCGGCGGCTATAGTGATTATATGGCATTTAAAAAGGCGCAAAGCGCAAAGAAAACACCTAAAGCGCCAGAAAAATCAGCGAAGAAAAACACACCAAAAACTACGAAAGACGCTCCTGCAAAAGAACCTGCTGAATTTAGTTATAAACATAAACGTGAATTAGAGCTTCTACCCAAGACCATCAAAAAATTGGAAAAGGAAATCACAGAGTTGGAAACGCTCCTCGCTGACCCTGATTTCTATACCAAAGACGCCGATGCGTTTATGACGGCTTCCACCCGCCTGCCCGAAGCCAAGGACAAACTGGAGAATGCCGAACTCCGATGGTTAGAATTGGAAGAGATGAAGGGCTAGTCCGCCGATACCATTGCAAAATTTGATACTTTTCAAACGCAACAAACGAGCCTTCGGCATACACAAAACCATTTGAAAACAAAAAAGGCCTATGATAAAAAGCCCTCTATGTTTACACGATTATTACTCATCATATCTTTTGTTACGATATCGACCTCTGCAATGGCAGATCCTTTGCAACCTAGGCTTTATGACATTGATAACAAAAAAAGCTTTGCCCGTTTTGTAACCAAAATGTGCACAGCCGATATCATCAAAGGCGCGTTCACAAAATTCTCCGGCCAAATATATTTTGACGAATGGGAGCCTGAAAACTCTTGGGTAGACGTCTCTTTGGATGCATCCAGCTTGTCCCTCGACCATGAGTTTCATAAAGATGAGCTTTTAAAAGACATTATAGAAGGTGATCAGATTTTAAAGACCATTAACTTCCCTGCAATAAAGTTAAAAAGCACAAACATCAAAAGAACCAGCAGAAATACAGGGATCATGATTGCAGACTTAACACTTGTTGGTGAAACGCATCCCATTGAACTTGAAATTACATTTGAAAACAAGATGACAGACCGTTACGCAAAAAGCGTTGATGCGAATACCGTTTCTTTTTCTGCCTACGGTACGTTCAAGCGCTCGGAATGGAATATCCTTTACGGCTTAGATCGCATCGGTATTCGCCGAATGAGTGATGACGTACAGATTTTCATATCTGCCGTAGCCAATTTACATGCCGAGCAATAAGGGGGCGTCTTGCTACACCTCCCCCTCTCGAAAGGGTAGTGTCGCAAAGTTTAGCCGAGATTGAATAAGCCTACAATTATCCAGAATTATAAGCCGCCAGAGCATAGAATTGCTGCGCCGGTGTGTTACCCCCCCCTACTCGGCCTGGCACTATTGTCCTTCAGGCTCAGACGGCGTTATTTTTTTTGTTTATTAATGCTTTGCATAGATCAGAAAATTCATCTTCAGTAATGTGTTCACTGTGCGGATCGGAGAGAAGTTGTGCCATATCTCCCGAAATTTGTAATTCTTCTGTTTCAACATTAAATGTATCAGAGCCTATAACATCACCATCACCATTAAACACAAGACGTGCTGGTACACCACGTAAATTATAGTATTCATATACTTCATCATTATCCTCTAAGTCACTTGGAGCCATTTTTTCAACCTTTTTTTATTAATTGTTAACTGGCATTTTAACTGGTGCTGTCACAAAGTTTACCTGAGCTCAAAGCAGCCCGCAACAAGCCAGATTCTAGATGGGAGCTATCAAATACATGGATACAATAAAAAGTAATATCATAGAGAACATTGGTTTTTTACACGATTACACACCGTACCTAAAAATACTTTTTGTCACCGAATCTAAGAACTGTGCAAATGCAGAAGAATTTTTGAAAAATTACCTCGTAGTATCACGTGCTAACGATCAAGAGGTATCCAAACAGACATACACGCTTGGTATTTCAGTCGACCACCAAGAGCTTGTTAAGTTTATTTACAAGAACGAATATAACCTAATCGCTATCTCCACACAAAAGGGATCGGAACATACACAAAAAGTATTGGAAGAGATAGACGTTGAATTAACCTCATTGTTAAAAAATACAATCTATTTAGCGCCAATAATGGACTCAGAAAGAACTATTGTACTGACAAACCTTGATGAACTTAAAAAACGGCGCAGTCTAGCATAGATTGAAAAATGCGGAGGAGTTTGCGACACTACCTCCTATAGGCCGTACTTACGGCCTAACCATTAACCAAATAATTCCCATCTTGCTCCGGTGAAGAAAACTCAGGCAGACTCGATTGCAGCATGGTGCGCACTTGTACCGGCTGTAAGCTATTATAAGACAATACATCATCAACGTGCATGTCACGCTCATGCAAACGCTGCACTAGCCCTTCATTTTCATTTAATATATTTTTAAATTCAGGTCCTGTTATGCGCTGCCCTATAGATGGTGTTTCTCCGTTCTCTATTTGCTGGCGCGCAGAAATTGCATAAGCTTCTGATAAAACCTCTTGCGCCACCTCAACATCCTCTTCTGTCCAAAAGAAATGATCCATCGCAGTTTCTTTTGATGCCTCAACCATCCCTTTATCTTGTCCTGACCTAATATAGTCATGCGCCTTTGTAAAAAGCTTTCCAATAATCGTGTTTTCAATACCCATTTATAATCTCCGTTAATTTTTCGAAAAGACAATAACACTGAAGGAACAACAACCGCAAATATTAAGCCACCTTCGCGAGCAGGCCATTACTCATCCATTTAGAGAACCACGGACCGATGGCGGACATGACTTCTTCATCCTCCTCAGGGATCGCGGCGCTGAGCGCCTCCCCCACGGGCAGGCCGTTAAAGAGCGAGGACAGCACCATATATTCGCGTTCCTCCAGGTCTAACCGCCAGATCTCATCGTTGTGACGATACACCACCACAAAGCTTGGTGTTTTTTCCGGAACTTCGGGGTTTTTATCGTTTAGATGCGCGTTGTAATAGTCATTCACCGGATAGGAAAAAGCGAGAAGCTTGAGCGCGGCGCGCGGGTTTAAACTCAAATCCATAAAGCTCTCTGGGGTAATGCCACCTAAATCATCTTGCGCGAGCACTTCCGTTTCTTCCGCATCAAAAACGCGCGATAGGACAGTCTCCAGAACCGATAACTCATAGAAAAATGGTGCTTCATTCTCTCGCACATATTCCGGAAAACGATCGATATAGCGCGCCACATTGAAATGCTCGGACGGGGTTTCTTCGATATACGCATCGAGCATATCATTAAACTTATCCTTCCCCATTGCCTGACGTAGCGCGGGGTAATCCTCATAGACAATATCGAACAAACGAAAACGATAACCGTTGATGTAGCTTTGTATCTGTTCGGATGGCGCAAAGTCAGGTTTCGGGATGATGCGCTCTTCGGGGTTCATGATATCTCCGTCTGCCTCCAAAATAGCGTTTTGCATATCGGCAAGCTCTTCCTTATACGCTAATGGCTTTTCGGGCGGGCGCATATTATCACGGAACGATTTAAAATGCGGCATTCCGGTTGGCCCTTGGGATTGTGTCGCCCAGTGACGCGCCTTGCCTAATTCCTCCATCATCACGGGGAATTCGGGAATGTTATCATCCCATTCCACCATCGTGCTGATCGGACCGGCCTTGTTAATCGCATACGCGTACAGCGTCCAGACCTCATCAATCACATGATCGTCATGCGTATCAATAATATGCGTGCCCATATTCGAATGTCCCGCCAGATGAATTTGCGCAACATCATCCAGTGGCATGGCATCAATATATGTTTTCGGATCCCAGCGGTGGTTATAGCAACTGACATAGATATTATTCACATCAAGCAACAAGCCACAGCCGGAGCCCTCCACCATGCGGGCGATAAATTCCCACTCGCTCATACTCGATGCCGTGAATTCCAGATAGGTAGACGGATTTTCAAGCACGATCCTGCGCCCCAGATAATCCTGCACCTGTTTGATGCGTTCAATGATGTGCTTGAGAGCTTCTTCCGTGTAAGGCACAGGCAGCAAATCATGCGTGTTTTTGTGCGCAATGCCCGTCCAGCAGAGATGATCAGATATCCATTTGGGCTTTACGTGCTGCTCCAGCTTTTTAAGCTTATCCAGATATTCAGAATTGAGCGGATCAACCGTACCGATTGAAAGCGAAACCCCGTGCATTACAATCGGGTAGCGTTCCTTTAATTCGTCCAGAACACGGCGCGGTTTGCCGCCCGTATCCATATAATTTTCCGTGATGATTTCAAACCAATCCACATCGGGTTGGTTTTCTTTTATGTAAGAGAAATGGGTTGGACGAAATCCCAACCCATATCCCAATTTTGGAAAGTGTTGTTTTTCCATTATACGATCTTAATCGTTGTAATTGCCGTTATCACTGTGATCGGTCTTACCTTTACAAGTCTTATCCTTACAAGAACTTTTATCTTTGCAGGAATTCTTATCCTTACAAGAGTTTGCACCTTTGCAAGAATGCTTGCCTTTACATGATGTTTTGCCTTTACAGCCACTTTTACCGCTGCAACTGCTTTTTTCTGTCTTTTTATTGCATCCAGATGCGCTACAACCGTTGCTATGACTACCTGCGAAAGCTGGTGAAGCAGAAAATGCAACGACGGCAAGCATACCCGCTAAT
>CAXHFH010000013.1:0-33997 GCA_964015995.1 uncultured Alphaproteobacteria bacterium
GATTAATACATCCTACCCAGAAAAAAGAATGCGTAGAGCCCGCTCTGCGCCGTGGATCAGAAGTTTAGTACAGGAAAACAATATTTCTGTGCATGACCTGATATGGCCCGTTTTTGTGATTGAAGGCGAGAAAAAGCAAGAATCGATAGATTCTATGCCGAATGTTACACGATATTCCATTGATTTATTAACCGAAGAAGTCAAAAAAGCCCGTGATTTGGGTATTCCTGCGGTTGCATTGTTCCCGATTACATCACCGGATAAAAAGACAGATGACGGCGCAGAATCATATAATCCTGATAATTTAATTTGCCGCGCCATACGTGCATTAAAAAAAGACGTGCCGGAAGTCGGTATTATTACAGACGTTGCCCTAGACCCATACACAAGTCACGGCCATGATGGTTTGCTAAAAGATGATGTCATCCTAAACGATGAAACTGTCGAAATTCTTATCAAGCAGGCACTAGTACAGGCACAAGCAGGTGCGGATATTATTGCACCATCCGATATGATGGATGGGCGCGTGGCCGCCATACGTGCACACATGGATCAGAATAATCTCCAAAATACGATGATTATGGCTTATGCCGCCAAATACGCGTCAGGGTTTTACGGGCCGTTTCGTGATGCCGTGCAATCTTCCGGCTGCCTAAATGGCGATAAAAAAACATATCAAATGAACCCCGCCAACAGCGATGAGGCCATACACGAAGTCGCGCTAGACCTTCAAGAAGGCGCAGACATGGTGATGGTAAAACCCGGACTGCCGTATTTAGACATCATCTCTCGCGTGAAAAACGAATTTAAAGTCCCTACTTTCGCATATCATGTAAGCGGTGAATACGCGATGCTGCGCGCGGCGTGTGACAATGGATGGCTTGATTATGACACAACCATTTTGGAAACCATGCTTTCATTCAAGCGCGCCGGATGTGATGGCATATTAACGTATGCTGCACGTGATGTTGCGGCACTCATTCAAAAATAAACGCGTAAAACATTATAAAAAATCGTCTGTGTTTCTTGATTTTCTGAGGGAAAAGCCGCACAATCATACATATATCTTATTGAAAGGGAGTGTTTTTCACGCTCCATAGTCCTGAGTATTACTTTTTACCTGCGTACCGTGTTGTTTGTTCGTCCAAAATTTCAAATGGCTTGAATGAATGTGTAAATGTTTAAAAGGATAAATCCGGACTTATGAAGCTCCTTGGTATTCTTCTCGTTTTTGTGTGTACATTCGGTGGCTTGATGATGGCCGCGGGTGTCGAAAAGGCCATGCACCTACTCAATGGTGTTATCCTTCCTGCCACGCCCGCTGAAACAGTCATTATTATGGGCTGTGCTATATCCGCATTTCTCATTGCCAACACGATGGACACCGTAAAAAGCACGATTAAATATTTCGGTGCCCTTATAAAACCAACAGCATATAAAAAAGAAGATTATATTGAACTTCTCAGCATGATGTTCATTACATTTAAACTCGCGCGATCCAAGGGATTTTTAGCCTTGGAACAGCATGTAGAAAACTCACATGAAAGTGAGCTTTTCTCACAGTTCCCCAAATTCCACAGCAATCACCATGCACTTGATTTCGTGTGTGACTATTTGCGTATCATCTCGCTCGGAAATGAAGATCCGAATCAAATCGGTGCGTTAATGGACAAGGAAATCGAACAAATTTCGCATCACGAGCATCACCCGGGTCATGCCGTTCATCACATGGCAGAAGGTATTCCTGCTCTTGGTATTGTTGCTGCGGTTCTTGGTGTTATTAAAACTATGGCCTCTATCTCAGAACCACCCGAGGTTCTCGGTAAACTGATCGGTAGTGCGCTTGTTGGTACTTTCCTTGGTGTTTGGCTATCTTATGGTATTTTCGGTCCGATCTCTCAAGCCATGACAGAGCGCGCAGATTCAGAGGTGCTCTATTACAAGATTTTAAAAACGGGCATGGTGGCCTTCTTAAGTGGCGCAGCCCCGCAAGTTGCCGTCGAGTTTGCAAGAAAAGCCCTCCCCCATAACGTGCAGCCGAGTTTCGTCGAGCTAGAAGAAATACTCAATGAACTTCCTCCGCCTCCAGGCTAAAGGATTGTAATGGAAAAATTGAAAATTGACATTATTGAACTCCCCTACGCACATCACGCCGGCGCATGGAAAGTGGCGTATGCTGATTTCGTAACGGCGATGATGGCTTTCTTCCTGCTCATGTGGCTTTTGAACGTAACAACACAAGAACAAAAAGATCTGATTTCTGAATATTTCAACCCTAGCCACCCGCAAGTCTCTGACAGTAAAAGTGGCGCCGGTGGTGTTATGGGCGGATTAACCATGTCACCGGAAGGCGCTATGGCATCAGACAAAAACCCTTTGATTCCGCTGCAAGTTAATCAACAACGCAAACGCGGCGGTGAAGCCAAATCAAAAGTGAATCAAATAAAAGAAAAGGCCGAACAAAAAAGATTTGAAAAAGCGGCCGCTAAAATTAAACGTGCGATTCAAGAAAACCCTAAGCTTTTGAAACTTAAAGACAATATAATCATTGATATAACGCCGGAGGGCCTTCGCATTCAAATCGTAGACCAAGAGGATGAATCAATGTTCCCCTCGGGCAGTGCTAAAATGTTTGAAAAAACAAAGGACCTCTTAACTGAAATTACGCAAATTGTTCTGGAGATGCCCAACGAAGTTTCGATCAGAGGGCACACAGATGCCGTGCGTTACGCCTCGGGAGCCGAATACACGAACTGGGAATTGTCCGCAGACCGTGCCAATGCCTCACGCCGCGTGATGTTGGACGCTGCAATGCCCGCAGAACGCCTGAATAACGTTATGGGTAAAGCGGAGACTGAACCACTGATTGTTGATAACCCACTTGACCCACGGAACAGGCGCATAACGCTCATATTGCTGAAAGAGTCTATAACAAGCCCTGCCCCCGAAAACGATGAATCAGAAGACGGTGATTTCATCACAATCCCTGATGAGCCAGCAGGTCCAATCAATCCATACAGGAAAACCCCCGGCACGGTTGAATTCCCTTAAGCCTTTTCTATTCTATCGTTATATAAGGTTCATCGATCCAATATTTCATGTTAAAAAGTATGAAAAGGAGATCACACATGAAGAAATTACTTTTAAGTACCGCACTCATCGCATCATTTCTGACGCTCAACACCGCACAAGCAGATAATGCGCAAACTGATTTGAAACTTTACGCGTTGAATTGCGGCAAAATTCATGTCAGTGATCTCAACGTCTTTTCTGATACTGATCAATATATCGGACTAGAAAAAACGCTCAATGTCGGATGTTACCTCATCAAACATAATGATGACTGGTTATTGTGGGATACCGGCCTTTCCAGCGATCTGGCGCAAAAGCCGGAAGGCATGACGAACGGCCCATTTCATCTGAGCGTAGAAAAAACGATTGAATCACAATTGGAAACACTTGGCCTAAAACCCGAGAACATAACCTATGTCGGCCTATCACATGCGCATTTCGACCATGCGGCAAATACAAATACGTTTCAAAATGCAACGCTCATTATTCAAGAGGTAGAGTTTAATGCACTCAAGAATGATCCTGAAGCAGCAAAAGCAATGCACATGCCACCTGAAAGCATCAGCTATTTCCTTAAAGAAGAAAATAAAGACCAAGTCAGAACGATTAAAGGCGATGTTGATATATTCGGAGATGGCACGCTTAAATCTATTTCATTACCAGGTCACACACCGGGTCACATGGCGCTGCTTGTAAACCTAGAAAAAACAGGGCCAGTCATACTTTCGGGCGATCAATGGCATTTCACAGAAAACCATAAAAATAACGGCGTGCCGAGCTTTAACTATGATAGAGCCGATACGCTTGCATCATCAGACAAGCTGAACCATTTGGTAAAAAACAGAGGCGCAAAGCTGATTATTCAACACGACGTGAACGACAATAAAGCTTTGCCAAAATTACCGGCTTTTCTGGATTAATATCTAGAATTTATAATCGAAACGATTACTTTTTGGGAATCCGTTGGGCGGCAAACGTCCTGCGGATGCTCTTTTGCCGATCCATGGCTGAATATCTTCGACAACAGTCGTGCCTGAGCCGTATTTATACTCCAGCCCCGTTTCCATATTGAACGTCTTCGCATCAGATAGGCCGCCTTCTTTGAATTTCTGAAGGATAACGCCCTTACCTTTGCTCATTTCCGGTAGCTCGGAAATCGGGAATACGAGCATTTTGCGATTCTTACCGATCGTTGCCACATGATCATCACCGTCATTAACGTAACGACACAACGCGGCTTCTACCTTGCCGGAAACATTCAACACCTGTTTACCGGATTTTGTTTGTGCCAATACATCGTCAGACTTCACGATGAAGCCACGGCCATCCGTCGATGCAACCAACATCTTCGTGCCCGGATTATGTATCCGCATGCTCGTCACGTTCGCGTCATTGGGTATATCGACCATAATGCGTAACGGTTCACCAAAGCCCCTGCCCGATGGCAGCTTGTCACAGCCAAGTGTATAAAAACGGCCGTTGGTCGCGAAGATAATCAACTTATCCGTGGTTTGAACCTCTAGGATGAATTGTCCGCGATCACCATCCTTATATTTCAAATCTTTCGGGTTGTGGCCATGGCCTTTCATCGCCTTGATCCATCCCTGAGATGAGCAAATCACCGTCACAGGCTCTTTTTCAATCATCACGGCATCTAAATCAACCGCGATTGGTTTCGGCGTAGAGCCAATCGTGGTGCGGCGACGCCCCAATTCAGTATCTTGCCCGAACATCTTCTGAAGCTCTTTGATCTGCTTTTTAATACGTGTCCATTGACGTGCTTCGGATTTGATCAATTTCTCAAGCTCATCACGCTCTTTTGTCAATTCATCATGCTCGCTGCGAATTTCAATTTCTTCAAGCTTATGCAAACGACGCAGACGAAGGTTTAAAATAGCTTCAACCTGAACCTCACTTAATTTGAATGTATCAATCAGGCATTGCTTTGGATCATCTTCAAACCGAATAATACGAATGACTTCGTCGATATTCAGGAAAACAATCAGATAACCTTCAAGCACCTCTAAACGATGCAGCACCTTTTCTAAACGAAACTGTGAACGGCGCACAAGCACAACCTGCTGATGATCAAGCCAGTTTTGCAGCGCTTCTTTAAGGTTCATAACCTTTGGCACAAGTCCATTCTCAAGAACATTAAGGTTCATATTGAACCGTGTTTCCAAATCGCAAGAACGGAACAATGCCTCCATGAGTATTTCAGGCTCTACGTTGCGGTTTTTAGGCACAATAACCAGACGAATATCTTCCGCAGACTCATCGCGCACATCATCAAGTAAAGGTAATTTCTTGGAATTAATAAGATCGGCGATCTTTTCAATTAGTTTGGATTTCTGCACCTGATATGGAATTTCGGTGATGATAATCTGATACATGCCTTGTTTCAGGTCTTCTTTGTCCCAACGCGCACGAACACGAAATGCGCCTTTGCCTGTTTCATACGCTTTTACAACATCGGCCTTATTTTCAACCAGAATGCCGCCTGTGGGCATATCAGGGCCTTGCACAATATCAACAAGCTCTGACACGCTCGGATCTTTTTCAAGCATGAGCAGCATAGCTTCGCACAACTCATCAACATTGTGCGGTGGAATGTTCGTTGCCATACCAACGGCAATACCACTGGAACCATTGGCCAGTAAGTTCGGGAAACCTCCGGGCAACACCACAGGCTCTTGGTTTGAACCGTCATAAGTCGGGCGAAAATCAACAGCGTTTTCTTCAATACCGCGCAGCAAAAGAAGCGCAACATCCGTTAGGCGTGCTTCGGTGTAACGCATCGCGGCGGGGTTATCGCCATCAATGTTACCAAAGTTTCCTTGTCCGTCGACAAGCGGATAACGTTGCGCGAAGTCCTGTGCCAAACGCACCATCGCATCATAGATAGAGCTGTCGCCGTGCGGGTGATACATACCAATCACATCACCAACCACACGCGCAGATTTCTTGGGCGGCTGAGTCGGGCTGAGCTTAAGTTGGTACATCGCATACATCAAACGGCGGTGCACAGGTTTTAAACCGTCACGCACATCCGGCAACGAACGGCTCATAATGGTTGAAAGCGCGTAGGACAAATACCGATCAGAGAGGATCTCCCCCATCGGTTGGTCAATTACCTGATTTTCTGCATTGTTATCCTGCGACATATAACTCAGTTCCTAACGCGTCAATGTTTCTCGTGCTGCTTGAGCCCTCTGTTTTGGCAAAACTTTCGGCAAAACGCAAGGCCAACCTTATGCGCGCCTCAGGCAATCCACGATTATGATGAGCAAAAACCCAATGATTAAGGAAGAATTGCGTCAGTTGTAGCCCCGTTATTATATCTTCCGGATCAGCAGGGCCACCATTGGGTTTTAAAAACCCCGGAAGCGGTAAAAGCTTATCCTTATAGGGCTCTCCTGCATTATAACTCACCGCCCTGCCTGTTTTCGGACTGACATAGGCAAGCGTTTGATCATCACCGCCGCCTGCACAACTGGATAGATCGAGGGAAAAGCCGAGCTCGCGCAGCAGTGCAATTTCCCACATGATATATCCCGCTGCCCAAACATCGCTCTCCAAAATTTCTAACAGCGCAAGGAAACCATCATACAGCCCTTCATGCCCCTCTTTCTCGGGTACCGCTTGATCACACAGGGCGCACGCAGCCTGTAAAGCCGACAATTTCAATGCGTCCTGCATAACGCGCGCAGCCGTAGACCGTGATAGCTCTAAGGTTAATGACCCAAGACTATCGCTGGTACGGGCGCGCCAATTCGCATCAACGATATTGCCAATTTCGAGCGTGCCGCGATTTTTCGATGACGATGCGCCGCGCACATAGCCCGCTTGGCGGCCATTAGAGCGCGTTAATAAAGACACTACCGCACCGTTCTCACCATGCCCGCGTGCCGCTAATACGACAGATTGATCTTGCCATTGTTCCATGGGTAACTATTATCGTCTTCATTACAAAATGATTCCAGCAGGATATAAAAAATAATGGTGACTATCCCCAAATCAGATATTCATGAATTAGTCTGCAATGCCCTAAAAAATGCAGGATTACAAGATAATCAGGCGATTGAAGAAATATATACGCACCTGATGTATAACGAATTATCAGGCAAACAATCACACGGATTACTACGTGTAAAGTGGAGCATTGACTACATTAACAAACATGGCCTTCCTGCCAAATCACCGGATTTAGCATTAGATAGCGGTGCGCTTGCCATTGTTGATGGACAGAATAATCTGGGCTTGGTGACAGCGCGTTATGCGGCAGATGTGGCTATAAGCAAAGCCAAAGACCACGGCATCAGTTTCGTCGGCGCGCGTAATCACTTCGGCACAACGGGCAGCATGAATTACTATAACCGTCTGTTTGTTGAAAACGGTCTTGTCGGCATTGCCGGATGTAATTCCTTTGCCATGGTGTGTCACCCTGATGGATTTGATCCTGTTTTAGGCACGAACCCCATATCATTCGGTATTCCATCAACTAAAACCCCATGTGTTGTTGATGTCACCACCGCGCAATGGGCGTATGGAAAGATATTAGAACTCCATAAGGCAGGAAAAGATATTCCTGATGATGCTTTCGTGGATAAGGACGGAAAACCATCAACCGATGTCAAGGATGCAAAAGACGGGGCGATGCTGCCGATGAACGGCTATAAAGGCTTTTCCATTGGGCTCGCTATTGAAATATTGGGCGGTGCATTGATCGGTGCAAAATCAGGCCTGAATTCGGTTCAGGGTAGTGACGGTATTTTCTTTATTACGATCAATCCGGACATGCTCGTCGGACAAGACGTTTTTGAAGAGCAAGTCGAGAAATTATTGCAAGAAATTAAAGCCTCGCGCCATGAAGCAACCGTCACAGAACTCTTAATCCCCGGTGAGCGATCAGCGAATACATATAATAAAAACAACAACAATGAGCATATTGATGTTGTTGATACTGTTTATAACGAATTAAAGGATTTAGCAGCATGAGCATAAAAGTCGGAATTGTAGGCGTTGGCGCAATTGGTGGAGCCGTAGCCAAAAAACTAACATCAAAAGACGGCATAGATGGTTTCACACTGACATGCATATCCGATCCAAACAAAGATACGGATTGTGGTGTCAATAACGTGTCACTGGACTCCCTTATTGAGCAATGCAATCTGATTATTGAATGCCTGCCTGCCGATGCCGTTCCACAGCTCGCCGAGGCCGTTTTTAAAGCAAATAAAGATATTATTTTTATCAGCAGCGCCGCCCTTCTTGTCTACCCACAGATTATGGATAACTTAAAACAATCTAAAAGCCGTGCCTATTTACCATCTGGTGCATTATGCGGCCTAGATGGTGTGACGGCGATGCAGGAAATGGGCATTGAAAGCGCGAAAATAGCATCCTCCAAACCACCAATGGGCTTTACAGGCGCACCATTTATCGTTGAGCAAGACATTGATTTAAAAAGCATACAACAAAAAACACTGATATTTGAAGGAAACGCATTAGAGGCATCAAAAGGCTTTCCCGCCAATGTGAATGTTGCGGCGACACTTAGCTTAGCAGGCATTGGCGCAGAAAAAACGCGCGTAGAAATATGGGCCGATCCGGAAGCAACAGGCAACAGCCACGAAATAACCGTTAAAAGTGCCTACTCCACCATAAGATCACGCATTGAAAACATGCCGGATCCTGCGAATCCGAAAAGTTCAGTGCTTGCAGCGCAAAGCATTATTGCAACCCTTAGAAAAATGAGCGATCCTTTGGTGATATCGTAAAATAGAAAGAGCCACATGATTCCTGCCAAACATTTTTATATGATCCGTCACGGTGAAACTGAGGCCAACAAAGCCCGTATAATGGCCGGCAGCTTCGACTCCCCACTAACTGATCATGGGCGATCACAGGCCGCTGTCGCACGCGATATAGTGGAATCACTAGAGGTAAAACCTAAAGCGATCATTCATAGCCATTTATCACGCGCGCGGGATACAGCCTCTATCATAAACGAAGCCTTAAACGTCCCGATGCACGAAGAAAAGGACATCGCAGAGCTTCATGCCGGCGACTGGGAAGGTGTACCATATGAAGAGTGTGAAGAACTTTTATCAGGATGGCCCGAACCACCAAACGGTGAGACCTTTCAGGATTTCTGCACACGCATAAAACGTGGAAAAAACAACATCCTGACGGAACATAACGGCCCCGTTCTTGTGGTATCACATGGTGGGGTGTTCAGAGCCTTTGGTGGACTTTACGGCCTTCAAACGCCCGGCGTTTTTAAGAATTGCCATCTTTATGAATTTCAACCTGACGTGGCAAACACTATATTTCCTTGGGAAGTCTGGTCTTACGAACAAAAACAAGCCATCGAGCGCATTAAAGAAGATGTTTTTCACACGAGCGAACATTTACCGCCCCATCACGAACGTGCAGAACGAACCGCTTGATGAACATTAAAAGCCTGACGCGTTTCTTTTACATCGTGAACACGAAAAATCTGCACGCCTTGATCTAAACCTGATAGAGCCGCCGCCAGAGAACCAGCAAGGCGATTTTTCGGATTATTATCGCCAGTAATCGCGCCAATAAAGCTTTTACGTGACGCACCGAGCATAACAGGGCATCCAAAACGATGGAAAGCATCCATATTGCCTAAAATAGACAGGTTATGTTCCAACGTCTTGCCAAATCCAATGCCGGGATCAAGGATAACTTTATCTTTTGATACGCCGTTCTTTTCACAAAAACCAAGACGTTCCTCAAAGAAGGATAAAATTTCGTCAATCACATTCTCATATTCAGGGCGGTTTTGCATATCTTGCGGTGTGCCTTGCATATGCATAATACACACAGGGACATTCGCATCGGCAGCGACAGAAATGCTATTAATATCATGACGTAAGCCACTAATATCATTCGCAATATTAGCGCCACACCCGATCGCACCCTTCATTGTTTCGGAATTGCGCGTATCGATTGATATATAAGGCGCTTTGTCTGCTAAACCTTCAATAACAGGAATGACACGTTCAATCTCATCATCCACACTGATGGTATCTGCATTTGGGCGTGTTGACTCACCGCCAACATCCAGAATATGTGCGCCCTCTTCTAATAATTGAAGGCCGTGCTCAATGGCATGCTCAGCAGAAAAGAACTCCCCGCCATCAGAGAAGCTATCAGGCGTGACATTGACGATCCCCATAATAATGGGCTCACCGCTTCGGCATAATTCCATGATGTCACCCATGGCACGCCTCTGCGTCTTCTTCTATACGCTCAATCTCTTGATCTTTGGGTAAATTTTCAATGAGTCCAGAAACTGAAATACCAGAGATTGGATGCCCCCAGTCAGGTACAACCTCTTGCAAGGGATAGAGCACAAAGGCGCGGTCACTCATCCTCGGATGTGGGATATGCAAATCTTTGCCTTCTATCAAACGATCATTATACGCGAGCAAGTCCAAATCTATCACACGTGCCTCGTTTCTACCGCGGCGGACACGACCAACATCATCTTCGATCGAGGCCAAAACAGCGAGAAGATCATGAGGCTCTAATTCAGTCTCAACGGAACATACCGCATTTCTATACCACGGTTGATCAGATATGGGGACGGGCGCAGTCTTCCAAATGCCAGACATTTCCTTAACGATAATGCCGCGCGCTTCAAGACGCCCAACCGTAGCCTTCAAGCATTCTTCCGGCGTGCCGTCGACGCCATCTAAATTTGCTCCCATACCAATTAAAATCATCTACATACCTCAAAAAAATCGGGGCCATATAGCCCCGTTTCTTTATATATCTTAAAAGCCCACCTTAGGAAACCCAAGTGCGTACTTTGCCTGTATCAACATGAACAAAGCTGCTGCGTGGATAATACCCTACGCCGCCTGCTTGAAGTGATTTAGCGATGTTTCTAAGCTTCTTAGTGCTGTAATCCGGAATACGAATATCTAGTGCCTGCCCGTACATATGGAAGGAATTAGAAGCCACACCCTTTGTTCTTTTACCAAGCATCGCATTTGTTTTGGGACTGCGATAACCAGAAAGTATATGCAAAGGCTCCTGCACACCGGTTTTTCTTTGCACGATTGACACGATATCAACGACATGCGGATCCATCGGGAAAACTTCCTTTGTTCTAAAATCACGAAGAACGTAACTTAAACGCTCAAACGCGTCCGGAAGATACTTATCACCAACACGATATACCCCAGAAAAACTTTCCCCTGTATGTGCATGACGGAAAGAAACCTTCCACGCATCATTCTTGCTTGCGGCAAGAGCATTTCCAGTTGAAATAAAAGGAATTGCAGAACCAACGATCCCTGCAAAACCATACTTCATCAAGTTGCGGCGCTGTGTGTCCACGCGCTCATTCGTATTGTCTATGTCAAAAAACTGTTTCATATAACCCCCCGTTTAGCAAAAAAGCGGCGTAAATGCAAGAAAACAAAAGAAAAGCCCAAATGGGCATAGAACTCGATAGAGATAGTCCTACATTACTTTTGTATGTGAGTAAAGATTCAATTTGCCGGAAGACTTCGCAAATTACAGGTCCAGATATCAGCTAATCCGCGGATGTGGACAATATGATACCATTGTCCCCTATTATGGGAACTCCGTCAAGCTTTTTGAGCGACTCAAGAAGCCTTTGGTCATTGTTATAAATATCACGGCCGTATATTATTTGCCCTGCTTCGCCCAACCAAACCGTGTAATAAAGCAAATAAACAGTAACATGATCATTCGTATATAAATCCGTCATTTTTTTAGATGCTATGATTTTTTTAAGATCCCCATTTGCCCAACCTTTACGGTTTTTAAGAGCAAATTGCGCCATTCTTTCAGGATCTTGCATACGAACACAGCCAGAGGATTGCGCTCTATCAGCTTTATAGAACAAAGACTTATTATTTGTGTCATGCAGGTAAATATTATGCTCATTTGGCATCAAAATTCTAATGAGGCCAAGCGGGTTGTGCGCTCCCGGCACTTGAACCATATTCAAATTATTCAACTCTTGCTTAGAAAGCGATGCCCAATCAACAACCATAGGGTCAAGCGTTGGCGCATCACGACCGTAACCATCAAATAGCTCCATTCCCTTATCAGCCAAATAAGAAGGGTTTTCCAATAAACTCGGCAGGATATCTTCTTCTTTTATCGTCGGCGGCACTGTCCAAGTCGGATTAAACCTAACGCCATGTATCTTAGTCACAAATGAAAGTGTCGGCCTCTTTTTGCGCCCCACAATCACAGGCATCGTGAAAGCAACACTTCCATTGTCTATAGCCCATAAGCGTGCAGAAGGAATATTCACAACGACGAAACGTTCCGGTTTTTCATCAGGAACCCAGCGCAATCGCTCCATATTCACGATAAGCTGCGTTATTTTATCTTCTTTTCCGTGGTTCAACGCATGTAATGTCTGTTTTCCAACGATACCGTCTGGTTTTAAACCATGTTCGGCTTGAAACGCTTCAACGGCCTGAACCAATAACGAGTCATAAAGATAAAGCTCTTCCTGACTTGGCTCTTGCCCCCCCAGCCTTAAACGTAAAGCAGGAACATTGTCATCTTTCCTACCCGGATACAACGTACGGCGAATGCTAATGGGCTCAAACTCAGTAAGGTTTTCATCGCTGTTATCAACCAATGAAATCAGCTCTGCCTTTAACTTTTGATATGTCGCAGTTTGAGGCCCCCGACGCTCCAGAAACTCATCGATATCATCCAAATCCTCAGGCAATAACGCCAAAGCATCTTGCGCAGATATACGCTGTAGCCAATCCTTCTGACGCAAGCCAAGCTCATACGCATTAACGCGCATACCACTTAGATCTTGAACGTACCTGACATAACCGTCAGTCAATAGCACTTCGAGCTTTAGCGCTAATTCTTCGGACGAACGATCACCATACTCATCATGAGAGATCAGGAGATCAATAGTCGCAACGTTGTATGAATTTGGATTTAAGCCGTGGTGCCAAGCGTTTTGCAGGGCTTTGTGTAACGTCTTTCCGGCCTTATTAAGCCTCGTCCCCCTAAGCCATAAAGGCTCACCATCTTGCTCCATATAAAACGCGTCGATGACGGCTTGGTTATGAAGCTGTTTTGCCTTTGAGGGCAGCGCGTATGTCCAGATAACACAAACGAACACCCAAAAGAGAACCTTCGAAAAAGGCTTACATATCATTATAAATCACTTTTTAAATTATACACCCAGCAGGTATTGTAACGCCTAAAGGTTAACAAATACATGCGTTTCTTCTTTTGCCCCGGGATGTGTAACCGCACCATCACGTGCAGGACCAACCAGCTGAGCGTATTTATAAAGTGCACCTGAATTATAATTGGTTTTTCTTGGCTTCCATTCGGCGCGCCTTTGTTCCAATTCTTCATCAGAGAGCTTTACATCCATTGTACCCTCATTGGCATCAATACGAATGATATCGCCATCTTTGATCAAGCCAATAGGCCCACCAACGGCTGCCTCAGGGCCGACATGACCAATACAGAAACCACGTGTACCACCTGAAAAACGTCCATCGGTAATCAAAGCAACCTTACCGCCAGTACCTTGGCCATACAAAGCCGCCGTCGTCGATAACATTTCGCGCATACCGGGGCCGCCCTTTGCGCCCTCATAACGAATAACAAGAACATCGCCTTCTTCATACTCACGATCCTGTACAGCCTTAAAACACGCCTCCTCACCATCAAACACACGTGCAGGCCCTTCAAATACCAACTCTTCAAGCCCGGCGATTTTCACAATCGCTCCTTCAGGCGCTAAATTACCTTTTAGGCCAACAACGCCGCCCGTTGGATAAATCGGCTTCTTCACAGGATACACAACATCCTGATCTTCCGGCAAAGTGACGCCTTCCAGATTTTCGGCAATCGTCTTGCCAGTCACCGTAATACAATCACCATGTAAATATCCGTTATCGAGAAGCTCCTTCAAAACAACACCAACACCGCCAACATCATAAAGGTCTTTGGCAACGTATTTACCACCAGGGCGAAGGTTCGCAAGATATGGAGTCTTCTTGAAAATTTCAGCGACCTCAAACAGGTTGAAATCAATCCCCGCTTCATGTGCCATCGCAGGCAGGTGCAAAGCCGCATTCGTAGAACCACCCGTTGCAGCCACAATCGCCGCCGCATTCTCTAATGATTTACGTGTCACAATATCACGCGGGCGTGGCCCACCATTTTTAATCAGTTGCACCACCGCCTCACCGGAAGCCGCCGCATATTCATCGCGACTTTCATACGGCGCAGGTGCGCCCGCAGAATTCGGCAAAGCCAAACCAATCGCCTCACTCACACAAGCCATGGTGTTGGCCGTAAATTGACCACCACAAGCCCCTGCAGACGGACACGCCACACATTCAAGCTCATGCAAATCCTCATCGCTCATTTGTCCTGTTGCATGCTGCCCTACGGCCTCAAACACATTCACAACATCGACATCTTTGCCCTTGAACTTACCAGGAAGGATCGTGCCGCCATACATAAAGACGCTTGGCACGTTTAGACGTATCATCACCATCATCATGCCGGGTAAAGATTTATCGCAACCAGCCAATCCAACAAGGGCATCGTAGCAATGGCCGCGCATTGTCAACTCAACGGAGTCTGCAATAACTTCACGTGAGACCAAAGAAGAACGCATCCCCTCATGCCCCATCGCAATACCATCCGTAACAGTGATTGTTGTAAATTCGCGCGGTGTCGCCCCTGCGCCATCAACACCTTTCTTAACAGCCTGCGCCTGACGACTGAGCGCAATATTACAAGGTGCTGCCTCGTTCCAACACGTTGCCACGCCAACAAATGGCTGATGAATTTGTTCTTCCGTCATACCCATCGCGTAATAGTACGAGCGGTGCGGCGCAGATTTGGGCCCCTCAGTTACATAGCGACTAACGAGCTTAGTTTTATCCCATCCGTTTGGATGCGCGTTTTTTGAATCAGGCATAGAAAAAAATCCTATTTAATAAGGTCTTAATTATTCATATTTATTTGATTGATTTATAAAAAGCGTAAGCGGCAGATAAATGCAAGATCAGAATTACATTTTCTTTGTTCTTCGACCTGCCGGCTTGGGTTCTCTGGGCTCCATCATGCCAACATCGTCTTTCATTTTATTAATCTGCTCTTCAGCCTCTTCATTGCCTTCTTCAGCTAAAACCATTGCATTATAATAACGTCTAAAGGCCTCCGCATTTGAAATAAACTGAACCCTTAAGACGCGCTGCCCGGTCCCCATAACCACAACACTGGCATAACCAAGCAAATGCCCAAGAAGCATACGCTCAAGATCAATACTTTCTATTTTACTAAGACGAATATCGACAACATCCATTTGTAACAAACCATAACGTGCCAAAACACGCTTGTTTGTAACGGCTAAAATCAAAAAATGTTGCGTCAATATCGCAGTGCAAAGCATCAAAGCACCACAAACGCCGACCAACATAGCAAGAGGCATCACGATAGGCATTAAAGCCCACATAAATAAGGCAAAAATCAAGACCGCAAATGATTTCCAGTAAATTGCCCAATGCAGTTCAGCGCGAAGAATAACCTCTTCTCCATCGACTAACATCTTCTCGATTTCTCTGTCCTGCGCAGTTTTAGGACCACTTGAACTTGTTTTAGTGTTACTCATCTTGCTTTCGCCTCTTCGATTGCTCTACGGAATGAAATAGGGTCTTCAATAGGCGGCAGCAAAACCTCACCAACACCCATCCCGCGCACCATAACACGTCCGTAATTGAATATACGCCCTAATATAGGCTGTAGTACATTCACCCCTTCAATGCGGTCGATACTGATCTCACCAACATGGCGTGCAACCAAACCGCGTTTATATACCAAGCGATTATTTGTAATCGCTATTTCTGTGGTCACTTTAACGACCATCATCTGTGCAAATTTCACTAGACCAAGAATAAAAAATAAGAAAGATACGGCGCGCACACCGGGGTGAATAATTTGTATTGCGCTAAAAAACCCAGTCCGAGGAGGCAACTTCCCCATAACATCATATGCTTTGTAAGCAATGAACATAATCATGATAGCACCGATCAGCCCCCACAAAATAGCGAGAAAAGAATTTACTGTGTACATCCAGTGAAATTTACCAACATGGATGAGTTCCTCATCAGGACCAAGGGACTGTTGTACGTAGAGCATATTAGCGTGTTCACTTTTCTTGTTAGTTCATAAAGGCAGGTGCATACCACCCGCGTACATCTTATAGCCCCAATACGCAGCTAGCAAGATTCAAATATATCAATGAGGTAGAGTTTACACATTTTTTATTTGAAAGCCTATATTTTTCACTCACCAAAGGAAATTCCCAAAGATTTTGCCGTATGTACGAGCATACCATCGACATCAACCGTATGACATTTGGCTATTGCATCTTCAATCGCCACATCAACAATCGTATCATTTTGCCACGCGACCATACGCCCGTACTTCTTTTCCTGTAATAGATCAACAGCCCTGACACCAAAGGCTGAGGCAAGCAAGCGGTCATTGTACGACGGACTAGCCCCCCTTTGCACATGCCCCAAAACAGTCACTCTCGTTTCCGATCCTGTTGCCTCTGCTATTTTTACACCCAAATAATCAGCAATCCCGCCATAACGTGTTTCGCCGCCATGATAGACAACCTCATGCTTTTTACCATCAGGCGTTTTAACGGCTTCCGATACAATCACCAGAGCAAAATTCCGTCCGTTTTCCTTGATTTCATTAATTTTCTTGGCGATGGCCTCAATCGTATAATCAATTTCAGGTATCAGAATAACATCTGCGCCCCCTGCTATTCCTGCCGCTAAGGCTATATGCCCTGCATCACGCCCCATAACCTCTAATAACATCACGCGATCATGGCTTGCTGCGGTTGGCTGCAAGCGGTCTAGCGCCTCTGTTGCGATAGAAACGGCCGTATCATACCCAACGGCAAAGTCCGTCATATTGACATCGTTATCAATGGTTTTGGGAATACCCACAAAATTGAGCCCACCTTGCTTCACGAGCTTATTTAAAATTTCAAAACTGCCGTCGCCGCCAATACCGATCACGGCCTCAATATCTAAATCCTTAAATGCTTGGATCAATTCATCAGATCGATCAATCACACGGCCATCATCCATTTCATAGGCAAAAGGATTACGGGAATTGGTTGTTCCCAAAATCGTGCCGCCCATACGCATGATGTTACCGTCAAAATCGTCAGGCTTTAAAACTTTATACTGCGGCTCGGCCTCTAACAAACCCGCCGTTCCATTCAAAAGACCAACAACTTCCCAACCAATACCATTGGCGCGCAACACGGCTGCACGCATGACTGCATTAAGGCCGGCGCAATCACCACCACTTGTAAAAATCGCTACTCTTTTTGTCATGTAAATCCATTTCAGTTTTTTAAAATTGCGTCAGAAAAATTCTTTCGAATAAGAATCGTAACGCTTTGAGGGTATAACAGGAAAAGTTTTTTTTAAATGGTGCAAAGCACAATCATTATCGCCCTATCGTTTTTTGTTTATCAAACAAGGGATTATATGTTATTCTTTACGATCAAATTTTCAAAAGGTTAATAAATTATACCATGCAAGAAGATCTAGAAGAACTGAAAGCGAAGCTTACAGAATACAGAGGTGAGCATCAGGCACTCGATGAACTCATCGAAAAAGCTCTGAAAAGCGATACGCCTGTAAATCTTTTGCACATGCAGCAGCTGAAAAAAAAGAAATTGTGGCTTAAGGACATGATTCAAAAACTTGAAAGTGCGCTGATTGATGACATTATCGCTTAATATCTATTTATAGCCTTGCGATAAGGAACGCTTTTTCTTATAAATTGTACTCTTCTTAAAAAACATAAGAAATGCGTGCACATATGACACATTCCGACACAGAGCCACTCGTTGGCATTATTATGGGCTCCCAATCTGATTGGGAAACGATGAAAGCCGCCCATAATGTACTGCATGATTTAGGCATAGCACATGAATGTCGCATCGTTTCGGCGCATCGCACACCGGACCGTATGTATGAATATGCCAAATCGGCAAAAGACCGCGGCATTAAAGTGATCATTGCAGGCGCTGGCGGCGCGGCGCACCTGCCCGGTATGGTCGCGAGCTTAACCGCATTACCCGTGCTTGGTGTTCCCGTTGAAAGCAAGTCCCTAAAAGGAATGGATAGCTTACTCTCTATCGTTCAAATGCCTGGTGGTATTCCTGTTGGCACACTCGCCATTGGGCAAGCGGGTGCAAAAAATGCAGGGATTTTGGCAGCGTCAATCTTGGGTACGTCCATGCCCGATGTTCAACAGGCGCTGGAAAACCAAAGGCAAAAGCAAACCGATAGCATTAAAGAAATCCCATCGGAGTAAGAACACATGCCCACAATCAACACTGACATGACTTTGGGCATTCTAGGTGGTGGTCAGTTAGGTCGCATGAGCGCCATGGCAGCAGCCAACCTTGGTATATCTGTCATAATCTTTTCCCCCGAAGCAGATTGCCCGGCATCACACGTCGCCAAAGAAACAATTGTAGCGAGCTATGATGATGAAGAGGCTCTAAAAGAGTTTTCCAATAAAACAGATATTATTTCATACGAATTTGAAAATATCCCTGTCAAAACAATAGAGTACCTTGAAAGCCTTAAAGCGAATTCAGTTCTGCCTGAAAAAGCCCTCCTTCATGTGTCGCAAGATAGAATCAAAGAAAAGTCATTTTTAAATGATCAAGGGATCAAAACGACCCGCTGGGCGTCGGTTCAAAGCCTGAGCGAGATCCAAGCCACAGCAGATCAATGGCAGAGCAAACAGTTCATTTTAAAAACGGTGCGATTCGGTTATGACGGCAAAGGCCAGATTAAATGCGAAACCGAAAAATTGGCTGGTGATCAAGACTTAAAAGATTTCTTAAAGGACAATGACGGGCACGCCCTTATCATGGAAGACTTCATAGCCTTCACCAAAGAAATATCCGTCGTAATAGCGCGAGACAAGTATGGAAAAACAGAATCTTACGGGCCAATGCTAAACCAACATAAGAACCATATTCTGCATAAAACGACAGTGCCTTGTGACCTTACCACCGCCACACACGAACAAGCCTTCAACGTATCGAAAACCATTGCAAACTCGATTAATCTTACCGGCGTGTTAACCGTGGAGTTCTTTGTTTGTGACGATAACAGCCTACTTGTAAATGAGATTGCACCGCGCACACATAACTCAGGTCACTGGACCATAGATGGGTGCACTGTGTCACAATTCGACAATCACGTGCGCACCGTTTGCGGTCTACCCGTTGGGTCAAGCAAACGCCATAGCGATGCCACCATGTTGAACCTTATTGGTGACGACGTTCACAATATTGATAAATACCTTCAAGATGATTTCACCTGCGTTCACCTCTATGGTAAGAAACAGGTTAAAGAAGGGCGAAAAATGGGTCACATAACGACCCTAAGCCCTAAAAGCGACTAAATAATTTATAAACAACCATATTAATCAAGGACATAACGTAATGAATGAACCTGCAAAACAGATAAACGAGACTGACATACGCACTGAAAGCGATTCATTGGGGCCCGTCAATGTGCCTGCAAGCCGTTATTGGGGCGCACAAACGCAGCGCTCTATTGAAAACTTCAAAATTGGCGGTGAAAAAATGCCCGCCCCTCTCATTCGTGCATTAGGGGTTCAGAAAAAAGCCTCTGCTCTATCGAACATAGATCTTGGCGCGCTGGATCAAGAATTAGGCAAAGCCATCATTCAAGCCGCCGAAGAAATTATTGATGGCACATTGATTGAAGAATTCCCGCTTGTCGTTTGGCAAACCGGATCAGGCACACAAAGCAATATGAACGCCAATGAAGTGATATCGAACCGTGCCATAGAATTATTAGGCGGTGAGCGCGGCAGCAAAGAGCCTGTACACCCCAATGATCACGTGAATATGGGACAATCATCAAATGACACCTTCCCAAGCGCAATGCATATCGCCGCCGCAGAACAGGTTCATCATGAACTCATCCCTGCATTAGAGAACATACATAGCGCCTTAGACAAAAAGGCCAAAGAATACGAAAAAATTGTAAAAATTGGCCGCACGCACCTTCAGGATGCAACGCCGTTAACATTAGGGCAGGAATTTTCAGGATACGCCAAACAAATCGAATTTGGTATCGCCCGCGTTAAGGCATGCCTACCCCGCTTAATGCAACTCGCACAGGGTGGGACAGCTGTAGGAACTGGTATTAACAGCAAGGTTGGTTTCGCCGAAAAATTCGCTGAGCATGTCTCTGCCATCACTGGCTTAGAGTTTGTAACCGCTGAGAATAAATTCGAAGCACTGGCTTCACATGATGCTATGGTTGAGCTTTCCGGTGCGCTTAATGTTCTTGCGACATCTTTGATGAAGATTGCCAATGACATCCGCCTACTCGGCTCTGGCCCACGTTGCGGCATAGGTGAACTCAACTTACCCGCTAATGAGCCTGGCTCATCGATCATGCCCGGTAAGGTCAACCCCACACAGTGCGAAGCCCTGACAATGGTCTGCGCACAAGTTATGGGGAACAACGTTGCCGTTACTGTGGCCGGATCAAACGGACATTTTGAATTGAACGTATTTAAGCCTGTTATGATTTATAATGTATTGCAATCCATCAGGTTAATCGCAGACGGCGCAAACAGCTTCACAGAAAAATGCGTTGAAGGTATAGAAGCCAATGAAGAGCGTATTGATAAACTCCTGAATGAGAGCCTGATGCTGGTCACAGCACTTAATCCGCATATTGGCTATGATAACGCTGCGAAAATTGCCAAGAAAGCGCACGCGGATGGATCAACGTTACTGCAAGCTGGTAAAGCGCTTGACCTACTGACGGATGAGCAATTTGCAGAATGGATCAACCCATTGGACATGATCAAACCATCCAAGTAAGGAAATATCCTGTGCCTGACGATATTCAGATCAAAAAGCGTTCTGTTTGTATTGCCGGGCACAGTACCAGCCTGACGATTGAGGATGAATTCTGGGATTTATTCAAAGACATTGCACAAAGACGTAAAACGTCAATAAACGCCCTCATATCAGAAATTGACGAGCATAACACGCACAATCTCTCTAGTGCCGTCAGGGTATATGTCTTAAAAGATTTAGAACAACGCCTAGCGCAGTAAATCCTTCAACACACCTTCCAGAACCTTACCGGCAGCATCCTCAAGATCAGGGGATTTTTGCTGCTCCTGCTCGCTATTCTGATTTTGCTGTGCTTCCCCTTCGGCTGCTGCGTTATCACTCCCCGGAAGGCCGAGCTTCTTGGAGATCAAATCATTCAACTTTCTTTGAACCTTACGGCCAAGATAATCCTCCAGAACGCCTTGTCCGAATGTTTGTGCGGGATTGTCCAATGACCCTTTTAAGGTCATTTCAAACGGAGGAACATCAGATGGCGTTTCCTCTGTGCCTTTTATTGACATTTTATGTTTGGTTGAAAGATACCATTTAGGAAGATCAATCGTTCCGACAGTATCAATACTCGCCTTCTGCCCGTCTAGGTTCATAGAGTTAATGTTCACGATACCATTTTCAATCACAAACGCTCCATCGAGAGTATCAAACGCCGTTTGCCCTCCCTTTGTACTGCCTTTCCATAGACCAAGAACCGTGTCGCCTGGCTTACTTTCATCAGATAGTGCACGCACGAAACGTGTGACATCGACACCATCAAGAATAATATCAGAGCCCTTAACCACGCCCGTACCACCAAGGTCATAGATCAAAGCTGCAGGGCTCACGCCAGCACTTTTCAAGTTGATATTCAAATTGCCTTTTCCTGATATTTTCACAAGGTTCGTTCCTAACAGCGCCTTGGAAAGTTTACCAAGATCAACATTCTTGAACTCACTTGTATTTTCAAAATGAATTGGAGAACGCGCCTCCTTTGATGATTTTACGCGGGACGTCAGAGCAATGTTTCCGTCAAAAACACCCGATGTTAAATCAGTGATATCGAGAACACCGTTTTTCAGGGTTAATTTCATTTTTGGCTTAACCAGTGGCCATGCGCCATACGTGATGCTTTGCGCCGTCAATGACACATCTGCATTCACAGAATGTAAAGCAGCGGTGCTTATGGGGTCTTTTGACCAGCGCGCTGAAGAGCTCTTATTGGAGCTGGACGTCATGACAGATTCAAGGCTTACCTTACCAAAGTCCAATGAACCCTTAACGCTTGGAACATTCGCACCAAGATCAAGCACCATACTGCCTGTAACAGATGTTCCGGACAGATCCCCCTTAATATCCTGTAATGTATAGGTGGAGCCCTTTTGGCTAATTTTTGTATAAATATCTAAAGGCTTTTGTAGGTTTTTATCGCTTAACGGTGTTGCACTAACAATTTGTATCGCTTGCGCCATATTCTTATGCTTGAGCTGTAACACTAGACCGTTAAGTGCTGGGGTTTCAAAAGGTGTTTTCACGCCCCCCTTTGCAATAACTTCACCGCCCATCGCAAGGATATTGGTCGTCATATCCACTGCATTGAATGAACCGTTCGCCTTGACCTTAATGTCTGCCTTATCAAGCTTTTGCGGCCACGCCGATGTATCAACATCCAACCATTTACCCAGTTTATGGATATTCGGGCTGTTCAAATCAACATAAGAGCTAATGCCCGATGCATCTTTAACATTTCTTATACCGCCAGAAATTTTCACAGATGACCCACCGAAATCTTTGATGGATAAATTATCAAGTGTAAGCGCAGAACCTGCAGTTTTGGCATTTAAAGAAATCCCCTTGATATTCTTCTTTTGCCATATCAGCTCCGCAATATTTGCTTTTAAGTCAAGATCAACGGGAAGCGCTAGCGATGCTATACTTTGCTTTAAGCTACCGTTACCGGAAGATGATTTTGGCAACTTGGCGGCCAATTTATCGTAATCAATTTTGGGTGATGATATAGACAATCCTAAATTGGATTTATTCGTTTTTGCATCGGTTTTGTAAGAACCGGAAATATCTATTTTTTGGCCATCTAATTGTACCCATGATTTATCAATGGATGTTTTGCCATTACTTCCGGAAACGTCGATATTCATTGCCGCGTTTTCAAAACCATACCCGCTTGATGTAATCTCGGAAATTTTGAAATCTTCGGGCGTTTTTAATTTCAATTTATAAGATAATGGCGAGAACGTAACCGATAAGTCGCCATTGAGATTTTGATTGTTGTAAGTGAAAGCAACATTTTTATAATCCAGAGACTTTGCATCCGCGGTCAAAAGCCCTGTAGACGTCATTGCACCAGATTTTAAAGCTGCCGCTGAAATATTATATTCCGATAACATCTTTACAACATCACCAATGTGCAGACCTGTTTGCCCCTGAACCGATAATGCATCATCAAAACTTACGACACCTTCATAGTGAAGCGCGATATCACCGGGCTGTAAAATCAATTTAACTTTGGGTGATATAATTTTACTTTCGGCATCATATGTGTCTGTTTGCGCGTCGAAGTTCAATGCCTGACCGCTGTAAAAAAGTGAACCCTGCGCCTTAAACGGGCCCATCAAACTTCCTGCGCTCAAATCAAGATTGATGTTTTGAATTTTCGTTTCTGCTTTAGATTTATGGTCGTAATACGTAAAAGCACCATCTTTAATACGAATCTTATCCAATGAGATTTGCTGTGTGCTTGCTCCAGCCTTCGCCTCAGTTTCCTCACCAGAGCTCATGGCTTCGAGCTTCTCTGTCATAATATTCAGCTTGCCATTTTCCAGAGCCTCGAGCGCTATAACAGGCTTGATTGCTGTGAGTGAATTGACCTTAAGCTGCTTGCTGAACAAAGGCATCAAGGCAACATTGATATCCAAACGCTCCAGCGATGCAAAGATTTCGTTTTTAGAGCCTTCGGGCGCTTTAATGGAGACATCTTCAATGAAGAAACGCGGCGAAGGAATAATGGAGAAGCCCAAATCCCCATTCACATCCATCTCAAGGCCGGTTTTATCTGCGACTTGTTGCGCGGCTTGCCCCTTATATGCGCTCCAATCTATGAATGACGGCGCAACGACCACGGCGGCAACACATACAAATACAACAGTGAAAATAATTACCAAGAAACGTTTCATGGACTCTGCCTCATTTTTTAAACTTAGGTGTAATCAAATAGTATCGGGATGTGAGCGCAATCTCAACATCAAAAGACTGAGGAAACTCAGTCCTTAATCATCTTTATGCGTCGAATACTCAATAAAATCAGAATTAGATGCGATAATCCTTTTGATGAGCATGCTAACAACAGCTCTTATTGTTGGGTCACTATTACGCAACTTTTCTTCGAATGCAGAACGTGTAATCACGATAAGATTACAATCCTCGACAGTACGAACGCTTGCCGTTCTCTTGTCATCCGCGATCAACGCCATCTCACCACAAATCTCACCGGCACCAAGGCGCGCCAATTCTATCTCTTTGCCATCTTTATTGGTAAATACACTGACCTCACCTGATTGAATAAGGTAGGCTGAATAAGCATCATCATCTTCTTTGATGATGGCGGTTCCTTTGGGGACAAAACGCCGTTCTAGTATAATTCTTTCATTAGTCATGCCCTATATATACAGAAACACAGTCGCGTTTTCTATAGATATATCAAGAGAACTAACAGTAAAGTGATACGAAACACATAGCTCGCTACACCATATATTGGCCACCATTAGCAGAAATAGTCGCGCCTGTAACAAATGCCGCCTTCTCAGAAGACAGGAAGGATACGATCGCCGCAATCTCTTCCGGCTGCCCCATGCGCATCTCAGGAATTTGCCTGATAATTGAATCAAGAACATCCTGCGGGATTGATGCCGTCATGTCTGTTTCAATATAGCCCGGACAAATGGCATTCACGGTGACGTTCTTAGCGGCAGATTCTAGGGCTAAAGCCTTCGTAAAGCCAATCATGCCCGCCTTCGCGGCAGAATAATTCACCTGACCAAATTGCCCCTTTTGACCATTGATCGAGCTGATATTAATGATACGTCCATATTTGCGCTCTCTCATTTTCAGGATAATGGCGCGGCACATATTAAAGCAGGAAGAAAGGTTAACTTGCAAAACATCATTCCAGTTTTCCAAAGGCATCTTATGCAACACACCATCGCGTGTTATGCCTGCATTATTAACAAGCACAGCAATCTCGCCATGCTCAGATTCGATAGTCTCCATTGCCTTTTGACATTCATCAAAGTCCGCAACATCAAATTTGATGGTTTCGCACCCTGTCTCATCCTTAAATTTTTGCGCAGCTTCATCATTACCGCGATAGACGGCCACAACGATGTAACCATCTGATTTAAGTTCCTTCGAAATAGCTTCGCCTATTCCGCGCGTTCCGCCTGTTACAACTGCAACCTTAGTCATTATACTTATCTCCTAAATATCAAAAATCTTAGCGTTCAACACAAAGCGCAATTCCCATTCCGCCGCCAATACATAATGTTGCAAGCCCCTTGGAAGCGTCCCTGCGAACCATTTCATGCAACAACGTTACCAAAACACGTGTACCTGATGCGCCAATAGGATGCCCGAGTGCAATAGCACCGCCATTCACGTTGGTTTTATCCGGATCAAATCCCGCCTCGTTAAGGACACAACAAGCCTGCGCCGCAAACGCTTCGTTGGATTCAACCAAATCCAGATCACCAACAGACCAGTCAGCCTTTTCCAAAGCTGCCTTTGATGCAGGGATCGGCCCGGTGCCCATAACAGATGGATCAACACCGCGTGTTGCCCATGATTTAATTGTTGCGATTGGCGTTAGACCGCGCTTCTTCGCCTCACTTCCACGCATCAACACAACCGCCGCCGCGCCATCATTGATACCTGACGCATTCGCAGCCGTCACAGTTCCGTCTTTCTTAAAGGCCGGTCTGAGTTTACCAAGCCCCTCAGCCGTTACGCCTGCGCGTGGAAATTCATCTTTATCCATGACAATTGTTTCTTTACGTTTTTGTATTTCTACAGGCACGATTTCATCATTAAACTTACCATCAGCAATGGCTTTCTCGGCTTTGTTCTGCGACGATGCTGCGAACTCATCTTGTTGTTCACGCGAGATATTATATTTCTCGGCGATATTTTCTGCCGTGATACCCATATGATAATCATTGAAAATATCCCACAGGCCATCAACAATCATTGTATCGCGCATCTGTGCATCACCAAACTTCACAGCTTCGCGTAAATGCATCACATGCGGCGATAGGCTCATATTCTCTTGTCCACCTGCAACAACGATATCAGCATCACCCGAAAGTATCGCCTGCATACCAAGTCCGATTGTGCGCAAGCCTGAACCACACACCTGATTAACTGTCATAGCAGTCGCGTCTTGTGAAATACCTGCCTTTATTGCAGCTTGCCTTGCAGGGTTTTGGCCGCAACCTGCCGTTAAGACCTGCCCCATCAAAACGTCATCAACATCTTGCGCGTCAACATTTGCATCTTCTAAAACCGCGCTGATAACCCGCGCGCCCAAATCTGCAGCAGGCACAGTCGATAGCCCTCCGCCCAATGTTCCGATTGCTGTTCTTTTTGCTGCAACAATTACTACGGTATCCGTCATGACGTTTCCATTCACTTTTAAATCTCTGTTCACTATGAAGACACCATATATCCACGGGCAAATTTATCAAGCACAAAAGCGTGCATGCACAACATTTACCTGCATCAAGATTTCAACCAGTTCAGCATCTCACGCCACACAGATGACACCGCATTTTTACCAACGATCATTCCTATATGCCCCGTCGAAACATCAAGCAATTTAGCCCCCGTTGGTAACTGGTCATGTAATGCCAACGCACAATCATATGGAACAAGCCTGTCCTTTTTTGATGCAACAACCATTGTCTTCGATTTTATATTCTTAGGATCGATAGAAGTGCTCCCGATAATCCAATCACCTTTTGCTGGTTCGTTCTTGATAAACCAACGCTCTATACACTCCACGGCAACTTGACCAGGAATATGGACATCATCATTCAGCCAATCCTCTACCGTAATAAAGAATTTTGCCTCCTCACTATTTTGATCCATTGCCGCGAAGTTACCGAATTTTTGAACTGAACCTGCCGGCCCTAAGCTTGCGAATAACGCTTGAATATATTGGGATGGCATAATGCCCTTATCTTTAATAGCCGGAAGCACAATCGGTGACCATATTCGAACAGACCGTGCCAACTCATTACTTTTATTATCATTAGCGCGCGCGTGGAAATCCCACGGCGTTGCCAAAAACACCATTTTATTAATCTGCTCACTGGCAAAATGATAAGCAGGAACCAAAAGCGTTCCCCCCATACAGTATCCAAGTAAATCAATCGGCTGATCATGCAATTCAGATATATGCCTTATCGCATCAACTAACTTTTCTGTTACCAATGCCCCGAGCGTAACGTCTTCTGATATCTCATCAGAAGGTAAATCCCCCCAATCTAACAAATAAGTCGCAATGCCATTGTCATTGAACCACCTCAACAATGATCTTTGTTCACTCAGGTCCAGAATGTATGATTTATTAATCAATGAAGGCACAAGAAGAAGTGGTTCTGCGACTTTATTGATTGATATATTCTTAGGCTTCAGAATACGGACTGATCCGGAACGCCAGACAACGTCCACCTCTGGTCTTTGCGGCATAAACGGATGCGCTTGATACTGTTTTATACCGCGCACCATTTCAACAAGCTGTTCTTGCGTGAAAGATGGCTTAAATTGCGCTGCATACGCGCGTATTGGCTCGGCACTCGCCGCAGCCATACCAAGATGAACCATCAAAGGGTGTAATCCCTTACGCATAAACAACTCCTTTATGTGCATTACATAACACGCAGCATAAAAAAATACTGCAGTTTCTCCATACAATGCTTTTTTTTTAATCATTTTTGTGCATAATATAATATATTACATCAAAATATTTAACGAACAAAGGTGCAACATGGCCAAAGCAAAAAATGGCAAGGATGAGCCAACCGTAATCAAAAAATACGCAAATCGTCGCCTGTATGACACAGGACGCAGCAGTTACGTAACGTTGGATGACCTATGCGAAATGGTGCAAGAAGGCCATAACTTTATTGTTCTGGAGGCCAAAACAGGCAAAGACATAACGCGCAGTGTTTTAACACAAATCATTGCCGATCAAGAGGCAAGTGATGAGACACTTCTACCAACAAACTTTTTACGTACGTTGATTGGCTTTTACGGCAATAATATGCAAAGCATGTTGCCCGGATATCTTGAGCAAACGATGAATGTTTTCGCGCAGAATCAAGAACGCATGCAAGAGCAGATTAATAAATCTTTTGAAGGCATGCGCAACATGGAAGGCATGTTTCCACAAAACAACAATCTGGAAGAGCTCACACGTAAAAACATGGAAATGTTTGAAAAGGCAATGAAAATGATGCCTCCATTTAATATGGGCTACATGGGCTCACAGGACGCGAAAGACAAGACAGATAAATAACCTTCTTTCCAAGCGCGACAAAAACAATAAAAGGCTTTGATGTTTCAAAGCCTTTTTACATTGAGAGTTATCATTTTAAAGTACTGTTTTATTTATCATCCAAAGGACTTAATTCTTGCGCCAAAAGATCTTCCGGTTTGATAATACTTTTCACAACAGGATCATCTGCCATGTTTTCAACAGACGATGTTTCAATATTCTCTTCAGGGGCAACAAAACCGTCCATACGCTCGCCGTCCATATTCAAGATGGGTGCGACCTGATCTACAGGTGGGTATTCGGTGTCAATGAACTTAACTTGCTTTTTCCCCTTACCTGTCTTTGATGTTGCTACAATTTCTTTCGTCCCGCGAGAAAACTCTACTTGAGTGTCTTCAATGCTCTCACGAAGCAGCGCGTTCGTATCAAGAGCCTTACTCTCTTTGTATGATGTTTCTTTTTGGAAAACTACTGACTTCGTTTTTTCTGACAATAAATCAATACGCGCTTTCAATTCTTGGTTCTCTAAACGGAGCGCCATTGCCGCACTACGTTCTTTTTGAAGGTCATCTTGCGCTGAATTATCATTTTTCAGTTCTGCGATAATATCTTGATATTCTTTAATTTTTGTTCTGTAGACAATCGTGTTGTCACGCTCTTGATCTAACGCAACTTGCAGAGCATCTTTTTGCCCCAATAATTCGGAAATTTGTTTTTTCGAATTTTGACTATCGCCCTGCCCCATAGCATAACGATCATTCGCTTCACGAAGTTGCTTAACTGTATCCTTCAAGCCCTCTAGCTTTTCAATATAATTGTCACGCTGAACGATCTCGAATTGAAGTTTTTTATTGCGCTCAAGAATATCCTTAGCTGTTTGTCCATTCGCTGAACTGGATTTATCGGCAAGCTCCAACTTTCTCTTCAAGGCGGCATTCTCGGACAGCAGTCTTTCTGCGGTCTGCACAGCGTTATCGGTAGAAACCAAAGAAGCATTCTGCGCCTTAATTGTATCCCTCAGGCTTTTATTTTGCTTTTGAAGGGCTAAAAACTGTTCTTTTGAATAACTATTTTCAGAAATCCCAGCAACCTTTGCTTTTAACTGCTTGTTATCCTGCTGTACTTTAGCCAACCTCTCTTGAAGTATTTCCAATGCCTTGAGGTTATTCTTGTAAGCACTCATAGCCTTATCTGCGCGTGAGTCTTCTGAAAGTGCTTTTTTATTCATATCCGCTGCAGATAATTTTAATTTTTGATTTTCCGCCTGCAGTTGCTTGATTGAACCTTGCAGTGATTGAATTTTGGCTGACTTTGCCTGAATTTCAGATTCCTTAGCATTCAGAGAGGCGCGTTGAACTTGGTTTTTTTGAAGTGCTTTATTCGCTTCCTGAAGTCTTTGTATTTGCTTCTGAAGCGCAACAATACGCTCTGCTCCATTATCACGCTGATTTAGCGCTTCTTTAAGAAGGGCATTTTCTTTTTTATATGCCTGTAAAGCCGAAGCATTATAGCTGCTCGCCTGACCGGACAAACCATTCACTTGCTCAAGTAATTTTTGATTTTCATTTTTTAAGGATGCAATCTTACGTGCATAAACATCATCAGACGTAGGCGCGCTGACACTCTTTTGGTTCAAAAGTTTTGTTAGGCGTTTATTTTCTTCAATCAGAGCCTGAATGCGACTATCCGGAGCTATTTTGGTGCTCTGCTTGCTCCCCATCATTCTATTAATGCTGTTGCGCAATTGCTCATTTTCTTTTTCAAGATTTTTTAACTGCTCACGCAGAGCCGATGTGCTTTGTTTATTAATTTTCACATTCTCTTGTTCCCAACCTACCGTAGTGAACAAAGGAGACTGGCCGTCAACACGATAATCCATTGCCGAAGCACTGGCAGAGAGACACATCATTAATGACACAGAAGCGACGATCTTACGCACGGAAATATCCTCGATTTTTTAAACAATACCGCCCAATACTATTATGACAACATTATAAAAACAAGGAAAATCGAAACCACGAATCTCAAACGCTATCGCGGTTTTTCGTAATCACTCCACAGAGATATCCAGATTTGTTAATTCTCCGAAATATGCGCCAGTGATGCCTCTAAGAATTGATCAATATCTCCATCCAGAACAGCCTGACTTTGGGTGGTCTCAACATTCGTCCTTAGGTCTTTTACCATTTGGTAGGGATGCAAAACATAAGATCTTATTTGATGCCCCCACCCAATATCTGTTTTTTCACCATGCTCTTTGGCTTGTTCATCTTCCCGTCTTTTAAGCTCTTGCTCATAAAGACGTGCTTTGAGCATATCCATTGCTTGCGCCTTATTCTGATGCTGTGACCTGCCATTTTGGCATGCCGCGACAACTCCGGTTGGAATATGTGTAATACGCACGGCACTGTCTGTTTTATTAACGTGCTGTCCACCTGCACCACTTGATCGATATGTATCTATGCGTAAATCCTTTTCATCGATATCAATATTGATTGAATCATCAATAACAGGACTTACCGACACTGAAGCAAAGCTTGTATGCCTGCGAGAATTTGAATCAAACGGTGAAATACGAACCAAACGATGAACGCCTGTTTCAGTTTTCAACCAACCATAGGCCTGAAACCCCTCAATTTTAAGTGTCGTTGACTTAATCCCCGCTTCTTCACCATCACTACGTTCTAGTGTAGAGTATTTAAAGCCGCGTGCCTCAACCCACCGCATATACATACGCAAGATCATCTCCGCCCAGTCTTGCGCTTCCGTACCCCCTGCTCCAGCGTTCACTTGTAAATAAACATCATTAGAATCGGCCTCTCCCGACAGCAGGCTTTCCAAGCGATTGCGCGCCGCGCGTTTCTCTAATTTTTCGATTGCGCGTTCAGATTCTTTAATAATTCCTTCATCGCCCTCATCTTCTGCCATTGCGATTAAGTCAACATAATCAGAAAGAGAGGATTCAAGCTCATTGATACTTGTAATGCTTTGCTCAAGATGTGTGCGTTCTTGCATCAACTTTTGCGCCTTAGATGCATCAGACCACAAATCAGGATCTTCACTAAGGGCATTAAGCTCATCTAATCGGGAATTGGCCTGATCCCAGTCAAAGACGCCTCCGTAATAAAACGATAATATCTGTGACCGATGTTACTTTTGCTTCTATTTCTGCACGCATAGCGAAGGAACTCCAAAATGAATATTGAGCATTCGGAAATTTAATATTGAATGAGGGGCAAAATCAAGCCGCTTGATGAGATGAAGGCATGTTATCCGAAGACACAACCTTATCAACATATGGCGTACCGCTCAAAACAGCCTCAACGGCCGCTTGGATTTTTGGCTCAACATCTCTGAACCTAGACAATGTGATCAGATTTTTACTCACAACAAATTCCGGCGCGGCGCAGCGCCCGCCTACACCTTTAACGGTATCACACAAGGCGTCTTTTGCCGCAACAGAATAGCCAGAGAGTAAATCGTGAAACATCAACAAATCGACCGCATAGTTATATGCGACAACAGGCTTACCTGTGTTTAAAAAACCTGAGATAAAAGATTTCACATTAGGATCTAGCTTCAGCTTTTCAATACTTCTTTTACCACCCGGTAAAACAAGTACATCAAAATCACTTGGGACCGTGTCTTGCACAGAAAAATCAGGCGCATATCCCTGCCCCCAATGTGAACCATCGATTTTCTTCAATTCATTCCACGCCTTAATAAGCCTGTCTTCGCTCGCGACGATGCGACAATCATAGCCACTATCGAAAAGTGCTTTTTGTGCCTGAGTAAGCTCACGTTCACAAAATCCATTTTCAACCAAAAACGCGGCTTTTCTGCCCTTGCTTCTAAGTGACGGCATAGTAATTACTCCAATTATTCCCTAACAATATATAAATATTACACAATTCAGTTTTTTTGTGCAACGCAAAAAAAGATTTTGCTTATGTTTAATAAAAGTGTAAAAAAAACAAACAATTCTTTACAATCACTTCCTGCGAGGATACATATTTAATGTACTGATAAAGAATCAAAAATTTGGTTTTATGTGTCATACGTAATATAGAGAATTAATAATGAATACGATGCGTTACTTTTAAGGAGCAAAAATATGAAATCTGTGCGTAATCTAGTTTTGGCAACTGGTGTCCTGCTTTTAGGCGGTTGTACAATGTTTGATACATACAGCGAAGTCGATGCGCTGAATGAGGCGCAACCTGTGGGAAGCCCTTTCACACAAGCTTTAGCTGGTGAATACAAGGCTTTTGCCAACAATCAATTAGAAGAAATGTTTGATTATCCGGACGCTCTTCATTTTGCTCGTAAAGGTCTGGCTGCATCTTCCGGCGAAGCTGTTATGCCCGAGCCTGTGACAGACTGGAACTTAAGTGAAAATCACTTACGTGAACTAGCTGCTGCTCGCGGACGCCTTGTTATAACATTTGATTTGGGTGGACGCGAAATTGCACCAGCCACAGCGGCCTTGGCACAAGCCAAGTTTGACTGCTGGATCGAACAACAAGAAGAAAACTGGGAATCATCAGAAGATCTTTCATGTAAGAAAGAATTCATGGATGCTGTCGCAGAACTTGAAGGGTTGGTTCAGCAAGCCCCACAGGCAGTAGAAGACGTTGCACCTCCTCCAATGGTTCCTGAAGAAGCTATGTACTTGGTATTCTTTAACTGGGATTCAGCGACACTGAGCGCAGGCGCGAAGAATGTTTTGGATGCTGTTGCAGAAGAAGTTGCGAAAAACCCACCATCACAGGTCGTTATTGATGGTCATGCTGACACATCAGGTGACAAAGACTATAACCAACGCCTAGGTTTCAAGCGTGCGAACGCAGTACGCGATGCGCTTGTTGAGCGTGGTATCAACCCAGATCTAGTATCAGTTGATAGTAGCGGTGAAGAAAAGCTTCTTGTTGAAACTGCGGATGATATCCGTGAGCCGGCAAACCGCCGTGTGAACATTTCATTTAAATAATGAAACGAACACAGTAATGAATTTAAAAAGAAGCGCTCATTGTTGCGCTTCTTTTTTATATATAAGATCTATCTATTCGTTCTTTTGAATATCCAATCTTGATTTCTCGCTTTAGAAAATAAAACAGATAGATTATAAATACTTAGACGAGACCTTCACCTATGAAAGAAGGGTAAAACACCTTGGATTTACGCCCTATATTATACATCAACGGCATTTTCTTAAGCATCCTGTCCATCAGTATGATCTTTCCGATGCTTGCCGACATCTATTTCGGTTATGACGATTGGATGGTGTTCTTTGTATGTATTATTATCACAGCCTTCTTTGGTGGCGCCCTCATACTCAGTAATATGGG
>CAXHFH010000014.1:0-31912 GCA_964015995.1 uncultured Alphaproteobacteria bacterium
CCTCTGGATTCGTCGGCAGCGTCAGATGTGTATAAGAGACAGATATAATGCATTACGACGACTTTCATCCAAATGCGCAGCAACTTCATCGAGCAGTAAAATCGGTGGCGTCCCGCGCTCTGCTTTTATCAAACGCGAATGCGCAAGAATAAGACCAATCAGCAAGGCCTTTTGCTCCCCCGTCGAACATTGATCGGCGCGCATATTCTTCGCATCATAAACCACGGATAAATCTGATTTATGTGGTCCAATCGCTGCACCGCCCGTCACAGAATCACGCGCACGACTTTGTTTCAATTCATGTTTAAATCGGTCCTCAACCTCAACAGCAGGCACATCGCCAAGCCATTCCTCAATATTACCTTTCACAAAAACACGGGCACGCGGGAATACACTGTCATTTTCCGCCTTGCAAGCCGCCTGCAATCTTTGACAAAAATCCAACCGCGCGGCTGCGATAGCAATGCCTGTTTCTGCCATTTGCTGCTCTAAACCGCCAATCCATGAATCATCATTTTGACCATCGCGCAGCAACCTTGAGCGCTGTGACGTTGCATTTTCATAGCGTATAACGCGCCCGGAATGCCCTGGATCAAACGTAAAAACCAAACGATCCAAGAATTTCCGGCGCTCACGTCCGGAATCTAAAAACAACCGATCCATTTGCGGCGTAAGCCAAACACATGCCAGATGCTCCCCAAGTCTTGCCTGACTTTTCGCCGTTTGACCATTAATACGCACCGTTCTCTTTTCTTTTCCCTGCCTACTGTTCGGATCAAGGCCTGTGCCAATTCTGACCTCTCCGTACGCTGTATTAATCGTACCCGACACAGCCCACGGGCTAGGGTTTTGAGTACTTTGGATATCCATCACCCGTGCCCCGCGTAATCCGCGACCGGGAGACAACAAAGAAACAGCCTCAAGGAGGTTCGTTTTTCCAACACCATTGGCACCATAAAGAACGACCAAGCCCGAAGATAAAGAACTCAACGAAGCCGTATCATAACATCTGAAATAATGAAGTTTTAATTGTTCAAGCGCAGCCATATTATTGTTTTACTGCATTCACACCGCAAAAACAAACCTTCTGACACGTTCGATTTGTCGTAAAAAGTTGACAAATGATACAATAAAACCATATCTTTAGGCAGAAAATTAATATCAGGGGATTTGATATGAGCGTACCCAATTGGTTAAAAGTCGGAACCTTAACAACAATGCTTGGCTTTGGTGCCGCGGCAGGCGTCAATGCACAAGACGTCGATAACGAAGCCAGACAAGACACAACTGAAGTGACTACGCAGCAAGGTACTGACTACAGCAAAACGTCCATTGATCGCGTGCAAATCATGTATAATGGTCAACCACTTCGCCCTGTAATTCAAGACGCACTCACAACGGGCATGGAATTTGATGATGCACAAGACGCTCACGATTTGAACAATACGTTGCAAAGAAAATTAGAAAACGAAGACGCCAGATTGATGGGTTTATTGGTCGGTCACGAAGGGCGCGTTATGACGAGAAGCCGCGCAGCAGCAGCATCTGGTACACACGCGATAAGCGTAGAAGCCTATGATGGTGATGAAAAGAAATTTACGTTTGACGCAGATGACATGACCGAAGAAGCAACAATTGATGCAACAACTCCCGATGCCACACGCACGAGAACACGCAGTCGCGGTGCCGGTGAAGAGCAACCAGAAAAAACTACGCGCACAAGAACAAGAAACAGAAGCGGCGGCACGTCAAACAACCAACAAGAAATACCTGAGCCCTGAGTGTAAAACACTTAGTCTATTTTGTTGAAAATTCACTTCTTCTTAAAAACAAACCCATCTTTCTTGGTTTGCGCCAAGCTTTAACAAAAGAAGCTTTCTTGATATAATTCTTATTCGTGTTTTCTTTACCATACGCGTCGATATAAAAGGTGAGGTACTCCGTAGTAACACGGCGCTTAAACCTTGATTCTGGAGAGAAATGAATCGTTATACGCTCAGCTTCTAAGCCAGGCCTCAAGGTTCTTTCATCAATCTGAAAGTCCGATCTTTCGGGCCGAACAGCAAGCACATAGACCAAATCGTCATTTTCAGGCACGTAATACATGACATCCATAATGACTGTGTCAAACCCCTCTTCCTGCACAAGAGCTTCTACAATAAAAGGAAAGTTTTTATCTTCTTTTTCAATGTCTTGAGTAAAAACAGCCCGCTGACGATTTTCAAATTCAACTGTTGCCTCAGGTGTTCGATCCTTAACAGCCATATAGCGAATGCCAAAGAAAAACGCAAAGAGAACCGCAACGGTTATCATAATGGACCCGAGAAACTGATTCACAGTCGGCCCCCGTTACACCCTCAAGGGCATTAAGACGTATAACGCACTTGGGTCACTGTTATCTTGGATAATGGTCGGACTAGCTGAGTCCGCCAACGTTAAGCGACACCCTTCACCTTCGATTTGCGATGTAATATCGAGCAAATATTTAGCATTAAAGCCAATTTCCATTGTGGAATCACCATTCACTTCCATCTCCTCTGTCGCACTACCTGCCTCAGGTGAGCTTGCCGAAAGTGTCATCTGCTTACCCGCCAATGCAATTTTCAGGGCGCGTGATTTTCCATCGGAAATGGTCGATACGCGGTCAATCGCACGGGTAAATACCTTAGGGTCGACCTCAACAATTTTATCATTACCTTGTGGGATAACACGCTGATAATCAGGGAACGTGCCGTCGATTAATTTAGACGTCAGAACAACATGATCGAAAGAGAAACGGATTTTGTTTTCCGATAAAGTAATTTGGATCACGTCCGCAGCATCTTCGATCAACTTACGTAGCTCACCCACAGCCTTACGCGGAACAATAACACCGGGCATACCCGCCGCACCTTCCGGCAATGGCATTTCAAAACGTGCCAAGCGGTGACCATCCGTTGATACAGCGCGCAGAACCTTAACACCATCATTATCAGCTTCGTGAACATAAATACCGTTCAGGTAATACCGCGTCTCTTCTGTGCTCATCGCAAATTTTGTGCGATCAATCAATGCACGTAAGTCAGCCGCAGGGATTGAAAAGCCATTTGGCAAATCACCGGCAGAAATTTCAGGGAAATCTGCCACAGGCAAACAGCTAAGCTTAAATTGTGAGCGACCGGAACTAACCACCATTTGTGTGCCCTCAGCGTTCAACGCAATTTCAACTTCCGAGCCATCAGGCAATTTACGAATAATATCATGAAGTGTATGGGCAGGCGCGGTCGTCGCACCGGCATCTATAATATTCGCCGCAACCGATTCGTTAATTTCAAGATCCATATCAGTCGAAGATAAAGACAAAACGCCATCCTCGGCTTTCATCAGAACATTCGACAGAATAGGAATTGTATTCCGGCGCTCCACAACACTTTGCACATGGTTTAGTGATCTTAAAAGAGCAGCACGATCAATACTCAGCTTCATGACGAATCCATCCGTTATTTATTTGTCAACTAGAGATCAGACTGTAGCACAGCAAACCTGCAGGAAAAAGCCAAAAATGATACGGTTTTGAAGCTGTGAACAAGGTTTTAGTGCGGTACGAAAGCTTCGGGTGGGTTACTCATCGCATTCAGTAATTTTTCATTCGAAATTCCTGCGTGAACGCCTGCGCTTTGTACGACACCTCTGAACACACCATCTTCTTGTAACTTATGCTGGGCATTAAACAAATCAACCTGCATTTCCGTCGGCGTACGATCAAATTCATCTGCAATCACCTGCGCATCGCCATCTGTTTCAATATGCGCCAAAAGAATACTGGCCAGATAAACATCTTCTTCCAACTCACCCCTATCGGCACGCAAAATTGTCTGATCATCGGGAAAGCGCGCAATAACACTCGCCACGATTACATCTATTTTATCTTTAAATTCATCTTCATCCATGATTATGCGGCAACCTTCAAACCATCGAGATCTTGTTCCAAACGTGTCCAAAGCTTTACAAAGAGCTCCGTTTCAAATGCGCTTAATTCTTTGAGCACATCATATTCTTCGCCGCACATTTCGAACATTTCTGCTAAATGATGATCTTCCTCGGCAAGCAAACTTTTAAGCGACATGTGATCGCTCGATGCTTCCAGAACATCCTGATAAATCGCGTAAAGCCAACAGGCACGTAATTCAATGATGAGTGAAACCCAACCATAGGCGTTATCTTCGCCCACCTGTTTCGTGATACCCGCGTCCAGACGCCCGAAATACATCGCCGAAGGAATGCGGCACATTGTGTTTTCATCCGTCCAGCCATCCAAAGACTTTCCCGCAACACGTTCAGCATTGCGTTTAAAGAAATACGCATGGCGCGCTTCTTCGGAGAGATGCTGCAACGTGTCCTGCGTCATAACCCGGTTCATTTGCGAGACCATAATTTTACGGCTGCCCAAATGCTCTAACATCGCAAGCATATTCAAAAACAGCGCATGGCGCGGTTTATCTTCAACGATATTTTCAAGGAATGTTTTTACGCGAGCCTCATACGGCGCGTTGTTGCTCTTCATGCCCGAGGCTGTCCAAGGCGAAATTGATTGCGTCATAAATCTCATCCAGATCTTGTTGTGTTACACAGTATGGAGGCAATATATACACCGTGTTACCCAGCGGGCGCAAGAGCATGTTCTGCGAGAGAAACAGATCATAAAGCACGGGCTGCACTTGCGATAAATACCCCTTCCCCTTATCCACGGCGACATCCATCGCAAACATCGTGCCCTTTTGACGAATGTTGGTGATGTCCTTCCGTTTGGAAAAATGGCATGCCGCATCTGCATGTGCGCTTGTGATATCGGCAATGCGCTCTAATACGGGCTCATTTTCCCACACATCCAACGACGCATTCGCCGCCGCACATGCCATAGCATTACCCATGAACGACGATGAATGAAAAAACATTTTTGCGCGATCTTTGTGATAGAACGCCTTATATATGGCCTCTGTACATAATGTCGCGCCCATCGGCAAGAAACCGCCTGTTAAGCCCTTTGACATACATAAAATATCAGGCATAAAATCGGCCTGCTCGCACGCGAACATTGTTCCTGTACGACCAAAACCTGTCATAACTTCATCAGCGATCAACAACACACCATGCGCACGGCACATATCCACCATGGTTTTAAGCGTGTCCGCGGAATAAATAATCATACCGCCCGCACCAAGCAATAAAGGCTCGAACAAGAACGCGGCAACATCATCTTTATTCTTATTCAGGAAATCTTCCAAACGTTGCAGAGCTTCGGCTTCTTTTCCCGCAACAGGCACGGGAATATGCTCCACATCGAATAAATACGGCTCATACACCTTATTGTACACGGCGCGGCCACCTGCCGACATCGATCCGAACGTATCGCCATGATACCCGTCTTCGAATGCAATAATTTTTCGGCGCGGTTTACCAACATGCGACCAATATCCAATCGCCATTTTCATGGCCACCTCAACCGCAGTAGAGCCACTATCTGAAAAGAAGACGTGATCAAAGGCATCACCCGTCACCTCAATCAGCCTTTGCGCCAAAGTTTCGGCAGGCTCATGTGTAAATCCGGCAAAAATCACCTGATCAAGACGCGCGGCTTGCTCCTGCACGGCATGAATAATGTGCGGATGACAATGCCCATGAGAAATCACCCACCAACTGGAAATCGCATCAATAATACGGCGCTCACCCTTGGGCACACCATGTTCTGTGTTACGCGCAAATAAATACGCCCCCGCGGCGCGATCTACATGGATAGAATCGGGGTTAATCGCGTGCTGTGTGAAGGGATGCCATACGGGAGAGCTTGGGTTCGTCATGATACAAAATCCTGCGCGTTAAAATGATTACCGAACATCAACCGTAGTGATGTTTCATCTACTACGTCAAGCCTTGGCATGTGCCCCAGAATTTTGACCTTTGAAAACTCTTCTATTGTGCGCATGTTATCGGGATTTTCTTCACCAATAAAAACAATGCCTTTTAACGGGATATCACGCGACCATATCGCCTCAAGCGAGAGAAGGGTGTGGTTAATCGTCCCCAATCCACTGCGCGCACAGAGTACAAGCGGGATTTTCCAATCCTTATAAAGGTTGATCTGTAAATTCTTGCGTGTGATCGGCACCATCAGACCGCCCGCACCCTCAATCACCATTGCGCCATCACATTCAGGGATATTGGCCTTATCGCGAAGCGCCTTCATATCAATATCAACCGCATCAATTTCGGCGGCGCGATGCGGGGAGAGCGGTTCGGTAAAAATATAACTCTCAGGCAGGAACCGTTCATCGGACATATTCGTCAGTCTTTGGACTGTACGTGTGTCTACGCCGTCCGTGATTCCCGATTGGAGTGGCTTCCAGTAATGCGGCTTTTTCTGCGCAGCCTCTAAGCCCAACATTAACGCTGCGGAAAAAATCGTCTTGCCGATGTCAGTATCGGTGCCTGTGATAATCAGTTTACTCATGTCGTGGATAATACAGGATTCTTTTTGCTCTGTCCTTTACATTTATACGTAAAAATAGGAAAATTTTTGTGTCTGATTTTTCTAATCAGGCACTTCTCATTTTGTGAAAATGCAATTCAGTGTTCTTCACAATTCCTTATAAAATGACACAACGTTCCGACTCGTTTCAAAACACATAGTCTGGCGACAATTTTTTGCGCCTAATTCATATAAACACTACGCATTGTTTATATTTTCTTCATCGCCTATTTATTATTTTATATCTGATAGATAGGGGAAATTTATGCAGCCTTACTTCTAACACTTGATAAACTAGACGCAAAGGCACGTAAATCTTGCTTTTCAAGGCTAGAACTGAGCGATAAACGAAGCCTTGATGACGCTGCAGGAACAGTTGGCGGGCGGATCGCACGGATGTCGAACCCCTCTTTTTGGAGCGCATCGGCAACGCGAATGGCTTCGGCCTCCTCGCCCAAAATGATCGGCACGATGTGGGAACCAAAACCACCAAACAGATCTTTCGCCTCGGCGCAAATTTCAGATAATTGCGTACGTCTTTCATCACCTTCACAGGTTGCCAAAATCTCCAATGACTTTTGAACAAGTAATGCCTGCAATGGCATCGTTGCGGTGGAATATATGAACGGGCGCGATGTGTTGATCATATAATCAATGACATCCGCCGATGCACAAACCAATCCACCAGCAACCCCGATAGCCTTGCCGCAAGTATGCAGGGTTATCAGCCGATCATATCCATTCATGGAAATCAAATCCCACGATAGACCGCGTCCTCCCTCACCATGCACACCCGTACCATGCGCCTCATCGATAATCAGGTACGCATCATATCGCTGCGCAAGCGCATAAATATCAGAGAGCGGCGCGCTATCACCATCCATCGAATAAACCGATTCCACAGCAATCCAAAGTGTTTGCGCCTTATCACAGTGACGTTTTAATAAGCCTTCAAGCGCGCTCAGATCATTATGTGGGAACTTAAAGCTCTTGGCTTGAGACGCCGCCAAGCCATCGCGGACACTTGCATGAACAAGCGAATCATAAAGCACCACATCTTTCCTGTTGGGAAGACCCGTTAAAATTGCATAATTGGCCTGAAACCCACTAGAGAAATAAAGCGTCTTACCCGCCTTGAAATGATTTGCCGCAAAAACCTCAAGGCGTTCATGGGCATCTGTATGCCCCCGCAACAAGCGCGAACCCGCCGCGCCAATATCAAGCCCATCCTCAAGTGCCTCTATCGCAAACGCTCGCAAAGCCGGATGATCAACCATCCCCAGATAATCATTAGATGTAAGATCGATACCATCCGGTAAGGCCAAAGACCGATAGCGGCTCTGGCTCTTTAAATTTGAAAGTTTTCTCTGGAATTGTGTCACAAGCAATTAAATATCATTTTTTCGAATGTTATCATAACAACGCTTAGGAATATTTTCGACAGGAATTCTATTTAACTTAAAAGAACCATGCTTACCGATAAATGTAATGGCATCAGGAGGTTCAAATAACATTTTTTCGAGCCCCCAAGTAAAATTAGGCTCTATAGGGTTTTCGACAACAATACCATTTTTAGTTGTATTGAGTATTCCCCAACGAACAAACAATTCTGAATTCCATACGCCATCAGCCTTATAAATATAATCCTTATCAAGCCGACACTGAAATGCTACACCGCTCTTTTTAATGTGTGTGAAAGCATCGTAACTCTGATACTGCCACGCTCCTATCATGCGCTCATCGGCAAAAACAGCCTCTATAAAAAACACCTGAGCCATAAACACCATAATCCAAACAGTATTTTTGAATACGCTTACCATCTTTCTAAAGCCTCAATGTTTATTTCAGCGATAAGTATTTATAACACCGATAGGACAGCTTACGCAGGCCTTTTATAGCCCTAGTTCATTATTAGGATCATCGGCGGGGGAATCATCAGGCATGTGCGTGATGCCATGCGCCTCAAGTGTATCATCCACATCGGCGCAAAATCTTTGATAAGCGATATCATCATCCGGCGATAGCACAAAACCTTCAAACGTCGCTCTGGGGGATGTTAAATCAACCCCTGTTATCCCCTCAAGAACGCGATCAAAAATCTTCATCGCCTCGGGGCTTGCATCCCCATCAAGAAGAACCAACCCTTCGGGAACGGCTGCAGACTGCGCCCCCATGATTTCGCCAACAGACTTAATCACCAATTCTTTATGATCTTTTTTCAAATGAAGCTTTAACGCATCATAACCTTCATCAATATGATCAGGACGTTCTTTCATAATTTCCGCAATGGCAAAAACTGCAGAGCGAGCGTCATGCTCCCCCAACAATTCCAGAGCTCTCGAAACATGCTTAGGCGCTGGAAATTTGCGCACAAGCTCATCAATTTCTACAGGCGCCATGTCATTTTTATTGTTACCAAACGCCTCTATGGCCTCCATAACATAAGACTGATTTGCCGTTACGATATGCCTGATTGTAACGATCGCCTCATCGCTGTGAATACCGCCAAGCAAGCTCAAGCCTTTCGGGATATGCTGCTCATCATTCGTCATGATGCGGTACATTTCCTTGACCGCCTTAGCACTACCGTCTTGTGCCAAATGATCAAGACGATCCTCCGGCCTCAGGCTGTAATTAAACCCTTGTTTCTGTACCGGCGTTGCCGCGGATGAGGATGGAGTTTGCTCCGCCTGATCCTTGCTAATCGCCTCCTTCATAGCCTGATCTAAAGCGCTTTTATGAAACTGCGCCGCAAGCTCACCGCCGTTTTCTTTTAATGTCTTCAATCCCAAGCCTTGATGTTCAGGATGCGCCTTCATCAAATTAACGATAGCCATGAGCGAATTTTTGGTATTGATAGCACTTAAATGCTCAAACGAATCGGGTACAAAATCAGAGTATTTATTAGAGATCGCATAAATCGCATCCACATCAAGATTACCGCCATTTTCTGCCAACACATCTAAAGCCTGTAAAATATGTGCAGTCTTAGGATGCGAATCGACCAAATTATATATATTCAAGGGCGCAGTTTTATTCTCGCTCTCGGCAAGCGCCGTAATTCCATTGGGTACGTATTCAGGATTGGTATTTGCCGTGACAAAAATCATAGAAACGGCAATGTCCGTACCGCTTCCGCTTAATATCTCTAAACCTTTGGGAATATATTGCGGATTGTTGCGAATGACACGAAACACACTCGCCATGGCGCGATCGCTACCATCTGCAGATAAACCATCTAATTGTAAATCTATTATATCATCCATATCACCCCTCCTAGATCATCGGCCCGTCTGAAGGCGCATCATTATCCGGCGCGTGATCAATGTCTGTACCATCCAGAAAATCTACATCAGGCGTATCACGGTCACCACCATATCCATCACCTGATTGAATAGCCTCATAGAGCGCACGCGCCTTATCAGTGCGAATATCAACCAGAGCATCCATAGCCTCAGCCGTATAATGTGGCTTCAACATTACGACTTTACCAATTTCATCAATCGCACGATCTTCGCCCTCTATTGCACGCTCCCGCAGAACTGCCAATCTTACAGACGGATGGTCTTCTGACATGTCTAAAAGCGCGCTATAGATTTTATCTGAATCCTCATGGCTGCTTCTATGCATGGCATCCATGGCTTCCATGGTATGAAAGAATTTTACCTTTGGACCTGTCTCAACCAGGCTGACATAATTATAAATATCGGCAAATACGTTTGGATTATCTGTTTTTGCGAGTGCCCGTATACCTTGCGACCCCAAAGACCCCGGATATTCTTTCATCACAGCAAAAATGGCTAGCCCCGCTTCGTCGGTACCAATTTCCGCCAGCAAATCAAAAGCCATATTGGCATGTTGCGGGTGCTGCATGACCAGATCACGCATAAGAGAAACAGAAGCATCATCGCCCCGCTCCGCCAAGTCGCGTAATTCTTGTTTTAAATCCATGAGTATTCAACCGCATTATATTATTATTTTGCGCTTACAAAGTATCATACAGACAGAAAATATGTCAAACAAACACAAGGTCGATGAATATCGACCACCACGGATTATTTTTTGAAAAAATTAAAATATTGCGAGTGATTTAGATTTTGCCGTAAATATTATCGACATTCCCATGTACGAAGCAATTATTGAAGTCACGACTGACGCAATCTGCAGTACTACATGCACTAAGCGCGGAACATGCCAAAACCAATATAAATAGACGTTTCATTTTACTCTCCCGTTTTAAACTAAACTCTACCCTTACGCGGCGACGGTATCTTTCTTTGGAACATCTACCTCATCCTTAAATGGCGCGCGTGGCTCAATACCCAATTCCTTCAACAATCCGTAATCCGCATCTTTTTCCGGATTAGGTGTTGTTAAAAGCTTCTCACCAGTGAAAATTGCATTCGCACCGGCCATAAACGCCATTGCCTGCGCCTCTTTGGAAATTGTTAGACGCCCCGCCGATAAACGTACCATAGCATCGGGCATCAAAATACGTGCTACCGCGATACATCTGATCCATTCAAAGATATCAAGCATCTTATTATTTTCCATCGGCGTTCCCTCAACAGGGACAAGCATATTAATAGGCACCGATTCGGGCTGCGGATTTAAATTCGATAGGGTGTGGAATAAGGAAATACGATCCTTTTCTGATTCGCCAAGTCCCAAAATTCCGCCGCAACACGCCGATATTCCGGCTTTCGCAACATTCTTAAGCGTATCCAGACGGTCATCATAATTACGCGTAGTGATGACCTTGTCATAAAACTCACGGGATGTATCGAGATTGTGGTTATAGGCCGTCAGACCGGCATCTTTAAGTTTCATGGCCTGATCTTCAGTGAGCATACCAAGTGTACAGCACGCTTCCATACCCATATCAGTAACACCCTTAACCATATCGCACACACGATCAAACGCGCGTCCGTCCATAACCTTCGGCCATGCCGCGCCCATACAAAAACGGGTGGAACCTGATTCCTTAGCTTTGCGCGCCTGCTCCAAAACATCATCCGTCTTCATCAGGATTTCTTTATCAAGCTCGGCATCATTATGAATGCTCTGCGAGCAATACCCACAATCTTCCGTACACCCCCCTGTCTTAATCGACAGTAACGTGCACATCTGCATTTCATTGGCGGTGTGATGTTTACGGTGAACACCTGCAGCATCATAGATCAAATCCAGTAAAGGACGATTATAAAGCGCAGTAACTTCTTCGAGCGTATAGCTCTGATTTTTATCTTCAATACTCATTATCTTAAACTAGGCTGTGCGCGCTTTCTGGTCAATAGATAGAATTTTCGAAGGGATTGTTTTTTCACTTTCGTATGACAAATAACACTTTTTAGAACAAAAAGAGAAAGCAAGAACATGAAAAATTTAATCCTAGCTGGGATACTCTCCCTTTTTTGCGTCATCCCCATAACCAGTGCGCAGGCACATGGTTCTCATGGGAAGCCTAACTATGCGTATAAAGAAAAGCATCATAATAATGCCCATAAAAAACATTATAAGCATGGGCATAAAAAGAACGCAAAAAAGTATGTAAAACAGACGTATAAGCATCATAACAACCACAATGCTCATAAAAAATATTACACGGAATACGTCTATATTAACGGGCATTACTATGACAAACGCTATGTGAAGCAACACCATCACGGACATCACAGCAAACCAATTGAACGAGACTTTATTGAGATTCTATTTGGATTTTAAAACACCCCTAACATCGCATTACTCACCGAACTCTCTCCTGATACTCAGGGGAGAGTTTCAAAAAGAGCCACCAAAATTTTATTTCTTTGCAGATATTATGCTATGATTAAGCAATTGTTTTTTAGGAAGAATAAATGAAAAAGATTTTATTTACATTATCAGTCTGCTTACTCGCTGTGACTTTTGTATCCGCCCCAGCGGCCGCAAAGCACTTTGCGAACGATAACAGCCTCGCTATGACAGAGAAGAAGGCGGAAAAGCATAAGAAAAAAGCAAAGAAAAAAGCGAAAAAGCCTAAGAGCAAGAGCAAAAAGGCAAAAAATAAAGCTGCGAAAGAAAAAAGAAAAGCTGAGCAGCAACGAGAAAATCAATAATTCTGTTTTTCAAAAAAGGCCTCTAACCTTTTCTGTAACGATGCAGCTTTCCGATCGAATTATCCTGTACATACACAAACGAGGAATTTTCCGATGACACTTAAGCTCGTCAGTTTTGACATTTGTCCATACGTTCAACGCTCGGTTATTACGCTTCAATATAAAAACATACCTTTTGATATTGAATATATCGATCTGTCCAATAAGCCAGACTGGTTTTTGAAAATTTCACCACTTGGTAAAGTGCCTGTTCTTATGGTGGATAATGATGAAAATAAGGTGTTATTCGAATCAGCCGTGATTAATGAATATGCCGATGAGTCTAGCGGTGGCGATTTACTGCCATCTGATCCTTTTGAAAAAGCCCGCGCCCGTGCCTGGATTGAATATGCCAGTAGCTTGATGATACATTTCTATCAGTCCGTCACCGGCACTGATGCAGAAACCTATGAGCAAAAACAAGACGATTTGATCAATGGCTTATTAAAAATGAAGGATGTCGTCAAAGGGCCTTATTTTCTGGGTGAAGAATTTTCATTGGTCGATTCCTCTATAGCGCCGCTTTTTATCCGTATGGAACTTTTCGGTTTCGATAAAGCGTTTAAACAACGCGCCCAAACAGAAGCACCGAATTTGGCGGCATGGTTCGATAGCCTGACCGATAAAAACAAAGAATTCATACAAAGCTCTGCCCCCACCAATTTACTTGAAAAAACACTAGAGCATATCGAAAAGAAAGGCTCTTACATTGCCAAAACAATGAAACAGGCGGCCTAAACAAACATCCACACATAAGAAAACGGAGATCGCAAGACCTCCGTTTTTTATTCGTTTATGATCTAAAGGCGTCTTAGCCTGTCAGAGCACGGCGCACGACTTCTACGTCTTGTGCGATCTGTGCATCATCACCCATTAGCTCCTCAACCTTACGGATCGCATGCATCACCGTTGTGTGATCACGACCACCGAACTTACGGCCAATTTCCGGCAGAGAACGCGCCGTCAAAAGCTTGGAAAGATACATCGCAACCTGACGCGGGCGCGCAACATTACGCGCGCGGCGCGCAGAATGCATATCTGATAAGCGCAAATTGTAATGTTCAGCCACTTTGCGCTGGATTTCATCAATCGTGATGCGGCGATCATGCGCACGGAGCAAGTCTTGTAATACATCTTGCGTAGATTCTAACGTGATTTCATCTTTTGAAACATCAGCATGGGCGACGATACGGTTAAGCGCACCTTCTAATTCACGAATATTCGATGTCACCTTCAGAGCCAAAAACTCAAGAACACTGCTTGGCACGTCTGCGCCAAGTTTTTCACATTTGGACTGCAAAATGCCAAGACGCAATTCATAGGTTGATGGATGAATATCCGCAACCAAGCCCCATGCAAGGCGTGAACGCAAACGCTCATCGACACCATTCAGATCACTTGGTGCACGATCCGCAGAAATAATGATCTGCTTATTCTGATCAACAAGTGCATTAAACGTATGGAAGAATTCTTCCTGTGTTGATTCCTTGCCTGCAATGAATTGCACGTCATCAATCATCAACACGTCAACACTACGGAATTGCTCTTTAAAGCTCATTGTATCATTGGCACGTAACGCCTTAACGAACTGGTACATGAATTTCTCAGCCGACAAATACATCACAACCTTTTCAGGGGCGCTCTCTCTAATCGTATGCGCAATCGCATGCATAAGGTGCGTCTTACCAAGACCAACGCCACCATAAAGGAAAAGCGGGTTGAACGGTACGCTTGCACTCTCTACAACACGGCGAGCGGCAGCGTGTGCCAGAGCGTTCGGCTTACCAACAATAAAGCTATCGAACGTAAAGCGTGCATCCAAAGGCGAGGAAATCTCCTCTATTGCATTACGTAGCTCTTTTTCGGCCTTTTCCTGATTAAGATCACTATTTGTGCCGTGCTGCGCATAAACTGCGTCATCCAAGATTGCATTCTGTACCACAACGATTTGCACGCGCTTCACTTCGGAATTTTTCTCCGTGCACATGGTTGAAATACGTTCAGCATAGTGTGTTTGTATCCAGTCACGCATAAAACGCGTTGGAACAGATACTTCCATTGTACCGTGATAATAGGCACGCAATGTTAACGGCTTAAGCCAGCTACGGAAGATAGCTTCACCGAATTCTTGACGCATATCGGAGTGTACTGCCACCCACAACTCTTGAATATCGGGGGTTGGCTCAAGCGGAGTATCTTCAAGTGCTGTTGCACTCTGATCAAGTTGGGCCGATTGTTTACCGGAAATTTCAGACATTAGTTTCTCTCCACTTTTTTAAAGTTACTTATATAAATTACGATTTTACAGTTGCTTTTTACGCGTACACAAAAATTTAAAACGCAATATGCTTTTGCCTAAAATCTAAGGATGAACACCCTTAATTTTGGCCACAAAAGTCCCTTGTGAACAGATTAACCATTCACAGTATTCTTCTTTAATCCGGCATATCATTGAGATCTCCTGAAAAACCTGTTTTGATTGATTCAAAACATTTTTCAGAGATCATCCCCTAACCATAGTCACGGTATAAAACCGATTTTCTGGTTTAAATTCTACCCTTGAAAATCAAATTGCTTTGATTGGGGTAAGAACCAATTACTCTATCAAGGACTGACCTGTTTTTTTTACTTTATCTCGTCAGCGATGAAAATAGACTACACTAAAAAAACGCTATCAGGCAATAAGAACAAATCATGAATTTTCAAAAAAGAAATTTTAGTTCAATATTTTTTGTACACAGCAAAAAGGGCTTTGACGCAGCGCAGCAAAGCCATAATATCCAACAATTTCATAAAATTATGGCGATGGGTTACCAAGAAAACCATCGCCTGTAAAATTTAGATTTCTTTTATTCTTGCGCTCAAGCGTGACAACTTTCGTGCGACTGTATTTTTGTGCAAAATACCTTTTGAAATTCCCTTGTGAAGCTCCGGCTGAGCTGCTCTTAAGGCTTCTTTGGCGGCATCCGCATTGCCTGCAGAAATCTCTGATTCAACCTTTTTTACGAAGGTACGAATACGACTACGGCGTGCCATATTGATTTCAGCACGTCGCTCATTACGACGAACACGTTTTTTTGAAGATGCATGATTAGCCATTATTAAACCTTTTCAAACCTTTAGTTACGTTCTTTTATTTAATTTTCTATACAATTTTATGCCCAAACTTTTCCACAAGAATATATTCTTATAATGTGTGTTGTAATCATAAAATTTGTTACAATAAATACTTAGCTTCTACCCTATACGGGGCTAGACGCAGAGTAATACGCGGGAATAGCCGCCCTTGTCAAGTGATTCATGGTTTTTTTGCGAATCATTTTTTAGTCAAAACTAATGGAGATTTTCTACCGAGAAGGACGAATCATAATTTTCACAATATCCACGCCGCCTTCCGTATCAAAAGAGATTTCCAAAGACTCATTTTTACGGAAAAAACTCGATTCGTTTACACGCCCCCACCCAAATTGCGGCAACGTCGCCTGATAAAAATCAAGAATGTGGTTGTGCGCCGTTCCTTTGGTCAAAGCCGCAACCTCTGTAATTTTACCTTCAGGCTTATCAAACGAGAAGGAACGATCTTCCATCTCGACCAAACCAGGCATAACGGGCACATCTTGAAGCCCAGCGAAAAAGGCAGGCTCTAAATCACCCGTATCTGCAACGCCATACTGCATCAAACTGCCGAGCTCTAACAGAACCAGAAATATAATAACCCATTTACCCCAGCGCCTTAATCCGCCCATTTATTTTGATCCTTCACGATTAATCTTCTTTAAAATAACTTATTTCTGGCACACTGGACAGTAGAATGTCGAACGCCCCGCTTGCACAATGCGCTCAATTGCACCGCCGCAGCCCTTATGTGTGCACGCCTTGTCTTTCTGATCATAAACAGAGAACTGGTGCTGGAAATATCCCAAAGACCCATCCGTATGTTGATAATCACGCAATGTGCTGCCGCCTGCCTCAATCGCTTTTTTCAAAACGCGCTTTGATGATGCGGCAATTTTGTCGGCCTCATCACTTGTGATCGTATTGGATAACCGCTCAGGGTGAACACCCGCATAATAAAGCGCTTCGCACACATATATGTTACCCAACCCCGCAACCACACGTTGATCCAGTAAGGCGCTTTTTATGTTCGCTTTTTTATTTTGTAATTTTGCCAGCAGATCCTGTCCGCTCCACACACCCAAAGGCTCCGGGCCCATTTGCGCAAATGGTTTGTCATTATCCCAACCGTCATCAGATGCGATATACATCATACCAAATCGGCGCGGGTCTTCGAAGGCAAAGCACGTGGAATCATCCATGTGAAATACGAGGTGATCATGCTTGCGCGGACTATACGCTTCGCCAGATTCAAAAATACGGATACGTCCGGACATGCCAAGGTGCAAAACCACAGGCACATTATTAGGGGCAAGTTGCATGATTATATATTTTCCGCGTCGAATAAGGGCATCAATAGATGCCCCCGTCACACGTTGACCAAAATCCTCGGGCACAGCAACACGCAAATCATGGCGGTTTATTTGAACATTTTTAATGGATTTACCAAGAACCGCCGCCTCTAAGCCGCGCCTTATTGTCTCAACCTCCGGCAGCTCAGGCATCTTTTCTTATTTCGTCTCGGAAGATATCACAACAGGATTGAATTCCAGAACAGGCGACCCTGCGTAATCATCGTACAGGAAAATCGGATGATATGTTTTGCCGGGCACATCATATTCATGCGCAGTATAATAAAGCTTAGGATCATCCTTTTTTTTCAAAATCAAAATTTTGAAATTGCGCATGGTTAAAATTTGATAGCCAACACCCTTAATCTCGCGCGGCATTTCACCTCTTTTAGGGAACAGCTCTAAGTTTCCTGTAAGCGCACTATATTTGTATGTACCCTTCGAAAACTTCCTTATGCGATCTTGCGGCGTTTGCACATATACCAACTCAAAATTCTCTCCATCCAGATCAATCTCTGCGATACCGCTCTCGCCAATTTTTGCATACCATCTGCCCTCAATGCTGTTGGCCGAAGGATAAAACATCTCCTTACGTGCCTCAGGTAATTTGGCCTGAATACCATCTTTGATTTTATCCTGTGCCCTGACCACATCAGATTTTTTTCCCTCAACTTCAATGACTGCTTTGCCGGTATCGGAAAAACGAAGATAACCGAGAATCAAAACACTGATCACGGCCGCAAATGTGACAAAAGCAAAAAGCGCGGCATTAGATTTTGCGCCAACTTGGCTTTGAGTATCTTTTTTAATTCTTTTACTTTTCATTTTTCTCTCACTTTTTAGCATTGGCAGGGTGAAATGCTATAATAAACGCATTAAATGTTACTAATAATTCACATCTAAGCTTTTGATTTTATTGTTTTTTAATCTTTTTACCGTAGCGTTATCAGTATTACATCAAAGAGCAACACATGAGCATATATATTACAGCGCAAATTATAGGATTCCTAGGATATCTTTTTTTTACAACTGCGCCAAATTTTAAAAATCAATCACGCATAATACAAATGGATGCGCTGGCCTGCGTCTTTTTATGCCTGCAATGGATGTTATTGGCACAAAGTGCTTTATTGATTTTAAATTTGCTCAACCTTGCCGTTTCACTCTATGTGCTAAACACCAAAAATCAAGACATCATCGAAAAGCAAACACCAATCCTGTGCCTTACCGGCGGCATAGCGCTTTATCTTGTTTCCAGTGGCTCTTTCGTGGGCATATTATGTATTATTGCCTTCTGTGCCATAGTAAGGGCCAAATCATCAAATGACATTTCCACCTTCCGTAGCTTCTCTGTTCTGTCGGGGGTTGCCTTCATGCTGTGTGGAATAATCGCATTGTCAGTACCGGCGATTATATTCAACGCCGCATTTATTTTGACTCACCTCAGAAAAATCCAGCCGCCTCAGAAACCCTTCTTCGGCAACGCCATTATTGAGGCACAAAAAAAGCTGGCCGCACGAATGCGAACCAACTTCCTTACGCAGTAAGAACATGTGTGTGGGGACACATTTATGTATCAATATTTACCGCTTTAGTATTAAAAACAACTTACACATAATTTCGCCACATTGTCAACATAATTGTGTCAATTTTATGTCTTTTCGTGCATATTTTAGCTCTTTTTGCACGCGCACTATAGACTTTCCCCCAAATCGGAAATATAAGTAAATACTGCGTTCTTTGAGCTATAGAATTTAAGAAAAGGTGTTCAACATGCCGACAGTCGACCAAATAAGAGCCGCGCGCGCTCTGATTGGATGGAGCCAAGGTGAGCTAGCGGATCATGCGGGCTTGTCACAGACTGGAATCGCGCGCATTGAGAACGGCACAAACCAACCTAATTCAACCACCATAGAAAAAATCACAACGGCCTTTGATGCGGTCGATGTAGAATTTATCGGTGAGAGCGGCGTAAAAAAGCGCAGCGGCGAAGTTTTGAAATTCCGCGGTAAAACCGGACTGATTCAATTTATGGACGATGTCTATGAAACTGCCCAAACGATCGGCGGCAGAATGTCGTTCTATAACATTGTTCCTGACAACTGGCTGGAAACCCTCGGCGAAGATTGGTGGCGCATGCATGTCGAACGCATGAGCGAACATAACGACAATACCGATATTAAAATCATGGTGCCTGAGGGCAACCTTGATTTCATCAGCAGTGGTTATGCGAATTATAAATGGTTCCCCAAAGGATTTGAACTGAGCGGCAAAAGATCGCTCTATGTGTATGGCGGGAAACTCGGCTTTGTAACGTTTTACGAAAAAGCCGACCAGATCGAAGTATTATTATTAAAAAACAAAGATTTTGCGGAAGGCGTGCAGGCATTATTCGATATTGCCTGGGATCACGTCGCGAAAAGACCTCCGCAATAATGTAAACTAAACTAAGAGTAACACGCTTGAAAACTTATAACGGCAGCCACACCATAACCGGTGGAAACGGACAACTTGATTTCTCAGCCAGTCGGCCTGTGTGCATTTTGATGCCAAGTATGGGCGCAAAAGAAATGCCGGATTTTGAGGGCATTAAATCCCAGCTGAAAAAAAACGGCGCCGAAATCATCACCGCCGACCTCAGCCTAGCCGGAACGGTGCGTGACTTGCCGTGGGATCGTATCGACACCATCGACCTCAGTAATATGCGCGGTTGCCTGACAAGCTTTGATCGCTATACAGGCATACTCGATCGGCTTTATGATAAAATTGAGGAACAACAGGATCATGGACGCTCTATTTCCGTCATACCGGAATATGAAAATGTTGCGTGGATTGCATCAAAATCAACATATTTAACGCATTTGAATGAGAACGATATTCCGACCATTCCAACACAGACATTATGCACCCTGCAAGATCCGGATAACGCCACCATCATTTCACAGCCTGATAACTTTGATGCCATGTTCCAACAGATCAAAGATTTTATGGCGCAATCCGAAAAAGATACGTTTGTTTTAAAACCATCAACCAGCTCACTGGGGCGTGGATTGTTCTTCATTGAAAGAAACGAAAGTGATGAGAGCCTGAGTCTTAGCCTGCCGCGCGAGCAAGGCAAGCCGATAGACATGAAATTTCAGGATTCTGCGGAGCTTGAAAGTTTCATGATGTCTTATTTCACGAACACCCCAAGCCCCGATCAGCACTTCCTGTTTCAGGAATATGTGCCAAATCTGGAAACCTCCGCCGTGTTTGTAAACGGCACACCGCATTTTGTGGAACGCCAACAGGGGGAACATTCCCGCATCGCGCATGCGCGTTATGGCGGCGTTGATCATGTCAATGATAACCCGGACCCCGAAATGGTGCGTTTCGTGATGGATGTCATGCAGGCCCTGCCTGAGAGCGTTCAAAACTCCCCCTTCCTACGGATTGATGTAATGGAAAATCTGGATACGGGTGAATATATACTCGGTGAGATTGAGGGCGCAGGCGCGGCGCGGCTATGGCTCCGCGAAGCAGGCCGTACAGAAGATTACGCCCGTATGTTGATTGATGAAGGACTGGCGCAGCAAAAGAAATCGGCTCTGAACAAAACGCCCGCGAAAGAACAAAATATCGGCCACGAAAATGTCGGCACAGATCTGGACGATGACAACGCGCAAGAAATTTCCTGATGTTCAAAGATCAGGTTTTCGATTAACCTGAGACCATGATTGCAGAATTATTTTATCCGAAAGAGTTAAAAGAAATCATCACCGATTTACGGGCTGACGATAACCTCAATACAGATGCTTTAAAGAACGTTAATAGAGAAATTCTGCGCCAGCGCTCCACAATGTTTGCAATGATTATTATATCATTATGTATTTTCATATACCTTTTTCCTGAACCCACTGCGTACATAGGCTTATTTTGTGCTTTCTCCTTCTTCTTGATTTCCTTTTTTATGTTTAATACTTATATCATTCCATACGCGAATGGCATTGTTACAAAGGGAATCATAAAAACAGCACATTACGACATTATTCCAACACAAGCAGGCTATAGAGGTTGGTCAGTAACATATGAATTTTTCGACTCTAAAGGGCATGCATATGAAGGACGCACATTCAGTATTAAAAAAGAAGATGTAAAAAATAAAAAATTAAAAGAGGGTGATGAATTAGAAATATTTTATTTAAAATATAACCCCTCCAAAAACGCTGTGTTTTTGCCATCGATTTATAAAAAATTATGCTTAAGAAAAAAGCCCCGCGGTTAACGGGGCTTTTGTAATTCTATATAGCGTTTAAGTGCTAATGGTTGGCTTACATCATGCCGCCCATACCACCCATGCCGCCCATGCCGCCCATCGCAGCAGCAGCGGCCGCACCGGCATCGCCATCTTCAGATGGAGCGTCAGTGATAACCGCTTCGGTTGTGATCAATAGACCAGCAACAGAGGCCGCATCCTGAAGAGCAGTACGCACAACTTTAGCTGGGTCGATGATACCGGCCTTAACAAGGTCAGTATATTCACCCTTCTGAGCGTCAAAACCGTGATTAACGTCTTTTTGCTCTAGCAATTTACCAACAATAACCGCACCTTCTTCGCCAGCATTCTGACAAATCTGACGGATCGGAGCAGAAAGCGCGCGTGTGATGATTTCGATACCAACATTTTGGTCTTCGTTGTCACCTTTCAGCTTTTCAAGTGCCGCGATTGAGTAAAGAAGTGCAGTACCACCACCGGCAACAATACCTTCTTCAACAGCAGCGCGTGTCGCGTGAAGTGCGTCGTCGACGCGGTCTTTACGCTCTTTCACTTCTACTTCTGTGATACCGCCAACACGAAGAACAGCAACACCACCGGACAATTTCGCAAGACGCTCTTGCAATTTTTCCTTGTCGTAATCGCTTGTTGTGCTTTCGACCTGCTTACGGATCTGGCTGCAACGTGCTTCGATTTCTTTCTTCTGGCCTGCACCATCAACAACAGTTGTATCGTCTTTCGTGATAGACACTTTCTTGGCTGTTCCAAGCATATCAAGTGTTACGTTCTCAAGCTTGATACCAAGATCTTCAGAAATAACCTGACCGCCAGTTACGATAGCCATGTCTTCAAGCATCGCCTTACGACGATCACCAAAGCCAGGTGCCTTAACAGCAGCGATTTTCAATCCACCGCGTAGCTTGTTCACAACCAAAGTCGCAAGGGCTTCGCCCTCAACATCTTCAGCAACGATCAAAAGCGGACGGCTTGACTGAACCACTGATTCAAGGATCGGAAGCATGGACTGCAAGTTAGACAATTTACCTTCGTGAAGAAGGATATATGGGTCTTCCAGATCACAGATCATTTTGTCTGCATCTGTGATGAAGTATGGTGAAAGATAACCACGATCGAACTGCATACCTTCAACAACTTCAAGTTCGTTGTTCAATGCTTTTGCTTCTTCAACTGTGATCACGCCTTCGTTACCAACTTTTTCCATGGCTTCGGCAAGCATTTCACCAATTTCAGTTTCGCCATTCGCAGAAATCGTACCGATTTGCTTGATCTCTTCGTTTGACTTAACGTTTTTCGCACGCTTTGCAATATCTTCAACAACGGCAATCACTGCTGCGTCGATACCGCGCTTAAGATCCATCGGGTTACGTCCCGCAGATACGGCCTTAACACCTTCACGAACGATGGCTTGTGCCAAAACAGTCGCTGTTGTTGTACCATCACCTGAATGATCATTGGCCTTAGACGCCACTTCACGGATCAGCTGAGCACCAATATTCTGGCGCGCATCTTTCAGTTCGATTTCCTTCGCAACAGAAACACCGTCTTTTGTGGTGCGTGGTGCGCCGAAAGATTTCTGGATCAAAACATTACGACCCTTCGGGCCCAATGTTACCTTCACAGCGTTGGCAATAATGTCGACGCCTTTCAATAGCTCATCACGAGCCTTTTCTTCAAATAGTACATCTTTTGCACTCATAGTTTTTCTCCTTCAAGAAATAAAATTTTGTTTGTGTTGGATCAAAGTTATTTTGTTCGTGATCAGGCGAATAAGACGAAGCATATTTTTGATATGCGAGGCGCCATTCAACGCAACCACCGGATAAAATAACAACGATCTTAGGCAGCAATAACACCGATGATGTCTGATTCTTTCATCACCATCAGATCTTCACCGTCTATGGTTACTTCTGTACCGGCCCATTTTGAAAAAATGACCTTATCGCCTGACTTAACGTCAAGAGCGCGTACATCACCATTGTCATTGACGTAACCGCTGCCGACTGCAACGATTTCACCTTCTGACGGTTTTTCTTCTGCTGTACCTGGAATAATAATGCCACCTGCTGTTGTTGTTTCAGCTTCCGCGCGGCGGACTAGAACGCGATCATGTAAAGGACGAAATTTCATCTTCGTGTCTCCTTCGTTTATGGTTAATAAGCGGGCTTTTCGTCTTCTCCAATCCAGAGCAAGGCTCAAAAACCCCTTCCACATCACAAATCATAGAACATATTCATTCCGATTCTTTGTGAATGGTGAACATATAACGCCGTAACGTACAAAATTCAAGAGTTTTCATTGATATTTCACATGCATTGCACGTCAAAAAATAACCACACCCCAAATTCAGAAAAAATGATGGTATTAATTAGGTGATACCATGAAGTTACGACATAATAAAATTGTGTAAATAAGGCTTAATTTTGATTATATAACCAAGGATATTTCATGAGCGTAGTCCCCCTAATTGTTGGCTGTATATTTTTTGCTTTTGGTATCAACTCTCTTGTGAGTTTTTCGCGTTTCAAGAAGCAGGGTACAAAAGTTAAAGGACACGTAAAGGCCATCAAAAAATACACATCAATTAGCGGAACCGGAAGCGACAGAAGAACAACAGTCTATTATAGCCCCATCATTGAATATCAGTACAAAGAACAAATGCGCATTGTTAACGGCATTAGCGCCAGTGAAATCAGGCACAAGTTAAAACAAAATGTTAGTGTCTTGGTCATTGAACAACCAGAAAAAACAGAACCTGAAGCGGAGATAGATGATTCTTTAAATTACTTGATCGGCAGTATTTTCACAATCGCAGGGCTTATCGCACTAGTTGTGTACTTTAATATTGGTGGGTCTTGGATAATCGCGACCCTCGGCATTTCAATAGCAACGGTTGCCGGATATTTTATATCCACACTCATGACAAGCCCTGATCAAAACTATGAAGATGTACAAAAAGAGCATGCTGATTCAATATTGATTGAAACTAAAGCGGACTACATAAAAGAAGTATCAAAGCATAGTTTTTGGGGCTACGTTTTTGCCTACGCTTTAATGCTTTGTGGCCTTGCGGCTATCTATGCTGGCTACTCCGAACTTCCGAGCGATGCCGTGCAGATGATAGTAGATGACTTTAGCACCTTTTGGGAAAAATTAACCTCCGGCACAATACCAAATTCATGGGAAAAACCGCTTATGATTTGTGGTATTGGTATTTTTTGTTTTCTGACGTCACTACGATCCATCTATTACGTCACTAAAAAATACGGCAATTTTCTAAAAATGTGATTAGGCTTAAAACAATTAAGCTCCTATCAATTAAGAATCGTTTTTTACCAATTGCACACGCAAACCATCCAAAGTTTGATCAAATATAATCTGGCAAGACAGACGAGAATTGTCTTGAATTTCGAAGGCCTCGTCTAACATCTCTTCTTCATCATCACGCATGGCGGGAATTTTATCGAGCCACGCCGCATCAACGTAAACATGGCATGTTGCGCACGCACATGCTCCGCCACACTCGGCCTTTATCGGCAAACCATGTTCACGGATAATTTCCATCACGCGCCACCCCTCCACGGCCTCAAGCGCGTGTTCTTTTCCATCTAAATCTGTGACAAAAATTTTCATTGGCTCGGAATTTATTTTTTTGGTTCTTCAGGTTTCTTAGAGAGCACCTCAACGATGCCATAGGTCATGGCAATCATAGGCACAAGCGTCCATAGGAAATCACCAATCACCTCAATAAATGAGTGCGCCAAGATCTGTGCAGAACCCGGGTTAGGGATAATAAGGTTAGCAATATTTATAACACCGGCAATCAGGATAATAAGCGGCATATAACAAATGAACCACGTCGCAAGCATGCTCAGCGAGATATTAAACCCCTGCACTTTCTTCAAAAACTTTGTGAAGGGGTACCCCATCGCTACGGGAACATAGAGCCACAAAAGACGAAACGTCCACACCGATAACCACATGAGAGAGAGAAAGAAAAGTGCATGACCAACATGCGGTTGGGGCGGTGGCGGTTGCGTTGTGGGATCAATCCCTTGCGTCATATCCAGCAATGCTCCTGCCATGGCAAGCTGAATAATCTTAATCAAAAGATACATCGCAAACCCTGCCTGTAAACATTGCCCACGGCTAGCGGGGCCATAATGAAGTAACGGTTTCTGATCACTATCCGGCGCAGGTATCGTACGCCCCCATACAAAAATCGACTCTCTATAAAGCACGTAACGAATAACGCCAATCATGAAAATCGCCTCAACGATATAGCCAGGCATAGCAATCAAGCCACCGAGTAAGTGCTGATCTTGTAACCCTGAGACAAAGATCATCAAAACACAGGCAAATTTTACAAAAAGAACAGGCACAGCAACGCGGCTAAGATAGGAGCGTTCGCGCCATACAAATTCATAGGATTTCGCTGCTGCATCTACAAAATCAAAACTTGCCATTGTTGCCTTCTGGGTTTATTGAGTGAGCCTAGCATATGATTTATAAGGGATATCATAGCATTGCGCCATAGACTTTTGAAAAAACAGACATGACCCAGCCATTTGATCCAAAACACTTAAAGCTTCTTACCATTTGGCTGTTTTTTTGCGGCCTATCCGTCTTTACCATGATTATCATCGGTGCCATCACACGCCTTAGCGGTTCCGGCCTTTCTATGGTTGAATGGCGCCCCTTGATCGGCGCACTCCCACCTATGAATGAGGCCGAATGGAACCGTGTTTTTGATCTCTATAAAGAGTCGCCTGAATATGTGAAGAAAAATTTCTGGATGGAGCTATCCGATTTTAAACAAATTTTCTTCTGGGAATGGTTTCACCGCCTGTTAGGACGCCTTATTGGTGTTATTTATTTTGTGCCTTTTGTTTTTTTCCTGATCAAAAAATGGATTCCAAAGGGCTATCTCGTACCATTATTCTTCTTATTCTTACTCGGCGGAGCGCAGGGCTTCATGGGATGGTATATGGTTAAAAGCGGCCTTGTTGATATGCCCTCAGTGTCGCATTACAGACTTGCAGCGCATTTATCACTCGCACTGATTATTTTATCAGTCATGGTCTGGCTTGGGCTTAGTTTTACGAAACTCTCAAAGGGGCAAAATACACTGCCGGATAACGCCCTTTATAATCACGGGCTTCTGTGCTTGTTTTTCTTATGTTTGACGATTTTCTGGGGGGCTTACACGGCAGGGCTTGACGCGGGTTTGGTCTATAATGACAGCTTCCCCAAAATGGGTGATACATGGATACCCGAAGAAGTTTGGTTCCATCAGCCTGTATGGCGCAACTTCTTTGAAAATCATGCGGGCGTACAATTCGCGCATCGCTGGCTTGCCATGACGACAACCGCTATGGTTGTTGGACTTATACTGCATGCAGGTTACAAAAAACGCCCGGAAAAAAGCTTTATCTTTCTTGCTGTTATTGTATTTATTCAGCTGTCTTTAGGTATTATGACACTCTATTCTCATGTTGATTTGCACATCGCCGTATCCCATCAGGCAGGCGCAGTGACATTACTCTGTGTATTGATTTCCTGTTTACATGCGGCGCGCTTTAAACAGCCTTTGCCAAGCCGTTAAACATGGTCTTATAGACACCTTTTTCCGCCTTAGCCGCCTGCGGTGCGGTTAATTCCTCAACCTTTTTAGGCGCTTCCGGCACTGGTGGTGCTTGCGTTTCTGCTGGTGGCGGCTTCAATACATCAGGGACATCACTGACAGGTGGTGCAGGGTTTGCAGGCGCTTCTTGAGCAACACTCTCCGCCGGTTTTTCTACCTCCGGCAATACTGGGGGTGGTGTTTCTATTGGTTTTACAGACTGAGGTTCAGCATCCGGCAGCACTGGTGGTGCTTGCGTTTCTACCGGCGGCTTAGCCTCGCTTGGTGGTGCTGGCGTTTCAATCGGCTTGACCTCAGGTGAAGATTCTTGCTTCGGTGGTTCTGACGGTAATGTCGGCTTTGTTTCAGGTTGATGGACATTGTCCGGAACATGATTGTCGGGGAGCAACGCTTCTGTACCTTCTGCTTCTTCAGGCACCTCGGGCGCATTACTTAATATCGTTTTTTCTTCGTTGGATAATTTTTTATCTTCTGCCTGTTCTTTTTCTTTCTGCATGTCATCGGCGACTGTGTCTTGATCTTCATCAATCGTCCCCGTTTCCATCATGTCATCTTTTTCCATGTTGAGCTCATCGGACACAGCAGAGATATTGGCCGTATCTGACATGTCATCACCAACAGCTGGCTTCTTTTCTTGGGCATCATCGGCGGAAGGCTCTGCTGTCTTTTCTTTATGGGCCGCTAAAACACCGGGGCGCACGCGCTCTATAACATCTTCTGCATATAAATACGTTGACATGGTAGGTCCATATTGATCAACAACAGTACCGACATAATCAAACTGCAGTGATCCTGATTTAACACTACTATCTACAATTCCAGCCATTGTGGCCTTAAGGTCAATCCGACGATCATTCGCCTCTTCTTCCAATTGCGCTCTATGCTTTCTATCCTCAACACCCTCTATGTCATATCTAATGAGATCCGGGCCAAATAAATGGTCCGCCACTTCTGGCCATTTCTCTTTGAATTTCAGACGACCGCTCGGGTTTTTTGTAATGTATAAAAGGGAAAGCGCCTCTTCCAAATCTTTCATCTTTTTACTGAAAGCAGCCATAGAGTTCGTCTGTGGAGCTTGTTCATTATCTTTCTTTTTTGCTTCTTCGGCCATTACGGGGTCACCCTCAAACGTTTGGTTATATTTCTACAAGCGTCACACAATTTATTTATCATAAGCACAAGTGCGTAATTTTAAAATAGCTGATCCTTAAAAACAGACAAGAACATTACGCTTAAATTACAGTTCTAACGAATTCACGTTAAAATCGGCTTAAAAAAAGAGGCCGATTTGGCCTCTTTTCCAATTAGATCAAAAAGTACTTCGCCAGAAAGGCAAAGAAAAACCCAATCACGTAGATGATCACCGAAAAGATGATCACCCCCCAACTGAATTTCCTTAAGCGATTGCAAGCACGTGCCTTTGCAGGATCAATCGGACACGGCGCATTGCGCGCCCGCCATTGCATGAACGCAGCCAATGCCAACATCACACCAGACACCGCAAACACAATCGGCTTATAGTCCGAAAGGGCCGTAATCCACGGCGCGGTGGAGACAAGCCCCGCCATCGCCGCGCCCATACCAATCGTCACCAACAATGCAGGCAACGCACAGCACAGCAACGTACCAACACTGGTAAAAAGGCTGAGCATCGGCAACAGGGTTTGTTTCACCCCCATTGTTTCAGGATCACTCATCGCTCACCTCTTCACGGGTAATATCAACAAGCGCATAACCTGAATCATTGACCAGCGTCGTGATGGCTTCGTCACCCATTGTTTTGCCATCCTTCATATCAACGGTAATCTGTTTATCACTCAAATTAACGTCAATGCCTTCGACGGCGTCCTGTTTCATGAACACCTTTTCAATGGCTTGCGCACAAAAGTCACACACCATGCCGTTGACGCCGATTTTCACGACCTCACCAGCGTATGCTGCAGGGGTTAAAAGAACTGTAAAAGCGCATGTTAAAAATAGTTTTTTCATTGGAAATATCCTTTTCTAATATCGAATAACGTAATTGAACAGAAGGGAGCCTTGATTACTCATACCCGCTTCGACCATATGCACACCTTTGAACAGGCGCACAATCGGGGTGACGGTGACTTCGTCCTCGGCTTCGGGGCGATGATCCACCTGTAGCATCAGCCACGTATGGATATCGCCATATTCCCCGATATAGGGGGCGATACCAACGCGTGATGACTGCATGAAGAAATCATCGATGTCTCCGGCCTCGGTGTATCGGTTTTCATACGATATGAAATAACGCCGATCCTCCCAATCTGCCGCCAGCCCCGTATAGAAGGCAGGCTCCGTTTCATGATCAAACGCGCCTTTATCGCTATAGGCCACGCCAACGCCTGATTTCAGGTAAATATTGGCTTGGGATGCAGGCTTGTTCCACCGTTTGAGCAAGTTATTCATCTGCACCGCCTGAATGGTGTATTCCCCGTCGCGCCAATACTCCCCCTTATAACCAAGGGAATATTTGGCGGTAGGTGAATAATGCAGATGCACACTATTGCTGTCAGGGTTATTCATCACCATGGCGGTCACCCCGCCGGGATAGGATACAGGCCGCGCCTGCACCGTTTGTGTCACGCCAAACGACAACAAGCCGATAGACGCATAAGTCATAAATTTTCGCATTTTTTATCTCCTAAAATGCTGTGTAATCGTTGTGCCAAAGCACGTTCAGTGGTTCTAGGAGATTAATATCGGGGGGCGGTAAGGCGGAGAGGTCGTGTTCAAAGGTGCGTCCTCATTCACGAAAGATCGCACAGTGTCTATAGTATTAAAAATCGTAGAGGCTTGCTCGTCAAACGGTAGGATATGCGCACTCAAGGCGACGGACTGACACAAACATATCCCCTCGCAATGGGACTGTATGTCCTTGGTTTCTTTTTGGTCTTGCATGTCCATATCATGGCAATTTTCTTTGGCCGCTGGCTCCATCTTATGCATACACGGCGCGGCATACGCCAAACTAATCGTGTTCAGCGCAAAGACAAAAGCAAAAATGAAATATGCAAATTTTTTCATAACCATCATTATAGCATTATTCGGTAGTCACCCCCAAACAGTTACTATCTATATACTGCTAGATGCCGTCCAGAGCATGCCCAACCAAAGTAGACCAAAGACAAATGACCCAAATACAGAAAAAATTAGTGGCCTAATTTTCTTAGCCCACAAGGAAATGACTAAACCGCAAAAGTTCGCCCATCCCAACGGGAACAGAAAAGAAACTCCCCATGCTAATGGAAGTAAAACCACTATATTTCTTGGACTAAAAATTAAATCATTGTCCCACGTAAGACGCGGCTGCTGTGTGCCTATCACTTCATAATAAACAAGTGAAATGACAGTTCCTAAGATCGAGAATATTACATTTATAAAAACCCATAATACGAATATTTCCCATCTTGCCCATTTATGCTTTTGGGATACTCGCATTTAAGCCGCCTTTTTCTTACCGAGCTTCTCCAATACGAAATCCATGATTGATGTGTAATCCGTCTTACCACTGCCGAGGACGAGCATTTTATCGATGTGCAATATAGTTTTCGGCACGGAAAGTTCGGAGATTCCATTCTTCGATGCATAGGATGACAGATCAGATTTCTCAGCCTTATCATTGGTCGTGACCAGAATGAGTTGCTCCCCCTTCCTTGCATCAGGAATGGCGACAACCGCATGCCCGTCATCAGGATAAATCTTGGTAACCATCGTTTCCACACTGGTCAGGGACACCATTTCGCCCGCTATTTTGGCAAAGCGTTTCGCACGACCGAGGATTTTAACGTACCCCTCTTCATCAATGCTCACGATATCGCCCGTATCATACCATCCATCTTCAGGTGGTTGCAGAACGCCGGGTTTATCATCCTTATAATAACCGAGCATCACGTTCGGCCCTTTCACGAACAAGCGCCCACCTTCGTCGACACCAGGCACGTCTTCAAGGCGGTATTCAATCCCCGCGAGCAAACGCCCGACGGTGCCTTGTTTCATGTGCATTGGTGAGTTAAGCGTTAGACCGGGCGCGGTTTCCGTTGCGCCGTAGCCCTCAAGGATACGTACACCAAAACGATCTGCGAACAACTGGCGCGTTTCGTCTTTCACCTTCTCTGCCCCTGCGAAAATATAGCGCATGCGGTAGAAATCATAAGGATCAGCCATACGCGCATATCCGTTTAGGAACGTGTCGGTTCCAAACATAATGGTCGCGTTGGAGGAATAAACAAGCTCCGGCACGATGCGGTAATGCAGAGGGCTTGGATACAAGAACGTACGCACGCCCGACAGCACAGGCAGCAACGTCCCGCCCGTTAAACCGAATGAATGGAACATCGGCAGACAATTAAAGACGATATCCTGACGGTTGAAATCCACGCGGCTGGAAAGCTGCACGATGTTGGTCATGATATTAATATGGCTCAGCACCACGCCCTTTGGCGTACCTTCGGAGCCGGAAGTGAATAACACAACCGCAGGGTCGCTTGGTTTCACGCCCTTGCTACGATGGATATATCCTGCCGTTTTATGAGCATACAGTGCGCGCGCCTTATCAATCGGCGTGATCTTGGCCTTGATATCCTCCAGATAGACAATCTTCACATGCGGCTCTAGCTCCGCAATCAAACCTTCCAGACGGCCCATTTCAATAAAACGGCGTGAAGTCAAAACACGTTTAACCTTTGCCGAGGTACAGGCCGAGATAATCGCCTTCGCCCCTGCCGAGAAATTCAGCATCGCAGGAACGCGGCCAAAGGCCTGAAGGCCAAAGAACGTCACAAGCGCGCCCGTGGAATTCGGCAGCAACATCCCGACATTCTCGCCCTTTTTCGTGCCTTTGGTAATCTTACGCCCGAGTACAAT
>CAXHFH010000015.1:0-31832 GCA_964015995.1 uncultured Alphaproteobacteria bacterium
TCTCGTGGGCTCGGAGATGTGTATAAGAGACAGCAATCCAACAACCCAACATTAATTCTTTTAGTGATTTTTCCTTCTGATTTTTCTAGTACCTTAAAGCGCTCATCCCCATCAAAATCAAAATCGCGGCAGACAAACACCACCTTTGTATTCAAAAGGCTCAGTCCTTGTGTTAATTGTAGTACCGTATTCCTGACAGATCCACTGCGTCCAGAAACCTCACTGACTGCGTCCACCTGATCAATAATCAGAACAGATAGCTTTTGATTTGCAACACAATGCAAAGTTATTGTTGGACTTTCGTCTCGGCCAAACAAATCGGCTCCAAGTTTTTGAGGAGTTTTAGCTTCAAGATGCTGATCGACTCTTAAAGCTAAATGAACAATCTCTTGTTCTTTCAGTTCTTCTATTAATGCGCGCACAACACCAGACTTTCCCGACCCAGCAACACCAGTTAGAAAAATAAGCTTTGCGCCATCGTCTTTTGTAACCGCATCAATAAGAGACACTTGTTCTTTTCGTGAAATTTGAACATCATCAATGCCAAAAGGCATGTAGGTATCAAGATAAAAATTAGTCTGTGCATCAAATTTTTCTTTGAGAGTTTTGTCTAATTGATGATCTCTAAAGTTTATCCCTTGGTTTTTAAGATCAGTTCTTATTTTTTCAGTTGTCACAATCTTATTTAGATTTTCTAGCATGTATTGTCGCAGATCTTTCAATACATCGGCATAAAACAATAAACTTACTTTTGTTTGAATAACATTCTCAATGCTACGCTTTGGGAATGTCTCAAAATATGAACGATTTAACCTATTCCAAGATGTATTGTTATCTGCTTCCCATGCTGTTGATAAATCAGAAAAAGCAGTGTTTTTACGCGGTAGTGTGGTAATAAACTCATCCACTGAATTGGAAATGCGGGCTTTGCTAACGAGAGCATCTAAATCACGTGATGGGTGTTGTGAAATGAAATAGCAGTGATTATCGGGACTTTCGTCTAGTCTTCTTGCAAAGGCATCTAATACACCTTCGTTTTTGAGTTTGTTAATTGTCCAGTTACCGTTTGCAGCGTTAATTTTGGTTTGAACCCATTCCACACGCTCCTTCTTACCAACCGCAAATTCAAAACCGTTGTATTCTTCTGTTATGCCTTCATACCGAATCCATTCATATTTACCCGTGATAACATCGAGAAGTTTATCTATCAGAAGCTTAGCCTCATATTCATTGCCTAATTTATCTGCAATTCCTCCTGCGAACACGGAAAGTCCTTTATGTTATATTTTGAGTAGAACATTGTATCGTAGATATTATTGCAATAAAGCAATTTCTCTATTTGTTTTAATTATTTATAAAAACGTATCCAAGGGCGTACCCTTGGTTCTGGTTAAGCGGAAAAGCGCTTACGGTATCCAATCGGCGCACGGTTGGTCTTGATGAAATATCATGGGGTTTTTAGGGGTAGCGGATGTGCTCCCCTGAATGGCGATTGAACACCCACGTGTTCATGCATGGTTCGGTGCAGGTGGAGAGGCATTTCTCCGAGTCCTGCAAGGGATAAAACGGCGATACGTTTTGATGGTTTTGAAGGGTAGAACGGATTGTGTTCCCATGCCCAAAACCATCCGCTAGAGGGATGAAACGGGAGAGCGCAGCGTCTCCCTTTCCAAGCGTGTTGTAGTACAACACACAGCTTGCGTTCAGTAGAAATGTAGTTTTAATCACTTATTCTCTTTTGCTTATGATGTTCGCAAACGTGTTAAGTATGTCACCTTCTTTATCGTGACCCATTTCACTTTTAATGTATCCCATATCTGGGGTATCAAAAATTGTGGATGTTACTCTTGATAGAATTGCACGCCTCATGTCTGTATCAGTTCCAGCTGCATTTGAAAATTCTGTGAAAGTTTGTATCGATAAGGCTTTCTGTTTATTTAAAAGCTCATTATGCTTGTTTAGGCGATAATTTTTGAATGACCAAAATATAAGGGTTGCTAGAAAACCGAATAAAAATATACGAGCAAAAACTAAGCCCAAATGGACATCAGTTAAATTTGCAGTATTGGCTAAATTAAAGCTTTCTATTTTTTCAATCATTAAATTTCCAAAATACCAAGCAAATATAGCAAGAGTTGAGCCAGTCACGAGCCAAAACCACGCAGCGATATGGTGGCGCAATGCGTTTTTACTAAACAGATCATGATGCTTTTCAATACCATCTTTGGTTTGTGCATCAGTAAGCTTATTAACTTGCAGCCTAAGGCTTTCAATTTCTTGCAATGAAGTTACTGCAATAAGTGGATCAGTGACTCTTTTGAAAGTCGCAAAATTTTTGTAAAAAGATTCAAGTAAAAAATACTTTTCTTTTCTTAGTTCATCTCTGCTATAGCCATCAAAACCTTCAATATTAGATTCTTCATGAAAGTTCCTCATTTGTCTCAGACTGTTATCTAAATTAATAAAATGATTTGCAATGTCTGCGAGCATAGTTGGAGGCAGCTTTATGATTTCATTTTGAGGAGTGTGTTTGATGTGTGCGGCAAGCTCAATCGCGCACTTAATAGATTGGAGCTCTCTTTTAAAGCCGCTATTCTCGTTATCTTGGGTCGAGCCAGTTTCTTTGTAAAAACTATCTAGTTGATATTCTGAAACCCTAGTAGCCGCTCTATGGATTTCATTTTGAATTGATATTGGATCTTCCATAGAAGGTTCATAAGCCTCCTGTAAAAGCTCAATGTTAGATTTCGAATTTGGAGATCCTAATAATTCTTCGTTGGTTGCCATGTGCTAATGTCTTTATCAATTTATTTTAGATTTTGATTGCAAATACTAGCAAAGTCACAGGCCGTTGTAGAGTGTTTATAGAAAAATTAAAAATCACACTTTCGTTAATGACGATGTTAAGCCCGTCCGCAAGCTGTGTATTGTAATACAATACGCTTGGAAAGGGAGACGCTGCGCTCTCCCGTTTCATCCCTCTAGCCATAGTGCGCCTCGCCCGTACGCATGCGCACACGATGATATTCTGATCCTGACCAGATAAGCAGGAAAGGAATAAACATCATGAAACCAGACATAGAAAAATACCTCGCGATGATCGAAGAGTGGGACATGCCCCGCGAGCAGAAAATTCAATACATCTTTGACCTTTGGCACATCATGGAAGGCTTTGTTGATCGTGCCTTTGGCGTGCATCCCATTCAACAGGCGCGTGATAAATCCTCACAAGCGCATAGACAGGATTCATCCAAGCGGCTAGAATCCTCTCATCCAATCAAGAATGAAACCGCGCCACCGCCCACGCAAGGAGATCGCACATGAGCAGCACAAAACAAAAGGCCGTTATTTACTGCCGTGTCTCCAGCCAGAAACAAGTCACCAAAGGCGATGGTTTAGGCTCTCAAGAAACCAGATGCCGCGAATATGCAGGCCACAAGAATTATCAGATTGTCGAAGTCTTCCGCGATGAGGGGATATCAGGCTCTATGATTAACCGCCCAAGCATGCAAGCCATGCTCAAATTCCTCCAAAAACACAAACGCAAAGAAGAACATGTTGTTATCATTGATGACATTAGCCGTCTTGCCCGTGACCTTGAGGCACATATTCAGCTCCGCACAGCCATAAGCGTTGCAGGCGGCAAGCTGGAAAGCCCATCCATTGAGTTTGGGGAGGATTCCGATAGTCGGCTCGTTGAAAACCTTCTGGCTAGTGTCTCGCAGCATCACAGGCAAAAGAACACTGAACAGGTCAAGAACCGCATGCGAGCAAGGGTGCTGAATGGCTATTGGGTGTTCTATCCGCCGATTGGTTACAAATACGAACGCGTAAGCGGTCACGGTAAATTACTGGTGCGCGATGAACCCACAGCCTCTATCGTTGCGCAAGCTTTGAGCGGTTTTGCCTCAGGGCGATTTGAAACCGTGGCGGAAGTAAAACGCTTTTTAGAGCAATTCCCTGAATACCCGCATTACAAAGATGGAGAAGTGCATTTCCAGCGCGTAGGAGACTTGCTCCGCCGCGTGATCTACACAGGGCATATGGATGTGCCGCAATGGGATATATCGCTACATCCAGCCAAGCATGAACCGCTCATAAGCTATGAAGACTTCCAAAAGATACAAGAGCGGCTAGACGGCACAGCCAAAGCCCCGATAAAGGCCAATATACAAGATGACTTCCCATTGCGCGGCTTTGTCACCTGCGGCTGTTGTGATCGGCCTTTAACCTCTTGCTGGTCAACGGGGCGCACGACTAAATATCCGTATTACCTTTGTTCGAATAAGCAATGCGATGAGTACGGCAAATCTATAAAACGTGAGGTGATGGAAGCCGAGTTTTTAGAAATCATCCGCAGCCTGAAACCATCACCGAAAACATTCTACATGGCCTTAAATATATTCGATCAGCTTTGGAAAGAGCGCGAAGGCCAAGCCAAAGACCACACAAAGGCGCTGAAGCAACAACTTGCGCTGATTGATCGGAAGGTCGGACAGTTCCTAGACCGCGTTGTGGAGGCCGATAATGCGATTTTAATTGATACTTATGAGGATAAGATCAGAGCCTTGCAGGAAGAGAAGGTCATGCTCGCCGAAAAGATCAAGAATTGTGGTCGTCCGATAGAGACCTTCGAAGACACATTTAGAACCGCAATTACATTCCTTGGAAACCCGCTTAAACTGTGGGAAAGCGAGTGCATCGAACAGCGCAGAATGCTGCTTAGAATGGCATTTACGGACAAAATAATCTATGACAGAAATCAAGGATTTAGAACCGCCGCAATGTCTCAGCCATTCTCGCTTTTAGAGGAGTTGAAGGGTGGTAAATATGAAATGGTGGGCCAGGCCGGATTTGAACCAGCGACCAATCCGTTATGAGCGAACTAATCTAACAGGAAAAATGCAGATTTTATGGCTATTTCAAAGACTTTTCGAACAATAGAGGATCGACAATTCGTATTTTGACTGCCCCATAACTGCCCCATAACTGCCCCATAACTGCCCCATAACTGCCCCATAACTGCCCCAGTTCAATAAGCCAAAAACACCACCTTAACAATAGGCCACTAACTGCCCAACTTGTGCTGACGGGGTACAAACTGTGAGGCTGTGTAGTAAATAGGGTCAGATGTCATCTGGTCTTGTCTTTCTTAAATAAAACAACTCTTTTAGAAAATTAGCGAATGGTACATTCCTGTTTACGTTTAACGGATCATAGGCAACAAATACTAAATCTCCAGAACTATATTTCTTTATGTTCAATGGATAATCATCGCCTACAATGTGAGATATTTCTTTCTTGTCATTCACGTCAAACTGAACTTGCATCACATACTTTCTCGGATGAAATATTCCTCCACCTCTAGCAAAATAAATACATTCCCCTGGAATAAATTTTCCATAATTGTACAAATGCAATACTAGCTTAGTCATTTTATAAAGTTGCTGTTTTAATCCTGCGAATATTGAGATAAATAAAATCCATAGTAATGCGAAATAAAACGACGTCATATCAGGATGAATAAATAAGGGCATGAACGCCAAACAAATTACAAGATAAATCTTGAACTTTCGTAATATGTAACGATTTAGCCGCTGTAAAGCCTCCTCATTAAGATCATCTTTCGCGCGCAAGTCGGCGATGACCCCTTTCAACTCCTTCGGATAGAATAATTCTGCAATCACGCCGCAACACTCCCCAAATAAACGTTATCATTGGCCATCGCCTCAGGCGTTTGTGGTGTTGTCAGGCCATCTCCATCAACATCAAAATAAACATTAGATTTTTCAAGTGGCATCAGCTCAATACCATCACTATCAAGATCAATCACTAAAAATAGTGGGCTCTTCTGAGGTTCCTTTTTTGCTTCATTATTTCTCTCTGCTGTTTCATCCCAGCCAACAAGAAAAGCAACACAAGCAAAACATAATATAAGTTTTCTCATTTATCCAAACACACTAAAGTCAATTTCATCCGAATGACCTTGCATGATTCATAAATTCCTTACAACCACGAGTGATCTTTTCACCTATCATCACCAGCATGTAAGTCGCCGAAAGCTATTTAACCTTCCCCCCCCAAAAAAACTGAAGCATGGCTTGTAGCAAAGATTTTTCTTATCTATAAAAAACAATAGGCGAACTTTCCGCCGGATTCTTGTTATATATCAGACCTTAGTGACTCACAAAAACACACACCCCATCGTATACAATTTCGATAACGTAAATACCACGATAGCTCAAGATAAAAGCAATCCGTATCTAACGGACCGCTTACAAAGTAAGGATTTGATTTATATGATTAATTATGGAAACAGAACAAAATGGGCTTTTTAACACCCCATAACTGCCCCAAATATAAAAATGACAAGTTTAAGAAAAGTATATAAGCCATTGAAATGGTTGGTGGAGGTATCAGGTGACACCTCGAACCGCTTATTTGAGGTTTTAGCCCTATGGGAAAGCCAAATCAAGAAATAATATGACTAGTGCAAATTGAATAGTCGGGTTACATTAACCGGATGTCTTTAAGCTCTTATTATCAAGCTCTTATCACTGACTTTTTAAACGCTGACCAAGAAAAAATTCTTGGTGAGCTTACTGCTAATCATCATTTTTCTTTAGAAATATCGCAGCGTAATGCCTGGATTTCACAAATTGAAAATTTAAAAGAGCAGCTTAAAGATTTTAAAAGAGGCCAAATTTTCTTTGAGTTTACAATTCCAAGAATGGGAAAGCGCGCCGATGTTTTGCTTTTGATAGATAACGTCATATTTGTGCTCGAATATAAAGTTGGTGCTAAGCAATACGATCGGCATGCATTAGATCAAGCTTTAGATTATGCGCTAGACTTAAAAAACTTTCATGAAGGAAGTCACCATAAGACAATAGTTCCTATTTTAGTGGCTACAAAAGCACCGCAAGCGATTAAAAATGTTGAATTGTATCAAGATCAAGTTTCTAAGCCTGTTTGCAGTAATGGTTCAAACCTTTTAGAGATTGTAAATGATGTCGTTTCGAACAAACGAGAAACCTCGCTTAGCAATATTCAGGTAGTAGGATTTTCAGATCAGCAGCAAGATGAATTTGGTAGTGAAGATTGGGCCGATAGTGGATATAAGCCTACACCAACAATTGTTGAAGCCGCGCAAGCTTTATATCAAGGGCATTCAGTCCAAGAAATTTCTAGATCAGATGCAGGCGCAAAAAACCTAACCGTTACTTCTGAATGTATTTCAGAGATTATTGAGTATTCAAAAGCCAATAAACGAAAATCGATCTGCTTTGTAACTGGTGTGCCCGGGGCCGGAAAGACACTTGCTGGTTTAAATATTTCTACTCGAAAGCTTGAAGAAGGAACAGAAGAGCATGCCGTTTTCTTGTCAGGGAATGGGCCCTTAGTAGATGTTTTAAGGGAAGCCCTCGCACGAGATGAGGTGTTGCGTAGTAAAAAACTGAATAAGCCCATAAAAAAAGAGGATGCAAAACGAAAAGTGGGCGCATTTATTCAGAACATTCATCATTTTAGAGATGCGGGTTTAAAGACAGAAAAAGCGCCCATTGAACACGTTGTGATCTTCGACGAAGCACAAAGAGCATGGAATCAAGCACAAGCTGAAAAGTTTATGGTGCAAAAGCGTGGTGCAGTCAGTTTCGATATGTCAGAGCCAGAGTTTTTGATTAGTTTGATGGATAGAAAAGAAGATTGGTGCACAATCATTTGTCTTATTGGTGGCGGTCAGGAAATCAATACTGGTGAAGCTGGCCTTATTGAGTGGTTCCATGCGTTGCAAAGAAGCTTTAAGCATTGGGATGTTTACCATTCAGGGCAATTATCAAATAAAAATTATAACCTTGGCGAAAATTTAGAGGACAAAATACAGTCTCTAAATGCCAAGGAAAAATTAGGTTTGCACTTAGCTGTTTCAATCAGATCGTTTCGCGCTGAAAAACTATCAGATTTCGTCGGGGCCATTATCGATGGTGATCATGCGCAAGCACGATCACTATATGCAGAGCTAACCAATTATCACATGTCCGTGACTAGAGACATAAACCAGGCGAGGAAATGGCTAAGAAGCCATGCAAGAGGTACAGAGCGTCTCGGCATGTTGGCGTCCTCCGGAGCCATCAGATTAAAGCCAGAGGGCATTCACGTTAAAAGTAAAATCGATCCTGCGAATTGGTTTCTGAACGGAAAAGAGGATGTTCGTTCATCATATTATCTCGAAGATGTTGCCACTGAATTTGACATTCAGGGATTAGAACTGGATTGGACAGGTGTTTGTTGGGATGCGGATTTGCGCATGGAAAATGGACATTGGGCCTTTTATAATTTTAAGGGCACTAAATGGCAAAACGTCAATGACCGCTTTAGACGGTTGTACTTAGCGAATGCCTATCGTGTTTTATTAACGCGTGCGCGCCAAGGCATGGTTATTTTTGTGCCTCATGGTGATGATAATGACCACACAAGGCCCAAATGCTATTACGATCAAACGTTTGAGTTTTTAAAGTTATGTGGAATTAACGAAATATAGAATTAAGCCACATCAGACTCATCAAAAGAGAAGCTGATCATTGCTGAAAAGATCAAGAATTGTGGTCGTCCGATAGAGAGCTTCGAAGATACTTTTAGAACCGCTATCACATTCCTTGGAAACCCGCTTAAACTGTGGGAAAGCGAGTGCATCGAACAGCGCAGAATGCTGCTCAGAATGGCATTTGCGGACAAGATAACTTACGACAGAAATCACGGTTTTAGAACCGCCGCTTTCTCGCAGCCATTCTCACTTTTAGAGGATTTACACATGGGTAAGAAAGGAATGGTGGGCCAGGCCGGATTTGAACCAGCGACCAATCCGTTATGAGCGGACTGCTCTAACCAACTGAGCTACTGGCCCTTTAGAAATAATAGAAAGTTTTATCGCGTATATCCCTGATAAAAGCAACATCTTTTATAGAAGCTCCTCTCTCTTTTTGCTATATCAGTAAAGATATAACCTACATAAAGACATATAATCATGCCCACAGCCACAATCACATTTTTTAACCCGTTTCTTTCCCGCAAGCGTAAAGATCATTTTCTTATAACGGTCACGAATGAAGACGAATTTAAAAAATTAATCAAAAACATGGATACCTCGACCCAATCTTTGTGCGATCAGCAGGGATTTAAAGGGAAAAGTGGTGAAGTATTGATTGTTCGAAACCCAGACGGTGATATTCAAAATTTATATGCCGGTACAGAAAAAAAGGCACTGTATTTGGATGGCAGCAAAATTCATGCAGAAATAACAGATAGGTTTTCACGTGATCTTCTGGATAAGGCTAGTTTCGAGTTTGAAGGCGGAAACATAAAACAAGATGCACTTGATCGACTACATATAGGTTGGGGTTGGGCCGCGTATTGTTTTGATTCTTATAAAAAAGAAGAAAAAAATCAAAAGAGCGCCGCACTGATTATTTCAAAAGATGCCGATAAAAATCGCGTACAAAGCTTTGTTGAGTCTGTCAGCCTCATCCGTGATCTTGTAAATACACCCGCAAACGACATGGGGCCGGATGAATTAGAAGCAGCAACGAACACGCTAACAGGGAAGCATGACGTTTCTTTGAAGGTTATAAAAGATAAAGCCCTTATCACTAAGAATTTCCCAATGGTTTTTGATGTTGGTAGAGCGAGCGATCGTCGCCCAAGACTGCTTGATTTTTCATGGGGAAATACCAAACACCCAAAAGTCACACTGGTTGGTAAAGGCGTGTGTTTTGATACTGGTGGCCTCGATATCAAACCATCGCAATATATGCTGACCATGAAAAAAGACATGGGGGGCTCGGCACATGTTCTTGGGCTTGCACACATGATTATGAGTCTCAAGCTCCCTATTCGTTTGCGCGTTCTTATTCCGGCGGTTGAAAACTCCATTGCGGGCAATGCGTATCGTCCATCTGATATCCTACAGAGCCGCAAAGGCATAACTGTTGAAGTTGGGAATACTGATGCAGAAGGCAGGCTTGTGCTCGCGGATGCGCTCACCTATGCATGTGAAGATAAGCCGGAACTGTTGATTGATTTTGCCACCTTAACAGGCGCTGCACGTGTCGCCGTTGGTTATGGACTACCAGCTTTGTTCAGTAACAACGATAAAACCGCGTATGATATTCAACAACAATCGGCCAAAGACAACGTTGATGATGCTGTTTGGAACCTTCCGCTTTGGAAGCCATATCGCGCAGACCTCGACAGCTCTGTTGCAGATATCAGCAGCACAGGCGGTAAAGCCGGCGCAAGCACAGCCGCCTTATTCCTTAAAGAATTTGTTGATGATGACATTGAGTGGATTCACATGGATGTATTTTCATGGGAACAACACGGAAAGACGGGTCGCCCCAAAGGTGGTGCTGATACAGGTATGCGCGCTATTTTCGCATTTTTGGAAGATCGTTACGGCAAGTGATTTAGGATATCTTGCGCAAAACTATGGAGCGTATCATCACGCGCGCCCATAATAACGACGCGATCCCCCTGCTTTGCATTTGCGATGATAAAATCTGACGTATCACTGCGTTTTTCAAACCAGTGGGCATTCACACCTGCCTTATTTAAATCATCAATGATATGACGCGCCGTAACAGAACGGTCAACCGTTCCTCCCGCGTAATAGACCTCAGGCATGATAAGAGTGTCGCCTTTATCAAGATGCTCGGCAAAGGCCTGAACCATTTCTTGCCCCATCATACGCAGCGGCCCAAAACCATGAGGCTGAAACATTACAATTAATCGACCATCAAAAGATTTAAGGCACTGTAAACTTGCGGATATTTTATCAGGATTGTGGGCGAAATCATCAATGACTGTGACACCATTCTTTGTGCCCACTAATTCCATACGGCGATGCACACCTTTAAAGCTTTCCAGAGCATTAATACTTTGGATTATATCAATGTCCATTGCCGCGCAAACACCAAGCGCAGCCAACGCATTTTCAACATTATGTTGCCCGGGAACATTCAAATGAACACCGTATGCCTGCCCATCATGATGAAGGGTAAAATCAATCCCTTCCGCGCTTGGTACTAAGTCTTTAGCTCTCAGTAGCGCGCTATCATTTTTAACGGCATAACTTAACACGTTGGCCTTCGCCTTTTCTTCACATAGAACTGCTGCCCTTGGTTGATCATAATTGACGACGACCGTTTGTGACGTGCAAGCCAAATAATCACCAAAAAGCGTTTCCAACTCTTCCATACTTTTGTGATCAAGGGCGATATTATTTAAGACAGCGACAGACGGTTTATAATGAGCGATGGAGCCATCACTTTCATCCATTTCCGCCACAAACAAAGAATCAGAACCTTTGCGAATGTTCGAAAACTTATCATTTTCATTCGATCTTAAATTCCTGATTTCTCCGCCATTTACAATCGTTGGGTCTTTACTAAGCTCGGTTAATATCGTCCCAACCATGCCTGTTACTGTTGATTTACCGCTTGTCCCTGCAATCGCTATTCTTTGCTCTGCCTCGTTAAATAATTCCGCAAGCAAAGCACCACGTTTAACAATCGGGATATCCAAATCAAGGGCAGCACGAACATCAGGAATCGTTTCTTCGACTGCGCTGGACACCACAAGCACATCAATGTCTTTTGATATGCCTGAACCATCTTGCGGCGATATTTCTATCCCTAAATCTTTCAGTGCTTGAAATTTTTCGGGTGTTTTACCCTGATCGTAAGAACGATCCGACCCTATGACAATATGCCCTCTTTTCTTAAGTAAAACAGAGAGAGGCATCATGCCACTGCCCCCGATGCCACAAAAGAAATATGTTTTTGGGGACGTCATTTAAAATTCCGTATTGTAATTTTAAGGGGGCTATTGACCGGGGAACAGATCAACGGGTTCAGAGTTCGCACTATCCGCTTCCTTTAGAACCTCAGTTGGCGTTTCACGCAATTCATCAAGAACAGAATCCATATCGCCTTTGCTTTGACTTGGCTCGACTAACTCTTCAACTTTAATAATCATGTCATCCGCATTCTCTTCTTTATCCACCATCACTGGCTCAGGAGAAGAAAATTCTTCAAGATCGACAAGCTCCTCATGCATGATAAACGCCTGCTCTGAAAAGTTTATCGTGATAACATCCGGATAGTAATGCAATGGCTGAGATCTGTAGTCCCATGCACTTCCTGTGTCTTCACCCCACATCGCCTTGGACTCAAACTTCGCAGGCACAGTTAGGTTTGCCGTCCTATCGTCAGACGTATGACAGGCAATTTCCATGTCTTTAGCGGATTTTTTAATATTGATGCTTTGCGGCGTAACAACGTTATATTTCTTCTTATCTACAGATACCACACACTTTGCGTCCTGAGCTTCAGGTGATAAAAACGTAATATCTTGGTGGGTCGACGATCCCATCGAATAGCCACACGCCCCTAAAAGCAAAACAGATGATAAAGCAGTCAAAGAAAAGTAAGTTGAGCGAATACGCATAGGTAGGTTACCCCGAGTTAAAATAAATTATGCAAATGATTTTATATAATCATTCTGTGCATGACAATCTATCACACGCCTGTTTTATAGTTAAGCCACAGATTTCTCAGATTCCTGCCGGCCGCCCGAAACAGTAAAATCTAGTGCCTTATCTTTTACATCGACCGTCACTTTTGCACCTTCACTTACCTCACCGGACAGTAAAAGCTCCGCAAGCTTATTCTGAAGCTGCGTCTGGATAACACGCTTAAGCGGCCGTGCGCCATAAACAGGGTCATAACCTTTATCTGCAATCCATATGCGTGCTTTGTCCGATAGCTCAAGCGTAATATGCTGCGCCTTTAAAAGATCATGCAAATAACCAAGCTGTATCACGACAATGCCTTCAATATCCTTACGCTCTAGGCGGCTGAACAGCAGTATTTCGTCAATACGGTTAAGGAATTCAGGGCGGAATGCGTTACGCACGACATTCATAACATCTTCACGCACATCATTGACATTATCCCCTTCTTCTTGGTTCACGAGGTATTCGCTGCCGAGGTTAGAGGTCATGATCAAAACAGTATTGCTAAAATCAACTGTACGCCCCTGCCCGTCAGTCAGACGGCCATCATCCAAAACCTGCAAAAGAATATTAAACACGTCGGGATGCGCTTTTTCGACTTCATCGAATAAAACAACCTGATATGGTCGGCGGCGTACAGCTTCGGTAAGCGCGCCCCCCTCTTCATACCCAACATATCCCGGAGGTGCGCCAATCATGCGTGATACGGCGTGTTTCTCCATATATTCTGACATATCCATACGAATAAGTGCACTTTCGTCATCAAACATGAATTCCGCAAGGGCCTTGGTCAGTTCGGTTTTACCAACCCCCGTTGGCCCAAGAAATAAGAACGAGCCAATCGGGCGCCTTGGATCTTGTAATCCTGCACGAGATCTTCGTATCGCATCTGAAACAGACTTAACGGCCTCATCTTGACCAACGACGCGTTGACGAAGTTTGTCTTCCATGGAAAGCAACTTTTCACGCTCGCCTTCCATCATTTTATCAACCGGCACGCCTGTCCATTTACTAACGATATAGGCAATGTCATTGGATGTGACTTCCTCGTTAATCATATTATGGGTATCATGCTCTGATACATCAGCAATTTTGGATTCTAATTCAGGAATAGTCGCGTATTTAAGCTCACTCGCCTTTGCCCAATCGTTATTACGCTCCGCTTGCTCCAATTCAATGCGGGCTTTATCTAAGCTTTCTGTAAAGCGCTGCCCTGCATTTAATTTTTCTTTTTCGGCTTTCCACTGACTGGTTAGTTCAGCAGATTGCGATTCCAATTCATCCAGTTCTTTTTCCAAAGTTTTAAGACGCTCTTTCGATGCCTTGTCTTTTTCTTTTTTCAGAGCTTCACGCTCGATCTTAAGCTGAACGATCCGGCGGTCAAGCTCATCTATATTTTCTGGTTTACTGTCCACCTGCATCCGCAAACGTGACGATGCCTCGTCGACTAAATCAATCGCTTTATCCGGTAAAAAACGATCCGTGATATAACGATGCGATAAGGTTGAAGCAGACACAATCGCCGCGTCGGTAATGCGTACGCCGTGATGCAATTCGTATTTTTCTTTCAAACCACGCAAAATGGAAATCGTATCCTCCACGGTTGGCTCAGACACAAAGACAGGCTGGAATCGACGGGCAAGCGCAGCATCTTTTTCGATGTGCTTACGGTATTCATCGAGCGTTGTCGCACCGACCATGTGCAATTCACCGCGTGCCAAGGCGGGTTTGAGCATATTGGACGCATCCATTGCTCCATCTGATTTACCAGCACCAACCAATGTATGAAGCTCATCAAGGAAAAGAACAATCTCTCCTTCAGCTGCGGAAATTTCATCAATCACAGACTTTAAACGTTCTTCGAATTCACCGCGATATTTAGCACCCGCTAGCAATGCACCTAAATCCAATGACATCAGTTTTTTGTCACGCAAAGCTTCGGGTACGTCACCATTCACAATGCGCTGCGCTAACCCTTCAATAATCGCCGTTTTACCAACGCCTGGCTCCCCGATCAAAACAGGGTTGTTTTTCGTTCTGCGCGCAAGGACTTGGATCGTACGTCTTATTTCTTCATCACGCCCAATGATAGGATCAAGCTTACCTTTGCGAGCATCTTCCGTTAAATCACGCGCGTATTTATTAAGGGCATCAAACTGATCTTCCGCACCCGCCGTATCAGCTGTGCGGCCTTTGCGTACATCATTAATGGCTTGATTGAGTGTTTGGTCCTGAATGCCTGCATCATCTAAATATCCGGCAACATCTGTTCTTTTAGCCATGATCATGGCCTGCAAAATGCGTTCGGTGGTAACAAAGCGATCACCTGATTTTTCACTTATTTGTTCTGCATTAGCAAAAATCTTGGCAAGGTCACCGGAAAGGCGCAACTGCCCCGCCCCCGATCCTTCGACAACAGGAAACTTGGCGATAGCCCCTTCAAGGGAGGCTTTCAGAAGCGACACTTTTCCACCTGCGCCTCTTATTATTTTGGGTGCAAGACCATCTGCATCATCCAACATAACCTTAAGAAAGTGCTCAGGCTCTAAGGATTGGTGCCCATAACGCGTTGCGAGTGTTTGAGCTTGCTGTAAAAGGCTTTTGGTTTTTTCGGTAAGCTTTTCAAAATCCATTTTAATTACCTCATCAAGAAATTTATTCAGATGTGTATATTGAGCCTTCAGATAGTATCTCGTAATTGACCAAAATCAAGATAAAAGGCGGACAAATGCCCGCCTTGATTACTATGCTAGCTGTAGAAGAAGTCAGGCCTAAGCCTCTTCTTCCTGCTCAACTTTCTTTTCTTTTGTTTTCACATCAGGTCCAAGAATACTGTCTGGTAGAGATAAATCTTCCTCTGCCGAAACTTTCTTTTCCTGCTTCTTCTGATGGTTATTATTATCTCTAGAAGATTGAGACTGTTGTTGGTCTGAATCTTTGCCACTACTGAAGTTGCCATTATTTTCGTTGATAATACGAATATAATGCTCCGCATGTTGATAATAATTTTCGGCAACACTACGATCATCCGCTGCAGTGGCGTCTTTAGCCAACGCCAGATATTTTTCTGCAACCTGATGCGCCGTACCGCGAATGCGTACATCCGGACCATTGCTGTCATAGACTTGCGTACGTGGTTGGTTATTACGGCGGCCGTTATTATTACGCCCTCTGTGTCTTCTGTTCGATGATCCGTGTCTCATGTCTCAAGTCCGTTAGGTTATAAATTTCACACAACCAACACTCATAACCATACAGCAAATGTGCATGCGCAAATAGCCCATTACGCCTGTTTTTGCATAGTTAGACACAACATATTGTCATTACCGTTTGGCTTAAAAACCCTATATTGTGTTCGTGTTGCTTTGAACAACTTAAACCTACAGCCAAGAGCATTTTTCAATCAAGCTGTATCAATAAAAAAAGTTCATTTATCCCCACAAGAGATTTCCACAACCCGCGGATTTCCTGAGATATCCACATGAACGGTGCGTAGCGCAAATCCAGTGTCTTCCGCGAGTCGCGTCACATCTTTATCCTGATCATAGCCGATCTCAAAAAGAGCTAATCCATCATCGTGAATAAGTGATTTTATTTGTGAAAAAATCTTTTTGTACGCTTGCAGGCCATCATCGCCTCCATCCAAACTCAGAATCGGGTCATGATTCTGAACTTCTTGTGCCAAAGTCGGAATCACTTGGCTTGTTATGTATGGGGGGTTTGAGACAATTAAATCAAAGGAATCAGCCGATGTGTGAGCCGAAAGTGCATCGCCCCACGAAGCACAGACAAAATCGGCACGTTCCATGCACCGATTCTGCACCGCGTTTTCTGAAGCCGTTTTTACGGCACCAAATGATAAATCAACACCAACACCTGTGGCGTTAGGAAATTCTGATAGCAGCGCAATAAGAATACAGCCTGATCCCGTGCCTAAATCTAAAATGCGTAGCGGTTTATTTTTCTGAAACCGTTTCAATGCAATTTCAATGATCAATTCTGTATCCGGTCTAGGGTCAAGCGTCGAATCTGACAACTTAAACGGTAGCCCCCAAAATTCACGCTCACCATATATACGTGACAACGGTTTTCCTAAAAGGCGTTGCTCTAAGTCAGATATGATATTTGCATGATCAATATCACTAACGGGGGCATCTGGCCGTGTAATGATGTCCGACCAATCATAATCTGTGCGCTCGGTTATAATAAAACGCGCATCCAGATCTGGCGTATCAAGGTCAGCCTCTTTCAATTGATTTGTAATATAATGATACAAAGATTTTAAAGTATGAGGCGCACTCATTTGACTTACGAATCCAACGTGGCAAGCGCAGATGCCTGATCTTCTGCAATCAGTGCGTCGATAACTTCATCCAAAGCTTCACCACTGACGACTTCTTCGAGTTTGTATAAAGTCAAATTGATACGATGATCCGTTAAACGCCCCTGCGGGAAGTTATAGGTTCTGATACGCTCAGAACGATCACCTGATCCAACTTGAGATTTACGATCTTCTGCGCGCTCATCGGCCAGCTGCTGTCGTTGAAGATCATACAGACGTGTACGGAGAACCTTCATAGCCTTGTCTCTGTTTTTATGTTGAGAACGCGCCTCTTGCATCTCGACAACAACACCTGTTGGTAAATGCGTAATACGCACGGCACTGTCCGTTTTATTGACATGCTGCCCTCCTGCGCCTTGCGCACGATACGTATCAACACGCAAATCTTTTGTATCAATATACACATCAACTTCTTCGGCTTCCGGTAAAACTGCAACCGTCGCCGCCGAAGTATGAACACGCCCCTGCGTTTCAGTTTTAGGAACACGCTGTACACGATGTGCGCCTGATTCAAATTTCATTTTGGAAAACACGTTCGATCCGGTTATCTCCGCAACCACATCACGATAGCCCCCAATATCATTTTCAGATGCTTCGACAACGTCGAATTTCCAACCCATTTTGGCCGCATAGCCTTTATACATGGCACATAAATCTGCCGCGAACAGTGCGGCTTCATCACCGCCCGTCCCAGCGCGAATTTCCAGAATAGCATTTTTCTTGTCGGCTTCATCTTTAGGGATAAGAACAAGTCTGATTTGTTTTTCAAGCTCTGGGATACGTGCATTCAAAGCGCGAATTTCTTCTTCTGCCATTGCTTTCATCTCAGGATCAGAAAGCATTGTCTCAAGATCTTCTTTTTCCGAAACAGCACCCGACAATTCCTCCATAGCTTCAACCACGGGGCTTAGCTCTGCGTACTCCATTGATAGTTTTGTAAACTCTTCACCACTTAATCCGGTCGTAGACATCAATGCCGCCAATTCTTCATGGCGGTTTTTAATGGTTTTTAACTTTTCTTGCATCGACATAATTTATTGATCCTGATTATAGATTGCGTTTTATCTACCTTTTTTCCGGTAAAAAAACAATCACGGAGTTATAACAGGGGTATCTGGTTGTGGAAGTGTCGTATTAACATCAGGAGAGATTTCACCTTCTTGCCCGGCTTCATCTTCAACAAGAACATCTTCTTCTTTAAAGTCTAACGTCTTTAAATAATTCGTATTAAGCGGAATGTTACGGCGCACATCACCATCTTTGCCCAGCGGCATTAACGCCCGCCCGTTTACCCATATTTCTACGTTCGCAGCATTCCCCAAAGACATACTTAGCCCCGGGCTATCCGGTACGAAATATTCATCACCATTATCCAAAACCTTGGAAACAAGAACGTCACCATCTCCCCCTTTTATTTCTACCCAACTATCGTCGAGTATTTTCAAGATGATTCCACTTTGCTGTGCATCATCTCCGCCCATATTCTCTACTTGCGGTTTTTGTGGCTCTATACTCATAACTTCCTCAGGTTCAGGCATAATCGACTGCTCTACGGCTGCGCCCGCCTTAATTTCCTGATTAACATGTTCCTCTATGTGTTCAGGCAGTGTTTTGACCTGTTCCACAATCGTACGGTCAGGTTTGTTCATATCATTCCAAAACAAAACAAAGACTGACGCGAGGATTAAAGAGATTGCCACAATCCATAAGGCAGGGGTTTTTGTTTCTGATGCCGGTACAGGAAAGGACAAAGATGACTTTCCCTGTGGCCCCATATATTGAGCCTTAAATAATTGTACAACCTTGGCACCATCTAAATCTAAATATTCAGCATAACTTCGTACAAATCCAATGGCATAGACACGCCCCGGCAATGCCTCCATATCCCCCCTTTCAATCGCATCAATCTGACTTGCTCTGATGCGGAGGGCTTTTTCAATATCCTCAAGTGATTTCCCATAGTAGGCGCGCGTGCGCTTGAGCGCCTCGCCCACTTCTATATCGGCCACTGCTTCCAGTTCTTCGACTGGTAAGGGATCTCTCATAATGCTGGGAATGATACGCTATTTTTAATCGTTCTTCTAGGACTCTTCCAAACCATAGGCAGAATGTAAAGAACGCACAGCAAGCTCAGTGTAGTCATCTTCGATAAGGACACTAATTTTTATCTCTGATGTTGAGATCACCTGAATGTTGATGTTCTTATCGGCTAGAGTCTTAAACATTTTATTGGCAACCCCCGCATGAGAGCGCATACCAATACCGACAACAGAAACCTTGGCCACATTTTTATCAATGATCAAATCATTGTATGTAAGGTCAACTTTATCCTTGATGGTTTGAACCGCCAGATCTAATTCGTTATGCGGCGCGGTAAAAGTCATGTCCGTACGACCTTCCGCAGAAATATTCTGAACGATCATGTCAACATTCACGGCCGCAGCGGCGAGTGGTTCGAATAATCGCGCGGCAACACCGGGAACGTCTTTAACGCCAACCACTGTTACTTTTGCTTCATCACGACTATGTGCAATACCTGTTACAACTTCTTGTTCCACGATTTTATCCTCTGTTGTCACTAATGTTCCTTTTAAGTTACTACCCACTTCATCATCAAAGCTTGATAGTACCTGAATAGGCACGCCGTTCTTTGCACCCATTTCAACTGATCTGGTTTGTAAAACCTTACTGCCCAAAGATGCTAGTTCCAGCATTTCCTCATAAGCAATCTTATGTATTTTGCGTGCATTTGGTACAAGGCGCGGATCGGCGGTGTAAACACCCGATACATCCGTATAGATATCACAACGATCTGCCTCAAGCGCAGCGGCAAGCGCCACAGCAGATGTATCAGACCCACCGCGCCCCAGCGTCGAAATGCGGTTCATATCGGTTATTCCCTGAAACCCCGGGACAACTGCGACCTCACCATCATTAAGGCGTTTATGCAATTCCGTTGTATCAATTTCCTGTATGCGCGCCTTACCATGAACAGCGTTCGTTTTAATCGGTATTTGCCAACCAAGCCATGAGCGTGCCGTGACACCGTGTTTTTGCAATGCCATCGCCATAAGGCCTGATGTCACCTGCTCTCCACTGGAAACAACGGTGTCATATTCACGCACATCATGCATCGGACTGATCTGGCTGCAATAATCAACAAGTTGATTAGTCACACCTGACATTGCAGACACAACCACAACAACTTTATGTCCTTCATCAACTTCACGAACAACCTTTTCGGCCGCACGCTCAATGCGTTCGATATCCGCGACAGATGTTCCACCAAATTTTGCAACAATAAGAGCCATAATTAATAAACTTTAGCCTGTTTCATTTATCTTGTTTTTCTTACGATGCTTATCCATACTCACTTGCACGAAAAAAATCAAAGGGATTTGTTATGCCAACGGACGTAAAAAGCAAAAAAAACGATCAAGTCACTTCCGTTGATCAAGATGAAATTGAGCATTTCACCAAAGATTCTAGTCATTGGTGGGACGAACAAGGTCCTTTTAAACCTTTGCACAGACTAAACCCCGTGCGTTTGAAATTTATCAAACAACAGATTTGTGATCATTATGATCGTGACTTTGATGATTTAAAGGCCTTAACAGAGTTAAACATTATTGATATTGGGTGCGGCGGCGGTTTGGTATGCGAGCCTTTAGCGCGCATGGGCGCAACAGTTACTGGCGTAGATGCAGATAAAAATGCAATTTCCGTCGCCACGGATCATGCCGAAAATGCCGCCCTGAATATTCAATACATAAGTGATGACCTACAAGACATTAGTAAGCAGTACGATGTCGTTTTGGCATTGGAAGTTATAGAGCACGTAAATGATATCAGTTTATTCATGGAACAAATCATCGGCCTGTTAAAACCTGGCGGCTTACTGATTATGTCGACTTTAAACAGAACACCTAAATCATACGCGCTCGGAATTATTGCCGCAGAACATATTTTACGGTGGGTTCCTAAAGGTACACATTCATGGAAGAAATTTGTGAAACCTTCAGAAATTTCTAATGAGGCACGCAAACACGGCTTAAACCCACAAAAAATAAAGGGGCTAATTTTTAACCCCTTAAAGAATGAATTTTCACTGTCCGAGACAGATCTTGATGTCAATTATTTGATTGCTTTAAGCCGCAATAGCCTCTGATCTTTCACAAGATTCCAGTGCGTTTTGCAAAACTTCACGCGGTACAGGAATAAATAGATTCTCCTTATCGCTACGTGACACAACCTTTTGGAGCTCACATAGTGTGTAAATCACATTCGTGTTTACCTTTGCATTACTAAAAAACACCACAGGATTCGTGGCTTCGTTCCATTGAAACGTCCAAAATTCATTAACTGGCGTTGTTCTATAATCGTTTAACATCTTCATTCACCCGTGTTTTTCTTTTATTTGCGCTATTTATACACTATTTTCCATAAATACACAAATTTGGTGTCTCTCAATATTGCAGTGCAAAATCTTATAGTGCACTGTACTTTTATTTTCAAGACTTGTACGATCACAAAATGAAAACAATGATACCAGTTTTAATTATTCTTGCCGCTCTATCTGTCGTTGCCGTTTTGCTTATCGGCGTATTTTCTATGATTAAAGGCGGCGAATTTAATGAAAAATATGGCAACAGACTAATGCAGGCACGCGTTGCACTTCAGGGGCTAACGCTATTACTACTTGCACTCGCCTATTCTATGTCCCACAGTTAAATCATTCATATATCCAAAATCCGGAGTTTCTTAATATGAAAATTTTAGTACCTATCAAAAGAGTTGTTGATTACAATGTCAAAATCCGCGTTAAGTCCGATGGCAGCGGTGTAGATTTAGCCAACGTTAAAATGTCCGTGAACCCGTTTGACGAAATTGCCGTCGAAGAAGCCGTACGACTAAAAGAATCAGGCAAGGCATCAGAAATTATCGTGGTCACCGTTGGCCCTGAAAAAGCACAAGAACAAATCCGAACAGCGATGGCTATTGGTGCAGATAGAGGCATTCTCGTCAAAACCGACGATCCAATTGATTTGGGTGGTGTGGAGCCGTTAGCCGTTGCCAAAACGCTCAAGGCCATTGTTGAAAAAGAAAGCCCTGACCTTGTGATTATGGGCAAACAGTCCATCGATGATGATTCTAATCAAACAGGTCAAATGCTTGCTGCCCTGCTTGGTTGGTCACAGGGTACGTTTACCTCCAAACTGGAAATTAGTGGTGATGAAATAAACGTAACGCGTGAGATTGATGGCGGTTTGGAAACTTTATCAGTTAAGGCTCCTGCTATTATAACAACAGATCTACGCCTAAACGAACCGCGATTTGCCAAATTGCCGGACATCATGAAGGCCAAGAAAAAGCAATTAGACGTGATGGAGCCATCAGACCTTGGTGTTGATTATACACCGCGCTTAACAGTGATTGATGTAAGCGACCCACCAGTCAGACAGGGCGGAATCAAAGTGCCCGATGTCGATGCACTCATCGACAAACTTAAAAACGAAGCAAAAGTGATTTAGGGAGAACCGAACATGAGCAATCTTATCTTAGCAGAACATGATAACGCATCTATCAAACCCGCCACTTTGAATACAGTCACAGCGGCCACAAAAATCGGCGGCGATATTCATATTCTTATTACCGGATCAAATTGTGATGGAGCAGCACAAGCAGCAGCACAAATCGCTGGCGTATCTAAAGTCATCAAGGCGGATGCGGAAAGCCTCGCGCACCCGCTAGCAGAAGAAATTGCCCCGATTCTTGTCGATTTGGCGTCTGATTATTCACATATCCTTGCCCCTGCGACGACATTTGGGAAGAACACCCTCCCACGTGCTGCCGCCTTACTGGATACACAACAAATATCGGACATCATCTCAGTTGAGGATGCTGATACATTTAAACGCCCTGTGTATGCCGGCAATGCCATCGCTACGGTAAAATCCAGCGACGCCATTAAGGTAATCACAGTACGCGGCACAACATTTGATCCTGCCGAGGCTAGCGGAGGAAGCGCATCCGTTGAAGATTACAATGTTTCTGAGACCAAAGGACTTAGCCAATTTGTCGGACAGGAACTATCGAAATCCGAACGTCCAGAACTGACTGCAGCAAGTATTGTCGTTTCAGGTGGGCGCGGTGTTGGCTCGGCTGAAAATTTTGCGATTATTGAAAAACTAGCCGACAAACTAGGCGCGGCTATCGGCGCTTCGCGCGCCGCAGTCGATGCAGGATATGTCCCGAATGATTATCAGGTTGGTCAAACAGGAAAAGTCGTTGCCCCTGATCTGTATATTGCAATCGGTATTTCAGGCGCCATACAGCATTTGGCTGGCATGAAAGATTCTAAGGTTATTGTTGCCATCAACAAAGATGAAGACGCACCGATTTTCTCTATCGCAGATTATGGTTTGGTTGCAGACCTGTTCGAAGCCGTACCAGAACTGGAAAGTAAGCTTTAATAGTCGGCAATAGCGTTTTTATGCTCGGAAATGGCAGGACGTTAATTAACCCAATCGATTTTTCTTAAGAGTGTAACAACACTGGCATCATACCAGACAACGTCTCCGTAAATCTCGTATAAGATCTTCCCTCTTTTATCGAGAATAAGCGTCATAGGTAAGCCTTTGATGTTCACAGCACGTTGTAGATGTTTATTGACATCAATATAAGCGGCAACTTGCTCCACTTTAAGTTTTTTGGTGAAGGCATCAATTTTTTCAATATCTTCGTTTTTATCAATAGATACAGCAACAACACGCCATTGTTGTTCATAAGCTAAAATTGCTTGCAAGCGTTTCAATGATGGTAGTTCAGCAACACACGGCGCACACCATGTCGCCCATATATTCAAAACGGTATAATGTTTCCCGTCTAAAAGATTTACTAATTTACCATCAGGGCCAGCAACTTGCGTTTGTGGAAAGTAAACGTCCTCTTTATAAGCTTTGTATTTTTTAAACCTATTCAAAGCCTCGGACTCAACCTTTTCAAACGCGATCTTCTCCTTCATAAAGTTTGCAAAAACAGCAACCAACAACACACAGAATATCCCGCCGAACATAAAGTATCTTTTGAATGAAGTCTCATATCCTGTCATATCTAATTATCTCTATTTTTCACGTGTAAGAGTATTGCTTCAGCTTTAAGGGTTTTCTTTTTTTCTATTCCACGATACATAGAATATACTTACGATCGGATACGAAAATGAAAACACTCAGACATACTATATATATTCTATTATGTGTAAATGCCCTATTCCTCAGCTCTTGTGGGGTGAAGCCGCCTCACGTTGATCCACCAGAAGGCGCAAAACATGATACGTTTCCTGCGGCCTACCCTGATCTTACAACAGATCCGCAGCCGGGGCTTGAAAATAAAAACCTATAGGAATGTTATCAATGAGTACGAAAGAATTAGGTTTTCATCAACGTGATGGTGTTTTGCATGTTGACCAAATATCCTTATTAGACATAGCCCAAAAATATGGTACGCCTTGTTATGTTTACAGCGCGTCTGTTATTCGTGCGCAATACAACGCCTTACAGGCCGCAATGCGCAAAGCACTCCCTGCCGATCGTCAGCCGCTTTTATGCTATGCGTGTAAAGCCAATTCAAACATTGCTGTTCTGAAAGTTCTGAAAAACCTAGGAAGCGGCTTGGAAATTGTATCTGAAGGGGAACTTGTCAGAGGCCTGAAAGCAGGTTTTTCAGGCAATCAAATTATCTCAACAAGCTTTGGTAAAAATGAAATAGAAATTGAAGCCTGTTTGAAAGCAGGAATTCTACAATTCAATATCGAATCTCCTGATGAGCTAGATAACATTAATACTCAGGCCATAGCCATGAACAAAGTGGCCGATGTTGTTTTCCGTTTAAACCCGAATATTAGCGGTGGTGGTCACAGCAAAATTTCTACAGGACGCAAGGAAGATAAATTTGGTAACACTGCCGAAGATATCATGGCGCTTTATAAACGTGCAGAATCATTAGAAGGCATCAACCCCGTCGGTGTTTCAATCCATATCGGCTCGCAGATATCACAAGCAGAAGCTTTTAAGCCCGGCTTTGAAAAGCTCGCCGCCCTCGTCATAGACTTGCGTGCAAACGGTCATACCGTGACACATCTTGATATCGGTGGTGGTTTTCCAATCGTCTATAATAACGAAAACCTGCTTGATCTGGATGAATATGCGGCGTGGGTACGTGATATTATCCTGCCCTTAGATACCAAGATCCAAATGGAACCGGGACGCTACATGGTTGGTAATGCCGGAATATTACTCACTAAGGCACAATATATTAAACAAACACCATCAAGACAGTTTTTAGTTTTGGATGCGGGTATGAACGATCTTATTCGCCCAACATTATATGAGGCATATCACGGTATAGAACCCATCATAAACAGCGAAGAAAAAAGTACGTATGATGTCGTTGGGCCTATTTGCGAAAGCGGTGATATTTTTGCAAAAGAGCGCGAAATGAGTGTCGTAAACAAGAATGATATCGTTGCTATAAAATCGGCCGGTGCGTATGGCTTCGCCATGGCCTCAAACTATAACAGTCGCCCTATACCGGCTGAAATTTTAGTCGATGGTAACAACATCAGTATTGTTGGTGATGCTCAAACCATTGATGATTTAATCACACGCGAAAAAATCCCTGATTGGCTTTAGATAAAAACCGTAGGGGAAAAGACGCCTTATTGATCGGAAAATCTTGGGTTATCGGCGAAAACAGGATATTCTGTGAAATATGCTAGATCCTCTATACGAATATGAGAACAGACCTTACCTGAACGCGCTTGCAAAAAAGCGCCGTAAAGCTTTTCGGGTTCTGGCCACTGAAAAATTTATCCTCCATAGCTGGCGTCTATTTTTCTGGGTCTTATTATTTTCCGGTCTTTGGATGCTCAACGTGCCTTCGTTTTTTGGTTCAATTGCGAGTGTCGGAGCAACGCTCGCTTTTTTAGTTGGATTTATTTATTTTTTCAAAAAAGATATTTTGAGCTTCAAACTGCCCGATAGTAAGGGATTGGATAACAAGCTTGAGAAATATAGCGCACTTCCGCAAGGGCAAATTGCACTCATAGAAGATCGCTTAGCCAACCCTAAAAAACACGATACACGTGATCTTTGGAAGAACGCTCAACATGAAAGTTTGCTATCATTTAAAAAATTACGCGCCCCCAGATTAAACCCGTTTCTAACGCGTGAAGACCCCAGCGCGATGCGCTATATCGCGATCCTTTTATTTATCTCCGGCCTTATGGTTTCTGGCCCCCATTGGAAAGACAAAATATATTCCGGTCTTGTGCCGTTCAGCCCATCCTATGTGGTGTCTCAGGGTAAAAGCACAAACATTTGGATCAAGCCACCTGATTATACGCAAATCGCGCAAACGCATATTTCCGGCCATGGATCTCATGACGAGGTTCTGAATATCCCCGAGGATAGCGAAATACGTATTCGTATGCACAGTGTCTTTGGAGAGTATTTCCCGCCTCATCTACGTAATGGCGATAAAACTGTTAAAATGGAACATATGGGTGACGGCTTATACGGGATTGAAACTGTCATCGAGCCTGGTAAATCACTCAAGATCTCTCAAGCGTTTATACCGCGGTCTCGATGGGATTATAATTTCATTGAAGACATGCCACCAGAGATCAGGAGTGATGTTGATGACGCACCTTCCGATGACGAAAGTACTGATGTCGTTCGCATTGATGACGAATTGCCGCCACTCCCCTTTGATGATAACGCATCATCAGAGGAACAAGAGACCGACGGGAAAAATGCAACGGAGGATACTCTTGAGGCAGAAGAAATTGTCGAAATTACCGACGAGCAACGCTATGAAATACTAGACAGTAATCAAATTCGCTTTCCTTTAATTGTTAACGATGATTATGGCGTCAAAGAACTGCGCATGACCATGAATATTGATGAAATGGTCGTTGAACGCCCCTTAGGCGAAATGACGCAAGAAACACGTCTGGTCATGTCACAGCCAAACACCGAATTTAACATTACACCGATCTATGACATGACATGGCATACATGGGCAGGCTTACCTGTGACATTCACCTACGAGGCCATAGACCATAAAGGACAAACAGCCGAGCTTAAAAACATTAAGTTGGTGTTACCAGAGCGTGAGTTTGAACACCCTATGGCAAAATCCCTGATTGCGATGCGCAAACGTCTGGCATGGGATTATAAGGATAGCTTCCGAGAGATTGCGCAAAATTTGGAGACACTCCTGACGGCAGAAGACTATATGCAGAACGAGCCTGTCATATTTCTTGCCATTCGCGTGGCTAGCTCCCGTTTATTCTATAATGACGATATGCCCTCAGAAACCCGTATTCAGGCTGCTAAGGATGTTATCAATCTTCTGTGGTACACAGCACTATCTTTAGAAGAAGGCGATATAGCCCTTGCCATGCGTGAATTACAGGACGCACAGCGCGCACTGGAAAATGCTATGCGTGACCCAAACGCGAGTGAAGAAGAAATTCAGGAATTAATGAATAACCTTCAAGAAAAAATGGGCAACTATTTCGCAGAAATGCAGCGCGAGATGCAAAAGCGTATAGAAAACGGAGAAGACTTCCCAACATATTCTGCCGAGGATTTTGGTGAAATTATCTCACCCGATACTTTGTCAAAAATGATGGAAGATATACAGCAAGCATTGCGCGAAGGCGATCAGCAAAAAGCACAAGAGCTTATGTCACAAATGCAGCGCATGATGGAAATGATGGATCCATCCAATGGCGCACAACTGCCGCAAGATATGCAAACAATGCGCGAAGGTGTGAATGAACTACAGGAGCTAATAGAACGTCAAGAAGCCCTTATTGATCAAACAGAAGAGCAGGCAAAGAAACAGAAGTACTTTCCACAGAGAAATCAATCAGGGTCAAGCTCGTCACAACAGCAGCAGCAAAAAGAAAGCACAATGACAAAGCGCTCATTGCCTACCCTTGAGCAAATGCTCAAGGATTTTGGAATGGACACCGCCCCGCCGCCGCCAAAGGAAGAAAACAAGGAAGAGCAAAATTCTCAAGCTGGCGATGAAAAGAAGAAAGATAAGGATGATAAAGAGCAATCATCTAATCAGCAAAAAAAGGCAGAGGCAGAACAACAAAAGCCAGCTGATAATGACGCTGATCCACAAGAACAAGATAAAAAAGGGCAATCACAAAAACAAGAAAACGCCAAAAATAAAAAAGGAAACCAGCAGAAAAAAGACAATTCAGAGCAACAGCAATCTTCCAATAATAGCAGCGATCAACAGAAACAGGATAAAAACGGAAAACCGCAACAGCAAAAAGAGGCTCAAAACAAAAAAGATGGGCAGCAAGGAAGTAAGCCTGACCAACAAGGTACGTCTCAAGGCAAAAAAGATAAATCGGAAGATAATAAATCCGCAGGCGGTGCTTTGGACACAACGAAGAACCAAGTAGAGCAAGATGCGCTACGCTATACTTTAGGCCAACTTATGATGGATGCGGCAGAGAAGCTTGATGAAGTGCCTGAAAAAATGGGTATGGCAGAACAAGAAATGCGCGGATCAGGAGAGAGATTAGGAGATAATGACCCCAAAGGCTCCCTGCCTTATCAAAACAAGGCCGTTGAATATCTGAAAGATGCACAGGAAGATTTGGCACAACAATTCAGGCAACGTATGCAGCAGATGATTGGCGTTGGTATGAGCGGCTCTTCACAAAAATATGATCCCCTCGGCCGTCGTTACGGTGACGAAAATGAAGACGGACGCGGCGTCGATTCAAAAGTCGAGGTGCCTGACGAGCTTGATAAAAAGCGCGTTGATGAGATTATAAAGATGCTGCGTGATCGCTCTGGTGATCGTTCTCGATCTCGTGAGGAACTGGAATATTTCCGTCGTCTACTTCGTCAGTTTTAGATACCTTTAATGCGGGCTTTAAAACAAACCGAACAGTAACATATTGCACGTCATCACGTTGTATTGGCTCATGATCAGAAGATTCGGCGTCTTCATGCCCCTCTTCCACCTGCCCTAGCTCTTGCTCAAGATGACTTTCCGTTTTAAACGTAATGGTCTCTTCTGGATCCAGTACCAATTTTGGCGGAACGGCAAACCATTGTGACTGATGCCCGTCGGCACCGTCTCCAATCGTGATCTCAAGCATATAAAGAGCCTGCGGATCATCCGTTAAATTTACGATATCACCAGACACCATTACGATGCCCTCATGATGTGCAGCCTTAATATTTGCAAATGCCACCTTACCGCTATCTGGTATCTGCATTTCAATACCAAATAATGCATAAAACCCTTGCATCGATGGATAGTTACGCATCAGGGACGCACTAAAAAGTAATAAATAAGTCAGTACGCATAAGAATACTGCCGCTGCTATGGCGTAGGATATCGTCTTGTCTGTTCCGGCGCCATATTGACCTTTATTTTCAGAATCATCATGGGCCGGTTTAATGGATTCCGGTATATCCAGTATCTCCTGCGAGGACAAAAACTCTGTGTCATTTTCCACATTTTCATCCACAGGCTGTTCCACACGCGCCACGACATGATCATCCTCATGCCAGACCTCGCCACAAGCGGTACAACGCACATCGCGCCCACGATTACCCATAACGGCCAAAGCGACCTTGTATTGGCTATAACAATTGGGACAAGTCAGAATCATTGTAACTGGGTTCTTCTCTTTCCGGTGTGTGTCTTGTATTAAATAGAGTCACATGAAAAATACGCAGGATTTATAATATGTATCACTTTAAGAGCTATCGCAAGGTACAGGTTTTTTTGTTTCTTTTATTTTTGATTGCACTGCCAATTAACGCGCACGCCATTGATGAATGTACAATTACCGATAGAGAATGCGTATTAGAAGAACTCATCAGTAATGCCTCTTCGATTGATAATGTGGCGTGGAAAGATCAGACTTACCGCGAAATTGCGAAAACACTGGCCTTTGAAAAGAACTTTGAAAAAGCATTGGTTGTCATTGATCTGATAGAAACGCCGGATACAAAAGCCATGAGCATCCGCGGTGTGGGTATGGCCTTGGCGGCATATGGTGAGGATGCGGAATCGCTAAATAAGAAATTTGCAAAATTACGCGTTAAAGCCGACAGCATAACCAATCATCCGCCATCGCATGGCATTGCCTTAACGTATGTTGCTATGGCGCAAGCCTTCGCAGGCGATAATGAGGGCGCGTGGAAAACAACTGCGTCCATGGAAAACGCTGCACTTAAGCATAAAGCGTATGGAGAAACAGCAGAAATACAAGCGGAAAAAGGCGATTTCAAGTCTGCAAAAATCAGTATTGATAAAATCGAAAGCCTTTCATTTCGCAATAAAGCTTATGAAACTGTGTCTAAAATATTATCTGACAAAGGTTTGTACGAGGACTCCTATCTTGCTGCTCGCTCAATCACAAACGCTTATAAAAAAGGGCAAGCCATTCAATATCTTCTTGATCAACAACAGCCGAGAGAACGCTTAAGTAACGAGAAAGATAAGTGAGTAAAACCTTTGATTAAATTCGATAACGTATTTTTCCGATATGATGAAGATGGTGATGACGTTCTCCATGACGTGAACTTTACCCTACAGTCAGGATCCTATCATTTCCTAACCGGCCTTAGTGGTGCGGGCAAGACATCTTTGATCACCCTCATGTATTTGGGAAATATCCCAACGCGGGGAAATATCACAATGCTTGGGCAGGACATAAAGAAAGCCAAGCGGGAGGAGCTGTTCGCATTACGTCAGCGCATTGGCGTCGTTTTTCAAGATTTTCGCCTACTACCGCATTTATCGACCTTTGATAACGTTGCCCTGCCCTTGCGCATTCTTGGCCGCCCTGATGATGAAATTAACGCGCATGTGAATGAATTGTTAGATTGGGTTGGTCTTGGTAAGCATAAAGAGCACTTGCCTAAAAAATTATCCGGCGGGCAACAACAACGCGTCGCCATCGCACGCGCAGTCATAGGGCGCCCCAAACTTCTTTTAGCAGACGAACCAACAGGTAACCTTGATGACGAAATCGGCTTTCGCCTTATGGGTTTATTTGAACAGCTGAACCGCATGGGCACGACGATTGTCATCGCAACCCACAACCCACAAATCATTGAACAATTTGGCCATCCCTGCCTTACCCTCAATAACGGTGTTGTTACCCAAGAAGACAGAACCATCCAAAATAAGAAGATTCGCCATGTTTTCTAAACTTATCAACGGCAGTAAAACACCCTGTAGAAATGCGATATCTTGCGTGAAAGATAAGCTTTCGAGCAATAAGCACACCCAAAAGGTCATGAAGCTTATTAACGATAAAAACCAAGATCTACCTTTGGATAAAAGCCCGGATTCAAAATTTTTAATCTTATTAATAGCACTGATGAGTTTTCTGGCAGTGCTTGCACTGAGTGGTACATTTGCCCTGAACTCCATGACTGAAAAATGGTCGTCAGGTTTAGAAAACAAAGTAACAATAGAAATATCCATAGAAACAAAAGATGGGCATATCTTATCCCAAGACACTGTTTTGAAAGAAACCAAAGATTTATACGCAATGCTCTCGGAGCATAAGCTTGTAAAGTCGGCTGAGGTGCTCGGCGATAAAGAGATACAGGAACTGATCTCCCCCTGGATTGGAAATGATCTTAGTCTGGGCGACATCCCCCTTCCCGGGCTTATCGCATTAGAGTTACGTAAGGTTGATGCCAACGGATTAAACAACTTAAAAAACGATATTCAAAAAATTTCAAAACACGCAATGCTTGAAACTCACCATGAGTGGCTATCGGATTTAATTAATTTTACAAGCACACTCAAGGCCCTCGCCCTTATGGTAGCACTCATCATCGCGGCCATAACAAC